>DATEMN010000339.1:0-2647 GCA_035275565.1 Pseudonocardiaceae bacterium | reverse complement strand
CAGTGTCGCCACCGGAACGGCCACGGCCATGCCCACCTCCATCGCCGACCAGACCAGCGACTGGGCGTAGGGCTCGACCCGGGCCCAGGACGCGAGGGCATGGTGGTCGAGCACCCAGCCACCGAATGCCTGGCTCACCCGGTGGGACCTGGCGACCCGAGACGACGGGCGACGAGGTTGCGGGCCCATTCCAGGGCGTAGTCGGGTGGTTTGCCGAACTGACGTTCGAGCACGGCTAGGCCGTCCTCGCGGGCGCGGCGGAATGCCACGGCCTCGGTGACGTACCGGCTGACGGACTCGATCTGGCCGGACTCGGCCAAGCGCTCCACCGCCTCGGCATCCTCGATCGGCAGGGTGACGGTGATCTTCTTGGTGGTCCGCTCTCGTGGCGCCATACCGTTAAAGTTATCGGTATGGCGTCGCGGCCGTCCAGTCCGGTGCCCCATCACTTGACCTGCTCGTCCTTGACCCGCGGGTTATTGCTGGGGTGTGCGCCGGCGCGCTTGGCGGAGCCCGGCGGTGATGATTTCGCCGGCGAAGTCTTGGTAGGTCAGCAACACTCGGGAGCGTTTCTCCTCGAGCCAGGCCGCTCGCAGCGCTTCGGCGGTCGGTTGAGACAGCCGCAGCGTCGGCGGCGCTGTCGGCTCAGCCGCTGCCGATGGCTCACCTAATCTCGGAGACCCTCGCTTGCGACGTGGCGGCGCTGCGGTCGCAGTGACCGCCGTGGCTGGCGGCGCCGGTTCCGCGTCCGACTCGGCCTGGTGAGCGTGCTCCCCCACTGGGTCTGGTTCCGGTGCCGGGGCGGGTGACGGCTGGGCTCGCGGTGGTGGCGAGGGGGCCTTCGCCAGCAGGGCGGCAACGGTCTGTCCCGCGTTCTTAGACACGTGCGTGTCTCCCCCGTCGTGCGATGGAGGCGGTCAAGCGCTCAAGGACCTCGGCGGTAAGGTTGGCATACGCCTGGCTTAGATCGAGGTCCGCTTCCGGATCTCCGACAACTCGCTGCTCAGCGACCATCCGCTCGGCCGCTACCCGCTTGGGGATCAAGGTGTCGAACATGGGCCAGCCGGTGCTGCGAAGGTCGTCGCGGACCTCCCGGCTGATCCGCGTGCTGGGCTCGTACTTCGTCAGCACGACGCCCAGGAGCTCGGCGCGGAGCACGTCCGCGCGGCGCAGCTCCTCCGCCCACTCCAAGAACATCGCGACGCCCCGACGGCCCCACCTGCTGGCATCGGTCGGGACGATCAACCCGGTCGCGGCGTTGAGCGCCGTGATCACGAGCTGGCCGAGATTCGGCGACAGGTCCAAGACCATCACGTCGTAGTCCTCCAGCAACGGCGCCAACGCGCGGCGTACCTGCTCCTCACGGTAATGACGGGTGATGAGCTCCTGGTCCAGCCGCGCGACGTCGAGCGATGACCCCAAAAGGTCCAGACCGGGGACGCGAGTAGTCACCACCGCCTTGGTGACGTCGACTCCGTTCACGATGACGTCCAGCAGGTCGAACTCGACCTGGCCATCCGCATCGAACATGGAGGTGGCGTTCGCCTGCGCGTCACAGTCGACGAGCAGCGTGCGCCAACCGGCGTGCGCCATGCCCGATGCCAGGCTGACCGCGGTGAAGCTCTTGCCAACACCGCCCTTGTGATTCGCGACGGCAACGATCTCTGCAGGCACCGGGCTGACCTCCCATGGGTATGGCAGTGACGCAGCGATTCGGCCACGCCGTGACGGTGCGACCGGGCCACCACGCCACATCGCGGCGTTGTGGCTGCATCACTGGGTGACTCTGTGGCTACGCGATGACGCCACATGATCACAACATCGCAAAGGACACTCGATCACTGTGTGATCCAGCGGCACAGCAACCGTGTGACGATGCGATGGAGTGATCTAGTCGCTCCGTCGCATCGCGGCTGAGTGACAACATCACGGGGCGGCTTGATGGCGGACATCGCTAGGTGATTCTGCGGCCAGGTGACCTAGCCGCTCAGCCGCTAAATCGCAAAGCCACACGATCTCTATGAGATTTGGCGGCGAAGTGATCAGGTGACTGAGTCACGGAGTGATTGCGCCACGCCGTGACTCGGCGACGTGGTGAACACGTCAGCGGCCCTCCGCTCCGGCTCCGCCAGCGAGGGAGGCACCACCATGGTCGGGTGCCCGTGGTATTGCCGGGATCGCCCCGCGGTGCGCGCCGGGTGGAGGTTACTGGCGTGGGGGTACAGACCTCAGACGGTCGAGCGAAGGGGATCGCATCTCGTGTACAGAATGCATGATGACATGCATATCAATGATGCATTGTATAATTTTTATAATGCATGACATGATGTAGAGCATGCGTGAGACCGTCCCACCCGAGACCTCAACCGTGTGCCGCTACCCGGGGTGCGCTCGCCCGCGAAAGCCCGCCACGGCGTCGGGGCAGCGGCCGATGTACTGCGAGGACCCCGATCACAACCCGACTACCGCGTTGCGGGCCCGCCGGCGCTTGGAACGCGAGCAGTCCGGAGTTCCGGTGGGGGAGAGTGGCCTATCGCTGGACCGGCCGGTGACGATGGGACGGGCCAGCGCGGGCCAGCTCAGCGAGCAGCTGCAGGCCATGCTGGGGGAGTTCGGCAGGGTCGCCGAGCGGGCGGTGGCCACTCTG
>DATEMN010000338.1:0-2669 GCA_035275565.1 Pseudonocardiaceae bacterium | reverse complement strand
GGTCCGCGTGATCGAGTACAGCGTCACCGACGACGACGGTGTCTCCGAAGTCTTTGCGCTGATCACCACCCTGCTCGGCCCCGAGCAGGCCCCCGCGCTCGAACTCGCACGGATCTACGCGGACCGCTGGCACGTGGAGATGTGTCAACCGCAGTGCACTCATAAGTTCGGGCTGGCGGTCTGATCGTCGCCGGGGACTGTCGCGAGCGGGTCCGGGGTGGTCCAGCGGAGGCGGCTGTAGTAGCCGTGCGGCCGGGAGCGGCGTTCCCTCAGTTCGGCCAGGGCTGCGTCGTCGGCGATGAGGACGAGGCGGTGGGGGGCCTCATCACGGCGGGAGGCGACCCAGCCGCGCTGTATCCAGGTGTAGAGGGTGGCCTCGGGCATGTCGAGGTGGTGGGCGAGGTCGGAGAGGCGCCATTCGTGTTCCCCAAGACCATCACGGCCGGGGGCGGGGCATGCGCGGGCGCCGGTTCGCAGCCGGCGCCGCAGGGTGGTGATGCTGTTGGGGGTGAAGTGCTCGATGCGCTTGGGTGGGCGGAAACCTTCCGCGTCGAGCCGCGCGGCGATCTGGCGGGAGGTCAGCCCCTGGGCGTCCAGGGCTCTGACGCGTGCCGCGAGCTGGGGGTAGTTGCTGAGCTGGTCGATGCGGGCCACCGGACGGACCAGGATGTCCTCGGTGGTGTGCCCGCCGGCCCAGGTACGGGTGACCGCGACGCGTTCGCTCTCTCCTTGGACGGTGAGGCGAACGTCGGTGATCAGGGCGCGGATGAGTTCCTTGCGATCTTTGTCGGTGGTGGTCGGTGCGTGCCACAGGCCCTCGATGTCCGAGGCCAGGGCCGTGATGGCGGCGCGTTCGGCCGGGGTGAGGCAGGTGGGCCGGGTGCGTACGAAGCGATCGTGTTCCTCGGACAGCCGCTGCTGATCGGCCAGGGCCTGCTCCCAGTCTTTCTCCAACTGCCGTACGACCAGACGGTTTTCCGCTTCGGCCAGGCGGTAGCAACGCCGGGCCCGGTCGACGGCGATCGCGGCGCGTTCCAGGCGCTTGGCCCAGATCTCCTCCAGAGCAGTGCGGTCGGCCTCGACCTGCTCGGCGGCCCGCAGCGAGACTTCCAGGGCGGCCGGGGAGAGCGCGTCCAGGATCTGCGCGCTCACAAAAGCGTCCGCGCAGGCTCCGGCGAGTGACTGGCAGGGGCGGGCCGCCCCGTAGTCCCCGACCTGGCGTGAGCACCGGTACTCCGGGACGGTTCCCTTCTCGCGGGTGTGGTACTGCACGGCCATCCGCTTGCCGCACCTGCCGCACCGTGCCAGGCCCGACAGCAGAGCGGATCCGGCACGGGCCGAGCCGCGGGCGTCCGAACGGGAGGCGTCGGCGGCGAGTTGGGCCAGGTTCGCCCGCCAGGTCTCTTCGGAGATATAGGCGGGAAGCATCCCGGGAATGAACACCAGCCACTCCTGCTCCCCGCGCACCACCCGGCCGGTGGACGGGCGCCCGGGCTGCTGGCGCCGGGCATCGACCCGGCGCCGGCCGTAGGCGTAGATCCCGGCGTAGACCGGACTGTGCAGCATGATCTGCAGAGTCATGCGGTTGGGGCGGCGCCACTCCAACTCGCCCTTGTCCGGGCCGGACCGCAGCCGAACCCCCAGCTCGATGCCGTGGTCGACGAGGCAGCGCAGCAGCGCGTGCGTCGTGGTAAATTCCGCGAACTTGCTGAACACCAGCCGCACCACGGCCTGGACCTGCTCGTCCGGATCCAGTACCGCCTCGCCGGAGGGGCGCCGCACATAGCCGATCGGCAGCGGGACGGACAGCTCACCGCGCCGGGCCTTGTTCAACCGCCCGGCCTGCATCCGCTGCTTGATCAGGTGGAGTTCGGCCTCTGCCATGGTGCCCTTCAAGCCCAGCAGCAGCCTGTCATTGTAGTCCGCCGGATCGTAGAGGCCGTCGGCGTCGCCCAGCAGCGCACCGGAGATCGCGCACAGCTCCATGAGCTGGTACCAGTCCCGGCCCGAGCGGGCCAGCCTCGGCATCTCGATGCCCAGCACCAGACCGACGTGGTCCAGGCCGATCTCGCTGACCAGACGCTGGAAGCCACTGCGGGCCACCGCGCTCGCCCCGGACTTGCCCAGATCCTCATCAATCACCAGCACCCGGTCCGCCACCCAGCCCAGAGCCACCGCCCGGTCCACCAGCGCATACTGCAGCCGCGTCGACTCCTGGTGATCAAGGACCTGCTGCATAGAAGACTGCCGGATGTAGATCACCACCAGCCGCTCCAGCTGACGACTGCTCACCTTGCTCGCCGAGACCGTCTCCCACGGCATCAGCGCAGTCATGGCACGTCACCCGCGTCCGTGGCACTCGAAGCCGCCCCCGACGTCGGCTCCGCCGGAAGCCGACGCGCTGCCAGCGCCACCAACCACCGGACCGCCACCTGCCGATTCACGTGCGGCAGCCGGTCCCACATCCGATCCTTTGCCCGTTCCAGGGCCCGGATCTGGGGCAGCAGCCCCCTCCGTCGTCCGACGACGACCCGCTCTCCTCGCCGCGCTCACGCGCCCGCAGCCTTGCAGCCAGCTCGACCAGCCGCAACAGGCCCTCACGTGCGATTATCGGCGCACCGTTCTCCTGATGGCTACTCATAGGTGCATTGTGGTTGGCCGATTGAGAT
>DATEMN010000337.1:0-5088 GCA_035275565.1 Pseudonocardiaceae bacterium | reverse complement strand
GGCCCTTGGGCCCCTGGCTCGACTCGAACTCCACTTTCTGGTTCTCTTCCAGGCTGCGGTAGCCGTCACCCTGGATGGCAGAGAAGTGGACGAACACGTCGGGGCCACCTCCATCGACCTGAATGAAGCCGAAGCCCTTCTCCGCGTTGAACCACTTCACCGTGCCGTGTGCCATGTGCTCTCCCTGTGGAATCTGCTGCCTGGACCGACACCGTGCCGGTCCGTGGTTGCGCGGATCACGCACACCCGCAGGGAGGGATCCCCCGACGGTAGCGCGAAGCCCGTAGTCAGACATTCCACGGACGCTTCACAACGATCGGGGAACTACACGACCACAACCGCGCGCAACGCTAGCACCTTTCGGTGCCGCCAGCTGTGCGACACGTTCATCAGATCGGCTGCATCGCGGGTTTGATGTTGGCGTTGAGGTGGAAGACGTTGTCCGGGTCGTACCGCGCCTTAATCCGGGCCAGCCGCTCGTACTTGGCCGGCTCGTAGGAAGCCCGCACCCGGTCCTCGGCGAACTCGACCATGGTATTGACGTAGGACCCAGACCCCAAGGCGTATGGGAGCAACGCCTCCCACACCGACCGCACCCAGATCCGGTCGGCCGACAACTGCTTCGGGTTGTCCGCCACCGCCATCACGTAGACACCCAGTCGCGCGGCGCGGCTACCCCCGAATGCGGTGTCGTCATCGCCCCCCGCGCCGTAACCCGCACCCAGCGACATCATCAGCAAGGCGCTCAGCGGGGATCGCTTGCGCGGCTGATGTTCGGTGACCACGGCGATCGCCTCGTCGGACAGCCCGCCGAGGTAGAGCCCCTTCTCGTAACAGTGCAACCCCCACCGGTAGGTCTCGTCCAGCATCTGCTGCAGCTGGACGTAGGGCATCGGAGTCACGAAGTCGAACAGTGGCGGCAGGGACGTGCGGACCCGGGCCACTGTGGCGGCGTGCTCGGCTTCCGTCCCGAAACCGACGACCACCAGCGCGTAGCCGGGCATGGAGTGGAACCTCTCGGGCACGAACGGCGCCGGCGGTGCGTTCAGGCCGGCGATCATCACGGAGGCGTCGGTGGGCAGGGTGGCGACGACGTCCGCGCCGAGCGCCAGCACCTCGGCGCCCTGGTCGAGACCCCAGAAGAACAGACCCAGGTACACCTCCGGACCGACCGGATGCAGCCGGAACTCGACTCAGTGACGACTCCGAAGTTGCCGCCGCCGCCGCGCAGCGCCCAGAACAGCTCGGGGTGTTCGTCAGCGGAGCCCGAAGCCGACCCCCGTCAGCGGTGACGACCTCGGCTGAAACGAGGTTGTCGACGGCCAGCCCGTGCCGAGGCGTCAACCATCCCATCCCCCCGCCCAAGGTGAGACCGCCCACGCCGGTGTGACTCACCTGACCGGCAGGTACCGCCAAACCGTGCGCCTGAGTGGCGGCGTCCAGATCGGCCATGGTCGCTCCCCCACCCACTCTCGCGCGTCGCGTCGCAGGGTCGACCGCAACGTCGTTGAGCCGGCTGAGGTCGATCATCACACCGTCGTCGCAGATCGCGGTGCCAGCAGCGTTGTGGAACCCGCCCCGCACCGAGATCTCCAGGCCGCGCTGCCGAGCGAACCCGATTGCGGCGACGACGTCAGCGGCGTCAGCGCAGCGCACGATCACCGCCGGGTACCGGTCGATCTCGCCGTTCCACGCCCAGCGCGCCTCGTCGTAATAGGGATCGTCAGGGGTCAGCGCGGTGCCGGACAACTCCCTGCGGAACGCCTCGATATCTGCGATCTGTGTCATAGACCGGCCCCCGGTCGACGTACAAGGTCCTCGCTAGTGCGCTGAATATACTTCTATCGAGTGACACTTAAAAGACTTGACTCAACTACACAAAGTGACTAAAGGTTGAGCAGGCAACCGCCCACCACGGAGGCCAGCCACCCGAGCCATCATGGTGGACATACCACATTCCGCCGCAAACCAGACGCCCGAAGCTACCAGTTTTCTTGTGCCCTTACCGAGACCACGAGGCGGGCGGGTCGATGAACGCCTGTGCCAGTTCCCGGGCCAGAGCCAACGCCCGCAAGGCCCAGCCCGGAGTCGCGCTGGCCAACCCACAGGACGGGGTGGGCACGCAGCGCTCAGCGAGCAACGCGCGGCTGAAACCGAGTCGGTCCACCAGATCCAGCGCCGGCCGGGCCAGGCTGGCGAGCGTGGGTGCGGTCGCGGGTGGCATCGCGGGCACTAGGCCGAGCAGCACCGAAGCACCGGAGTCCCATGCCTCGCCGAGGGCGTCGACAGTGGCCCGGGGTGCGCCAGCGAGCAGGTCGGCGTCGACGGCCAGCGCGTCGGCCCCGGCACTGCGCAGCAACGCCAACGGCGGACGCGGCGCGCAGCAGTGCACGATTCGCGGCCCCGGCAGCACGTCGAGCACGCTGCGCAGCAGCTCGACGGCCACGCTCTCAGGCACCGCGGGCACGGTGCCGTATCCCGACGGAGTGGGCACACCACCGGCGAGCACCACAGGCAGGCCCGGTTCGTCCAACTGCACCACAACTACTGTCCCCAGCCGGCGGGACACCTCCGTCGCATGCCCCCGCAGTCCCTCGGCCAGCGATGCGGCGAACTCACGCAGCGCGCCAGGGTCGGTGAGCACCTTGTGCCCGGTGCGCAGCTCCACCTCAGCAGCCAGCGTCCACGGCCCAGTGGCCTGCACCTTCACCACCTCCGGCCGGGCCCCGGCGGCCTCGACAGCCTCCTCGATCGCGTCCAGGTCGGTACGCAGCAGGTCGACGCTACGACGGTGATCGCCACCGGGCCGCGCGGCGACCCGGTATCCAGACGGAACCAGCTCGACGGCGAGGTCGACGAGTAACGCCGCGGTGCGGCCGATCATGTCCGCCCCGGCGCCCCGCCCGGGTAGCTCCGGCAGATGGGGTAGGCCGGGCAGCTCGCCGATCACCGTGCGAGCGGCCTCCAGAGCGTTGGTACCGGGCATCGAGCCGATCCCAGTGGCGGTACCGGGGGGCCAGGGAGGTAGGTCGGTCACCGGGTCTTTCTATCAGGTACCGGAGTATGGAATCTCGGTAGCCTGTCGCCACCCGGCTACGTATTCGAAACAGCTAGGTAGCCCACCGGGAAGAGTTACGTGCGGCTACCGATTGCCACCAGACATTACCGTCGGGCACGGTATGTGATGGCGAATCAGCAATACAAACGATGACATTTTTTCCGTACCCGAGGCCACACCTTCCTTCAGGAGGATTCGATGTCTGACACAGTGAGTTCCGCCGAGCTCGACGGGCAGCATGTGGAGCTGCTGCCGGCCCGTACCGTCCTGTCAATGTTCAGCGCCGACGGCGGGATCGGCGAGAACGGCAGCGACGCCATCGGGAAGCTCGGTATCAATCTCCTGGGCATCCCCGTGATCCCCGGCGGCGGCAACGCCGTAGGCAGCGCCGGCGGTAACGCTGGTGGCTGATGACGCGTCCGAGTAGCACTGAGTTCAGCGCTACAGCTGGGGAGGGGCGGCCACGTTCCGGTCGCCCCTCTTAGGTAGTCCGCCTGGAAGATTTACGCACGACTACCGATTGCCACATGACATTACTGTTTGCCCGGAACCGACTGGACCACCTTCGTTGGAGGATTTGATGTCTCACCCAGTGAGCTTTGCCGAGCTAGACGGGCAGCACGTGGAACTGCTGCCAGCCCGTACCATCCTGTCGCTGTTCAGCGTGCAAGACACCAGCCCCGGCGGCGCCACCCCCGAACAGGTCGCCAAGTTTACCCTCAGCCTTCTTGGCCTCGGGGGCTCCGCCAACGACGGCAGCAGCGGTACCAGCAGTTCTGGCGTCAACCCCAGTTGAGTCCGCTGGTAGCGGTGATAGTGGCGCTGCCGAGCACGACGTCGCCGCCGGCGTCGGGACGGTACAACGCGACGGCCTGCCCGGGCGCCACCCCGCGCAGCGGCTGCCGTAACTGCACCCGCACGCCGTCGTCGACGGCCTCGGCCACCGCGCCGGCGCACCCACCGTGCGCCCGGACCTGCGCGACGCACTCCACCGGACCCTCCGGAACGTCCGAAGTCCACACCGGGCGGTCGGCCTCGATCACTCCGACCTCCAGCCGGTCCGCCGGTCCCACCCGTACGGTCCCGGTCACCGGCTCGATCTCCAGCACGAATCGTGGCGCGCCGCCAGGCGCCGGGCGAGCCAGCCCCAGCCCGCGGCGCTGGCCGACGGTGAAACCGTGCACACCGTCGTGACACCCGAGAACCTCACCGGTCTGGTCATCGACCAGCTCACCGGGCCGAGACCCCAACCGGTCGGCAAGAAAAGCGCGGGTATCGCCGGACGGGATGAAGCAGATATCATGACTGTCCGGCTTGTCCGCGATGGCCAGCCCGCGCTGAGCGGCCTCGGCCCGGATACCGGCCTTCGGGGTGTCGCCGACCGGGAACAGCGCATGCGCCAGCTGGTCGGCGGTGAGCACAGCGAGCACGTAGGACTGGTCCTTTCCGGCGTCCACCGCCCGGCGGAGAACCCCGCCTGACAGGCGCGCGTAATGCCCAGTGCAGACCGCATCGAAGCCCAGGTCCAGCGCCCGGTCCAGCAGCGCGGTGAACTTGATCCGCTCGTTGCATCGCAGGCACGGGTTGGGGGTGCGGCCGGCGGCGTACTCGGCGACGAAGTCGTTCACCACGTCGGCGGTGAACCGCTGCGCGAAATCCCAGACATAGAACGGGATGCCGATGATGTCGGCGACCCGCCGGGCGTCTGCGGCGTCCTCCCTGGTGCAGCACCCGCGGGCGCCGGTGCGCAGCGTGCCGGGCTGAGCCGACAGCGCCAGGTGCACGCCGACGACCTCGTGCCCGGCGTCCACCGCGCGGGCGGCCGCGACCGAGGAGTCCACCCCACCGCTCATTGCAGCCAGAACTTTCATGACACCCTCGACCGCCGGATCCCGGCCCCGCGGGCCCTGGTCACCACTGGCTCGATAGCGTCCAGCACGTCGGCCACGTCGTCGGCCGTAGAGGTGCGTCCGAGGGAGAAGCGCAGCGAGCCCCGCGCGGCGGCCGGCGCGGCACCCATCGCCAGCAGT
>DATEMN010000336.1:0-2851 GCA_035275565.1 Pseudonocardiaceae bacterium | reverse complement strand
TTCGCGGATCGTTGGGGAACGAAGTCCGGCGGCAAGAAACTGTTTCACGAGAGCGGCGTACGCTGCGCTCGCGGCGAGCTCGACGTCGTCCACAGCGAGGACGCGGTGATGCGTCTAGCACGGCGGCTCGCGACTGGCGATCCACCTGCTGAGCGCGTGATCGTCAAGCTCGATAGCTCGAAGTGGACCAGCGGTATCGGCAACGCGGTCGTCCGGTGCGACACGCTGCTGCAGACCGGTGATCTGCAGCGCTCCGTGGAAAGGCTGCTGCAGCCTTGGGAAGACTGCTCCCGCGCGCTGGCAGATGGCGGAGCGATCGTCGAGGAGTACGTCCCCGGCGCCACGAGCTGGCCGAGCGCGCAGGGCTACGTGCGGAGTCATGGCGGAGTCGAGCTGCTCGCGGTACACGAGCAGATCCTCGTCGACGGTGAGTATTTCGGCTGTATCTTCCCGGTGGGGCAAGACATCGCGCGCGAGGCAGGCGATGCGCTGCTGAGGCTCGGCGTTGCACTCGAACGCCGCGGTTTTCATGGATCGTTCGGCGTCGACTTCATCGTTGCGGCTGGTCGGCTTTACGCAACAGAGATCAATGTGCGCAAGGTCGGCCCTAGTCATGTGATCAAGGCTGTCCATGCCCACATCGGACAGGAGGCACCGGGCACGTCGCGCAGCATCATGGGGATGCCAATTGCCTACCTGCACCGTCGACTGCACAAGCCCGAGCACTTTAGGGCATTGACACCGCGCTCCGCGCTCGGTGCGCTGCATCGTCATCGACTGACATATGACCATCGCACTCATACCGGGACGCTGTTGCACATTCTGAGCGCGCTGCGTCCCGTCGGCTTCGTCGAGACCACCTCGATCGCAAGGACCTCGGTGCACGCATGCGAGATCGATGAACAAGCTAAGGCCGTATTGACCGCCACGGCCCGCGCTGCTTCAGAAAGATCGGCGGTCGAAATCAAGCCGGATTGACTGGGCGAGTCCGACCCGGAGCGTTCCGGAATCAACGCAGACAGCATGGTGTCAATCGTACCGGCAGGTACGGAAACTTGCCGACCTTCACCCACATCCACCAGGAGCTCGATCGCCACGAGCTTTGCAGGAACAGGCTGGAGCCCAGGTGTTGGATTTTTGGATTTTCGGAGGCATGATGGGTGAGGATTCGCGCGTCCATGTCGGGTGCCATGGCGACGAGTGCGGGAGAGGAGTTGGGTCATGGCTGCTTCAAAGGCACGACCGACGCGTGCGATGCTGCGTTCCAAGGGCCAGCTCACTCTCCCTGCGGAGATCCGGGCAAAGCTGCACGTCGGCGAGGGGGACGAGGTTGAGTTCACCGTTACGGACGCTGGCGAGATCCTGCTGCGCGGCATGACCAGCGTGCCCGCTGACCAGCGCTGGTTCTGGGAGCCTGACTGGCAGGCCGGCGAGCGCGAGGCGAGTGAGCAGATCAAGGCTAGCGACGTCGAGGTTTTTGACGACGTCGATGCGATGTTCGCTGCGCTGAACGAGTAGCCGGCGGTGCCTACGTTCGCGACGACACCGCGTTTCCGGCGTGACCTCACGGCTCTGGCTCCCGAGCAACGCGCCCGGTTTGAGAAGGTCGTGCGGGAGGAGTTCGTGCCCGACCTGGACGCCAACCAGTGGCGTCCAGGTTGCGGGTCAAGCGGGTACAGGGCGTGCCGAAGGTGTTTGAGATGACCTGGACACCGGACGGGCGGGCAACCTGGCAGTTCGGCGCATCGATCCGGGACGGCGTGCGGCACGTGATCTGGCGCCGGGTAGGTACCCACGACATCTTCGCCGACTCCTGACCTCGCTGGTCGGACTACTCCTCGGTGTAGGACGACCGTCGCGGCGGCTTCCAGCTGAGCACGGGTGAACACCGTGCCAGGCGGCCAATGGGTGGGCTGCCACGACTGTCACGTCGCCGTTGTGTCGGCCATAGTCGATACTGCGCTGCTCGCACTCAGCGAGTATCCGTAGTTCCCCCAGCGCGCTGGTGGCGGAGCTACGCTGGGCGGCCCTGACCAGGCGCAGCAGGACCTCATGGGCTGGGCTGTCCTGCGGCAGGGTCGCGGCCAGCCGCAGTAGCGGGGTGGTATCGACCTCGGGGATGGTCGGGTAGGTCACTGGTGGCACACTGGGTTTCCAGCAACGATCAGCGCGGGGATTCGCAGCATGAGTGGCCAGTACGACGCTGGCTGCCCCAGCACGCGGGCCAGATCAGCCCATTCCATACGGGAGTGGGTCCGCTCGGTCAGATTGTCGGGTTGCGCGGTTGACAACGTTGGTCCGAAAACGTTGAAGGTGCTGTGCACGTCGACCAGTGCGTCGGCGTCGGGAACTCGGCAGCCACATGGGGTAGCGACAGTTCGTTGAGTTCCGGACGGGACCATATTACGCAAACTGTGCCGGAATCCGCCTTCCAAGTCTGGATCACAGCGTCCTCGATCTCCCGCGCGCCGTGATAGGTGGCCGGATGCTCGGCGTCGGGCCAGCAGCGGATCGGAATTCGGCGGATCAGCTCGGGATGAGTTCTCGCCGCCCACCGGTACACGTCGTCCTCATGCCAGAACGGCCGACTGTTCTTCGTACCGGCCGGCGAGGCGAACTTGCCGACCTTCGACCAAATCCACAACAGCAGCCGGGGCTGGCCGAGCAACGTCGCGCAGCCTGCGAGATCGAGCCCTTCCGGGTCGTCGTCGCTGTCGTCGCCCACGGGGCGGGATTAGCGGGCGAGGGTGGTGAGGAAGGTGTGCCAGGTGGTGGTGGGGACGGTCAGGGCGGGGCCGGTGCGGTTCTTAGAGTCGCGGACCAGCACGGCGTCCAGCATGGGCGCGACCTC
>DATEMN010000335.1:0-3558 GCA_035275565.1 Pseudonocardiaceae bacterium | reverse complement strand
AGAGCACATCGCATGGAGTTGTCACTGCTCGGTCAGGCCGCGGGCATGTTTGCGGTGACGAACATCGACGACATGCTCGTCCTCGCGGTGTTCTTCGGCCAGGTGTCCGGTCAGAAGGTGGGCGCCTGGCGGATCGTAATCGGTCAGTACGCCGGCTTCGTTGCGATCCTCGTCGCCTCCGTGTTCGGCGCGCTCGGCGCGGGTCTGCTGCCCGACGCCGTGATCCCGTATCTCGGCCTGCTGCCCCTGCTGCTCGGTATCCGAGCAGGCTGGAAGGTCTGGCGCGAACGACACGAGCCGGACAGCGACAACGCCGACGAACCTGGCGGCACCGCCGGGCCCGGGATCTGGCAGGTCGCTGCCGTGACGTTCGCCAACGGCGGCGACAACATCGGCGTCTACGTCCTGTGTTCACCCTCGCCGGGGTCGGCGGCATGATCGGCTACGTCATGGTATTCCTGCTCGGCGTGGCCCTGTGGTGCGTTCTCGGCTAGTTCCTAGCTAGCCGCCCCCTCGTAGCCAAGGCCCTGTCGCGCTGGGGACACCTGATCCTGCCGGTCGTGCTCATCGGCATCGGCTTGGTCATTCTCATCGAAGGCGGTGCCTTCGGCTTCTGATCATGGTCTGCGGTTCGCGCACCGACACAGTTGCCACAACAAAACCACAGGTCACAGACGTTGGTGGAGCTGACGGGACTCGAACCCGTAACCCCGCCAACGACGATAGCTAGGCTCTCCCAAGGCCCGAGTGCGTCATCCTGATCGATGCCGAACAACCGGGAGGCGAACGCCCCAGTGGGACCCCGCAGCGTGGGCCGCTGCAGGCAGCGCAGCCTCGCCAGTCCAGCCGTCATCTTGATTGTGATCTTGCAGTAGCCGTTGCGCATCCCGGCCCGAGAGTCGTCGATGCCTGCGGGCGCGGGGTAGCGGCCACTCAGTGCCTCCTCAATGGCTCCGATTGTTTCGTGCAGGTAGATATGATGGTTTGTTCGTCATCATCGAGGCACGCCACCACCCGAGGTGAGCGGCTCGGGCACCTTAACTTCTGGGTTATGTTCGACCCGCTGTCTGGGCTCCGCGAGCTACCTTGGCTGCCAGTCGGCCCCATGAGGCAGATTGGGGCACCCCACCCAGGCCTCCGAAAGTGGCCGTTTTTAGGGTGGCGGGCGCGGGTCTGCCTCGCCGGATCATCTGCCTTGCCGCAGGTCAGGCGTGAGGCAGTGGCCGGGGGCGGGGGTGAGGCATGTGCCTTAGGAGGGAGTTGGTGCCTCACGGTCTGCCTCACTTTGGATCGGTCGGGGATCAGTCGGATTCGGGGTGTTGGGTGTTGAGTGCGGCGGTGACGTCGGCGGCCACGACGACCCGTTGGCCGGGTTGTCCATCAAGGCTGCGTTTCCTGACTTTGACCCCGCAGTCCTCCAGCGCGGTGGCGAACTGCTGGGCTGACCAGCCGCCGTAGGTTGCCTCCCAGCGCACCCGGAGCTGGTGGAGCACGTCGGAGGAGCGCAGCTTGTCGCTACCGTCCAGCACTGCCGCGACGTCGGCGAGGAGGTCCCGGGCGGGCTCGGGTTCGGTGGGCTGGTCGGAGGTGATGGTGCGGCCGGTGCGGCGGATGATGTCCATGGCTCAGATGATCACGGTGTAGGCGTCGGTGGTGGACATGTAGTGGGTGCGCACGATTGCGAACGCCTGGCCTTGGGGGATGTCCTCGACTTCGCCGGTTGCGACGACGGTGCCGGCGTCGGAGCCGGAGCGGAGGTCTTGGGGTCGGGCGCCGCGGTCGGCGGCGTTGGCGAGGATCATTTGGGCGGTTTCGTGGTTGGGGACGTTGAGTGCGCAGCGGACGTGGGCGCCTTCGCGGACGCGGGCGGGCAGGGTGCGGTCGTTGGGGCGTTGGGTGGCTTGGAGCAGGTACACGTTGACCGCGCGGGCCTGGTCGTGCAGCCTCTTGGCGGCCCGCCAGGCCCGGGCGTCGTCTTTGGCCCCGCCGATGGGGTGCGGTGCGCCCGTAGAGGACCTGGCACTCGTCGACGATCAGGTAGATCGGGTGGAACCCGGAGTCCTTGCGGCGGGACAACTCGCGGGGAATCGCCCCGACAATGCCGGCCGACCGTTTAGCGTCGTAGAGGCGCGCGACCTCCCCCACGCCCCATTCGAGCATTTCGGTGGTGGCCTCGGCGTGCTCGTCAGCGCTGCCCTCAATCAGGGTGACTGCCCGCGGTGTGAACATCGACCAGTCGCCGTCGCCCTTCAAATCAGCGACATGCAGCTCAACTGTGGGATCCAGCGCCAACCCGAGCGCGAGCAAGCGCAGCACGGTGGACTTGCCCTGTTTTGATGTCGCGCCGATCAGCCAGTGTTTCTGCAGCATACCGACCGTGATCTGCTCGGCGCGCATGATGACACCCCAGGGCAGCCGGTCACGGAATACGTCGATCTCGCCATCGGCTAGCCAGCTTCGCGAGCTAGTCAACGGCAACCATCGGGGTCGGGCTCAGTCACGGTCATGTCGTCATCCGGATATTCACCGCACGGGGGGAGCTAGTACTGACTGGCTGGCTGGCCGCCAGGAACCGGACGCGGAACAGGGCTCCAACCTGCGGCCAGCCGGGGTCTGGGGCGCGATATCGGGGGAAGCGCCAAACGCCGCGAAGCACTCCGGGCAACACCCCGCCTCATCAGCATCCTCTGCCAGCTGCGGGCGTAGGGGGGAGTCGAGTGTTCGCGACGATCAACCCGCTGTGCATGAAATCAGCTTGACATCAGCTAGGATCAGGTCGGACATGATGAGCAACCACACGGGGAGGAGCGGGCAAAGGATGCCGAACCTGAACCTGCGGACGAGGTCAGCGCCGAAACGTGGTTCTTTCGCCCGTGCGCGTAAGATCGCTGGGTACAGTCAGGAGGGCTTGGCCGAACGTTTGGGTGTTGATCGCACGACGGTGGCCCGCTGGGAAGCTGGGGAATACGAGCCGCAGCCCTGGCAGCGCCCCAGGATCGCCGAGGCGTTCGGAGTCTCGCTTTGTGAGGTCAATCAGCTACTTGATGAGGCCGAATCGCAGAAGCGTGCTGTCGAAGGATCCGTATCGCTGGTTGGGGCTGACGGTGTGTTTCCCCTACTCAGTGACCGATGCACAAAGGGCCACAAATTCGTCCCAGTATTTGTGGGCGCTGAAGTGGTGTCGGCCTTGACGGCTAGCGGGGAGTGGGACCACGTTAATGACCAGTGGACGGAGTGCTGGCGGCGAGCGGTCGACCACCCCACCAGCGCATGTCAGCTTTATCTCTGGCCATTTGGTGTGGCACTTTTCCACCTCACTGAGGATCTTACGATCGACTCCGTCGCCCATCTTGCGGTCTGGCGACGTATCAGCTATGAACAGAATATGCAATGGGCGCACGGCTACCTCCAGGAACTTACTGGAAACCACATCTCGGGACAGCCTTACGTGCTGAGCCTGTACTGGGTGGACGCACCCGCCTGGCAAGGAAACGATCTCCACACCGCACTACGCCTCATGTGCATCCCCCGCGTGCTGGTACCCCGTGCAGACACCAT
>DATEMN010000334.1:0-3259 GCA_035275565.1 Pseudonocardiaceae bacterium | reverse complement strand
GATGGCGATCCCGCCTGCGCCCCAGTCGCCGATGCCGAGGATGCCCTCGCCGTCGGTGACCACGATAAGATCGACATCGTCGGCACCGAGCCCGTAGTTGCGCAGCGTGTCAGTGATGCTATTCGGCTCGTCTGTGTCGTTTACGGACAGGTAGACCCCGCCCGGTCGCCGGAACTCACGGCTGAACCGCTGGATCATGGTGCCGATGGTCGGCGTGTACACGATCGGCAGCATTTCCGGCAGATGGTCGAGCAGCAGCCGGTAGAAGAGCACCTGGTTGCGGCTCAGCAGGCCGCTGAGGAACACCGCCTTGCCGACGTCACCGGCGATCTCGGAGTACTGCTGGTAAGCCCGCGCGGCTTGGTCGTCCAGGGTGAGGACCGCCGGCGGAAGCAGTCCGGTCAGACCGAGTGCCACGCGCTCGGTGAGCGGGAATGCCGTCCCCTTGTTCAGGGCCGGGTCGCTCAGCAGGTCGCGGCCCCGCAGCGGGGTGGTCCGGCTCCGGTCTGGGAGGTGGGTAAACGTCTGCATGGGACTGCGTTACACCTTGCCGTCGTCTGGGGTTAGGGCGATGTAGGAGGGAAGCGTTGCAGTTGGTAGCTGTACGCCTGCTCCCGGGGTTCGGTGTGGCGTCGAGACTCTCGCAGCGGTGATTCGATCGAAGTTGCGGAACCCTCCACTACGGGCGGTAGGTTCACTGGTTCACCATGCGTCCTTCTTCTGCCGGGCCGCTGTCGCTTTGTTGAGCAGTTCGCATAGCTGCTCCGTTTCCGGGTTGGTCATCGCGACGGTGGTCTTGATCGCTCCGTGGAAGGTCAGCCACACCCGCGCAGCGCTGCCCAGGCCCTGCCGCGTGACGATCACCGTGTTGAACTCACCGTCCGGAGTGCGACCCCGCATCGTCCCGCGGAATGTCTCGTTGGGGTGCTGCCGCTCATCGGAGTGCCCAGCGGTCGCACAACGGGTACGGGCTGCGCTTCGGGGCAGCGAGGTTGGCGGGAAACGTCTGCGCGTAGAGGACGGCCACGCGGAGCGGCGCGGTGATCATGGGGGCTACCATCGCGCGGGTTCGGAACAGGTGGAACCCTCTCACTGTCACCTCACGGCGAGACGACATCGAAGGAGACGCGGTGCATGGCGACGAGCGCGCGAGTTTTGCCGCGAAGCTGGCTCCGGTGTGGCCGGTGTGATCAGCGACGACGCGGCCCGGTTCGCTCACCTAGCCGAGGGCAACGCCCGGCAAGCACGCAAGCGGATTGCCGCCGACGTGCTGGTCCGCGACGAGGCTGGCCGGGTGCTGCTGCTCGCCGCACGGATGCGCCCCGATATCTGGCGCCGACTCCAGCGAGCCCACACTGCACTGCGCACCGGCGCCACCGACTACCACGAGCGCACCAGCTAGCTGCCCACCGTGCGCAGAATGGCCAACGCGCCGTGAACCGTAGTACTCGCCGCCGTGCGTGTCACGCTGATCGTCAACCCGCGTTCCGGTCGTGGTGCGGCGGCCCGGGTGGCCGGGACCGTGGCCAGTGCGCTGCGTGCCGCGGTGCCCGGGCTGGCCGGTCTACGCCGATGGCGAACCGCAGGGCGTCCTGCCGGTGACCATGCACTGCGAACCCGCTGCGCTCACCGTCGTGGCCTAGCCTGAGGCAGTGCACAGCCGCGCGCTCACCGAGGCGTCTCACCTCAAAGAGTTCGCCGGCGGCCTGAGCTTCGAGCTCGATCCGTTCCAGCTGCAGGCCTGCGTGGCCCTCGAGGGCGGGCATGGGGTGCTGGTGTGTGCGCCCACTGGTGCAGGCAAGACCGTGGTCGGGGAGTTTGCGGTCCATCTGGCACTGGCGCAACACCGCAAGTGCTTCTACACGACGCCGATCAAGGCGCTGTCCAACCAGAAGTACACCGATCTGGTGAACCGGCACGGTGCGGACACCGTCGGCCTGCTCACCGGGGACACCTCGATCAACGGCAGCGCACCGGTGGTCGTGATGACCACCGAGGTGCTGCGCAACATGCTCTACGCCGGCTCGACCACCCTTGATGGGTTGGCCTACGTGGTGCTGGACGAGGTGCACTACCTCGCCGACCGGTTCCGTGGCGCGGTGTGGGAAGAGGTGATCCTCAACCTGCCGGGCAGTGTGGCGCTGGTCGGCCTGTCCGCCACGGTGAGCAACGCCGAGGAGTTCGGCGAGTGGCTGGTCAACGTGCGCGGCGACACCGCGGTGGTGGTCGACGAGCACCGTCCGGTGCCGCTGTGGCAGCACATGATGGTCGGCTCGCGGATGTTCGACCTGTTCGTCGAAGAGACTGGCCGCCCTGCCGTCGATCCGCACCTGGTCCGGCGGGTTCAGGTACTGGAGCGTCACAGCGGGTGGGATCGACCGCGAGGCGAGCGACCCCGGTTCCGGCCGCCGGCCCGGGCGGATGTGGTGGCGCGGCTGGACCGCGACGGGTTGCTGCCGGCCATCACGTTCATCTTCAGCCGGGCCGGCTGCGACGCTGCGGTGAACCAGTGCGTCCGCAGCGGGCTGCGACTGACCACCGCCGAGGAGTCCGGGCAGATCCGTGCGGTGGTGGACATCCGCACCGCCGACCTACCCGAGAGTGACCTCGGCGTGCTTGGCTTCTGGGAGTGGCGGGAAGCCTTGGAGCGGGGTGTGGCGGCGCACCACGCCGGGATGCTGCCCGCGTTCAAGGAGACTGTGGAGGAGTTGTTCGTCCGCGGGTTGGTCAAGGCTGTGTTCGCCACCGAGACCCTCGCGTTGGGGATCAACATGCCGGCCCGTACGGTGGTGCTGGAACGGTTGGTCAAGTTCAACGGGGAAGCCCACCTCGACCTCACGCCTGGCGAGTACACCCAGCTCACCGGACGGGCCGGGCGGCGCGGCATCGACGTCGAGGGCCATGCCGTGGTGCTCTGGCAACCAGGAGTGGACCCGGCGCAGGTGGCTGGGCTGGCGTCGGCCCGCACCTACCCGCTGCGCAGCTCGTTTCGACCCGGCTACAACATGACCGTCAACCTGGTCGATCGAGTCGGGGCCGATGCCGGGCGGGCGCTACTGGAGCGGTCCTTCGCCCAGTTCCAGGCCGACCGCTCGGTGGTGGGCCTGGCCCGACGGATCGACCGCAACCTCGAGGGATTGGCGGGTTACGCCGAGTCGATGACCTGCCATCTTGGTGATTTCGCTGAGTATGCCCGGTTGCGCCGGCAGATCTCCGAGCGGGAACGGTCGCTGGCCCGCCGAGGTGGCGCGGCGCGTCG
>DATEMN010000333.1:0-2080 GCA_035275565.1 Pseudonocardiaceae bacterium | reverse complement strand
AGCCGAGCCAGAGCAGCGCGCATAGGCGTTCGGTAGTGGTTGTGGATGTCCTTGTGTCCTTCATATTCCGCTGCCTCGGTGCCGAACGGGTCGTCCTCGATCCACGCCCGGAAGGGGTCGGCCACCCGCGGAGAGCCCAGGTGCGAGCCGCCGACCGGGTCATAACCTTCCACGTCACCGCGGCGCTTGGCATCACGCCAGACGCCTCGGGTGTGCAGGCGGTCGGGCATCTCCTCGCGGATCCCGGTGAGGAACCACGCCAACAGGTCCTTCGGGCGCGCCATCTTGCGCCGCTTGCTACGGGCGTTGTCGACGGCGTACGGCGCGTCCCTCATCGTCGCATCCTTCGGATCACCTCATCGTCCTCGCGGCGACGCTCGATATCGGCCTGGTCATCGATCCACTGACCATCCACGAGCACCCGTCGAGTCCACGCCTGAACCCGGACATGACCGTCACCCTTGACTGATCGAGAGCCATTGGTGCCGGGTGGGAAGTCGCCGTGGTTCGGCTTCTCCCGGTGGATTGCATCGAGCGTCGCGGCACGAGAACCGTTGTGGCGCCCGAGGCTTCGATATCCCGCCTCCTTGGCGGCTGCCGATCCCTCGCTCATCGCGCGGTGGTGACAGTCGGCGCATCGAGTCGACTTCAATCCCTTGTTGCCACCGCATAGTGGGCAGAACGTCGTTCGAACCGATGCCCTGCGCTTGCGTCGTAACTTCTTGCAAGCATCCGCCGTCGCAGACGGCACAAGACTCGCGACTTCAGTAGCCAACGCCGTCTCACCACCCCATCGGACATGGAAGATGGTCTGGCGAGCAGTCATTGGCACTGCCTGCACAGTTGGGGCTGGCCGATCATCCGTGTCAGCGGCATGACGTCGGATGTCTCCAGCCGTGGCCCCTCGTTCCGTAGCCGCCGGCCGCAGCGGGTGAACGCATCATCCGCCACGACGGAGTCGACCAGGTGCCACTTGGTCGACTTGCGGCGGACCCACTGCCCGATGGTCATAGTCCGAGGTTGCCCCACAGCAGGGCGATGCACACCAGCACCACGGCCCAGCCGACGAGCGAACGGCCCTGTGCCTGGAACTCCTCGACGAGCGCCAGCACGAGGGCGACGAGGATCAGGATGTCGGGGATGCTCATGACGTGGTATCCGCGGTCACGTTGCCCTGCGGCGTGACACCGAGGGTGGCCGTGGCGTTGGGCTGGCCGGATGGCGTGGTCACGTTGACCGACGATCCGGTGTTGACGGTCGGTGGCTGCACCGCGACGACCGCGATGACGGCACCGAACAGGGTGGCCAGGCTCGCCGTGATGAGCGCCACCGTCTCGGGGTCATACCGGAGGACGTTGATGGCGAACACCGATACGACACCAAGGACGGCGGTCGCGAGACCTGTCCACAGGTTGGTGGGACGGCCGAGGATCACTTGTCGTCTCCATCATCGTCTGCCGGCTCCTGCGGCTCCTCGATAGGAGGCTCGGGCTCCGGCTCGGGCTCGGGCGGGATCAGGTCGGGAACGTTCTGCTCAGTCATGGCTTCACCTCGTATAGGCCAGGGGCGAGCGTCACGGCGTCGCCCTGCGGAGTATTGCCGTCATCGGGTACCGGGTGCAACGTGCAATCTGCGACATTGACCAGCCATAGATGGGGCGTGCCGTTGGTCGGCACCTCGACGAGGCGATAGGTCACGTTGTTCGTGCGGTACGAGTAGAAGGTGCGCGCACCGTTGGCGTTGGACACCTTGGGGGCGTCGGTCGTCGACAGGTCGAGGTTGTACAGCTGGGCGCCTACCTTGATGTCAGCCAGCTTCGGATCCACCCCGACCGGAAAGGGCTTCATCTCTTCCTCGTCCTCCGCTTGGTAGGGTCCGTGTCCACCCAGACGGTCCCATTGGATGTGACTGCCAGGGCAGGCTTTGTAGTCCTGGAAGTCGCGATGACCCAAGAGCCCGATATTCGGGTAGCGGCTCCGCACGTCGGACACCAACCGCTCAAGGGCGTCGTGCTGCTTAGTGTTGGGTCCGTCCTTGGCATAGCCCTCGATCTCCAGTGTGATGACGGCCTCGTTGGGGT
>DATEMN010000332.1:0-2765 GCA_035275565.1 Pseudonocardiaceae bacterium | reverse complement strand
CTCGACATCGACCACGAAGCCACGCACCGTCGTGGTGTTCGTCAAAAACGGGCTACGCCGAACCCGTTCCACCGACTGCCGCACATCGGATGCCGTATCTCGGAACGTCTCGACCGCCCAGGAGGGCCGCAGACCGGTGATCTCCTGAAGTTCGGACCAGAACTCCTCGTCGGTGAACGTCGCCATCCCACATTGGGTGTGGTGTAGCAGCATCACTTCAGTGGTGCCCAGTTTGCGCTGACTCACCGCCAGGGAGCGGACGATGTCGTCGGTGACGACGCCACCCGCGTTGCGGATCACGTGTGCTTCGCCCGGTTTCAGGCCGAGTAACTGGACCGGGTCGATGCGGGCGTCCATACAGGACACCACTGCCACCCGCAGGCTGGGTGGAGACGGCAGCGGGCCCGGGCCGGTACCGGCGCGCGATGCGTTGCGGCCAGCCAGCTCCTCAATGGCCGTCACGGGCGTCTCCTTCACTGCGACCTGTGCTGCGGTGGAAGGCGAATCTTAGGCGCAGGTCGGCCGCGAGCCGCCGGCCGGTTCGCGGCTGGACACAGCCCCTGCTCGACCACCACTCTCCGCGTTCGACGGGGGGATTAATCACGTTTTTGGCTACAACTTGTTGCGAGAACAGCCAATCGGGTTGTGACGGATGTGTTCACTGCCTACGCTGGGCGACGGGGCGAGGCGCGGTGATGATGATGCCTGTCGATCTGTCGGCAGGTACACGTTGCTGGTCGCATCGAGACGAGGTGGTTGAGTGTGGGCGGTTCTCGCTCCGCTGATGAGTTCGTACACCCGGCGTTTCTCTACCGTGGCCCCGCGGAGTATCTCCAAGGCACGGTGCCCTTCATCCGCGACGGGTTGGCCGCCGGCGAACCCGTCGCCGTCGCCGTTCCAGGTCCGAACCTCCGGCTCCTCCTCACCGAGCTGGGCACCGACGCCGGGCGGGTGCGCCTGCTCGATATGATCCGCGCCGCCCGCAACCCGGGACGGGTCGTCCCCAGTGTGCTGTGCGGCTTTGCCGACACCCACCACGGTGCCCGGGTCCGGATCATCAGCGAACCCCTGTGGGCCGGCCGTGCCGCCACGGAGTACCCGGCTTGCGCGCACCATGAAGCATTGATCAACATCGCGTTTGCCGGTCGGGCCGTCACCATCCTGTGCCCCTATGACGCCGAGCGGCTGGGCCGGCGGACTCTCGCCGATGCGCAAGCCTGCCACCCGCTGCTGATCGACGTCAACGGCGAGCGGGCCAGTACCAGCTATGCGCCAGAACGCATCGTCGCCGACTACGATCCGCCCTCCCCGCCGGCGGCTGCCCCTAGTATCACCTTCGATACCACCAGCCAGGTCCTTGTTCGACGGTTCACCGTCGTCCAGGCCAGTCGCCTCGGGCTGGACGGCGATCACGCGGAGCTCAAGCTGATCGTCGATGAGCTGACGGCGAATAGCCTTGCCCGTGGCGGAGGAATCGGCACGCTGTGCTTCTGGGCGGTACGAGGCTATCTCGTGTGCGAAGTCCGCGACGCCGGACACACCGTCGGTCGCCTGACCGACTGCAGCTCCGCGGACGGTCGTGGCCTGCTGCTGGTCAACTACCTGGCCGACCTGGTTCAGCAGCGCACCACCCCGCAAGGAACAACCACCCGGGTCTACCTGAAGCTTTCGGCGGAGCGTGAGCCGTCCGGCGACTCGGGCGACGTGATCCCTGCAGCGCCACGCACCCGACGCGCGCCGGGCCGCCCGACACCACTGCCCTGGCAGACCTATGAGGCACTACACGCCGCTGAGCGCTTCGGGCGATACCTCCCCCAGGACGTTGCCGTGAGCACCGAGCGGCCCACCGCTTTAGCCGATAAGCGGCTCGCCGCTGTTGCCGATAAGCGGCCTACCGCTGTGACTGATAAGCGGCCCGCCGCTGTGACCGATAAGCGGCCCGCCGCTGTGAGTGCGGAGCGGCCCCCCGCGGTTAGTGTCGAAAGTCCCCAGGACTGGTGTTCGGTCGAACCGGTGCTTGAAGCCCTGACTGCGGTGGAGACACTGGCACGGGTTGTGGATCGGTGGCGGGCGAGGCTGGTGCGGCTGGCCCGTACACGTGGCGCGCCCTGGACCGAGATCGGCCACTCACTCGGGGTGAGCAAGCAGGCGGCTCATGAACGCTACGGGCGAGCACACCGGCGGCGGGTCGGTCGGCAGCCTCGTGACCACGCCGATCCGCTGCCACCCGTTCAGGGCATGTAGTCGGTGTTACCAGGCCCAATCCGATTGCAGTTCGGCATACCATGGATGTGGGTACGACTGGTCGATCACGAAGCCCATTCCGACACCGCGGGCGAGTAACACGCTGCGCTCGAGCTTGCGGGTGATCGGGGTACCTGGTGTGTCTTTGTTGTCCCACCACGATTCCCGCTGACGGATGCAGGTTCGCGTGCCGAGGTAGGTGTTGCGGCAGCTGCTGGGTGGGGACCATACCTGGGTATGGAAGAAGTCCACGGTCTTGCCGGTGTGCTGTTCGGTGATGGTGCCCCATGCCTGCAGGCAGTACGCCCGTGGTGGGATCGTCCACTGCACGTAGTGCTGACGGCCACCATCCGGGGGCACTGGTACCAGGTTTTGGCAGGATCCGTCGCCGATCAATTCCCGGTGCACCCGCTGCACGTAGTAGGTGCCGTGGTCGCGCCACCCGTCGAGAAATACCCAGTCGCCGGAGTGGATGAACCGCTCCGCGTTGGCTGGTGGCCAATTCGACGGGTCACCCCACA
>DATEMN010000331.1:0-2489 GCA_035275565.1 Pseudonocardiaceae bacterium | reverse complement strand
CCATGACTCCCCGGATGACCCGAGTCCGGCTTGTCGACGAGAGCTTGGGTGCCTTGGGTGCCATCCCCGGGCAGACGCTGAAGATCTACGTCCCGGATCTGGTCAGTGGGTGTCCGGTGGCGCGCGACTACACAGTGCGCGACGTCAACGTCGCCCGGTCGAGCCTGGACATCGATTTCGTGCTGCACGGTGAAGGACCAGCGGCCGGCTGGGCGCGGCGGGTACGGCCCGGTGAGGTCCTGGAGTTCGTCGGTCCGAGCGGTCGCTACCGGCCGGATCCCAGCGCCGACTGGCACCTGTTCGCCGGGGACGAGACCGCGTTGCCGGCGATCCAGGCTTACGTCGAGATGTTGCCGGTGGACGCTTGTGCGTTTCTCTATCTGGAAGTCCCTGACGCCTCCGAGCAGCAGCCGATCACAGGATCGGCCGGTGTGGCAGTGCGCTGGCTGCACCGTGGCGACCGTGCGCCAGGCACGAGCACGGTGCTCGAGGATGCCCTGCGCGCCGAGCGGTTGCCGCCTGGGCAGGGCCGGATCTGGATCGCTGGGCACACCCCGACGATGCGACGGATCCGGGCGCACTTGCTCGAGGAGCGCGGCGTCGACCGGCGCGCGTTGTACGTCAAGGGCTTCTGGGATCGCCGAGAGAGGTAACTGCGTGGTACCATCAATCGATGGATTGATGGATGGGAGAGTGGCTCATGTCCGGAACGAAACGCAGGGTCAGCGCGACCGAGGCTCGGGTGCGCTTCGGCGAGCTGCTCGACGGTGTGACGGCCCGCCACGACGTCGTGTTCGTGGAGCGGGCGGGCAAAGAGGTCGCCGTGGTGGTGTCTGTCGAGGACTGGGAGATGGCGTGCGCCGGTCGGTCCGACAAGTGGGCTCGGGCCAACGCGATGCTGACTGAGTATCACGAGCTGTTGCGAGCCGAGGGCGCGATCGAGCGGCTCAAGGACTTCGACGTGGAGGAGGCGATCCGTGCCGGACGGGACGACCGGGACGAGGAGCGCTACGGCGTGCGTTGACGCCAGCTTCGTGGTCCGAGTTCTCGACGCACCCCGTTACCCGTCCGTGCAGCGGGAGTGGGAACGTCTCGTCAGCACCGAGCGGGAGCTGATCGCGCCGACCCTGTTTTCCTACGAGGTTGCCAACGCCCTGCACCAGCAGCAAAGAGTGGGAAAGATCAGTGCGGAGAGGGCGGCCGATGGGCTGCAGCGAGTCCTCCGCCTGCCCATCGAGCTGCACGGTGATGCGGGTCTGCATTCCAGAGCGCTGGAGATCGCTTGCGAGCACCAGCTGCCAACCACGTACAACGCGCATTACGTCGCTCTTGCCGAGCGATTACGGGTGCCGCTGTGGACCTGCGACCAGCGGCTCGCCGAAGCGATCGCCGAGGGACCACCGGAGGTGCGCCTCGTTCTCACAGTGCTGTGAGAACCGTTTGACCGGCCCGGTAGCCTCGCCGCCGTGGCACTGGCCCTTTACCGCAAGTACCGTCCGGCGACGTTCGCCGAGGTGGTCGGGCAGGAGCACGTCACCGAACCGCTGCGCACGGCCTTGGCGGGCGGGCGGGTCAATCACGCCTACCTGTTCTCTGGCCCGCGCGGCTGCGGGAAGACGTCCAGCGCGCGCATCCTGGCCCGCTCACTGAACTGTGGGCAGGGACCGACGCCGGATCCGTGTGGCGTCTGCCCGTCCTGTGTTGCGCTAGCACCCGAGGGTCCCGGGTCCATCGACGTCGTGGAGCTCGACGCGGCCAGTCACGGCGGTGTGGACGATGCCCGTGACTTGCGAGATCGTGCGTTCTACGCGCCAGCTGAGTCCCGGTACCGGGTGTTCATCATCGATGAGGCCCATATGGTCACCACGCAGGGTTTCAACGCCCTGCTCAAGATCGTGGAGGAACCTCCGGAGCACCTCGTTTTCGTCTTCGCCACCACCGAGCCGGAGAAAGTGCTGGCGACCATCCGCTCCCGTACCCACCACTACCCGTTCCGGCTGTTGCCGCCGAGCACCATGCGTGGACTGCTGGAGCAGGTGTGCGCCGAGGAAGGGGTGCATATCGAGCCAGCGGTCTACCCGCTGGTGATCCGCGCCGGCGGCGGCTCCGCCCGGGACTCGCTGTCCGTGCTGGACCAGCTGCTCGCCGGGGCAGGCGATGAGGGCATCACCTACCTGCGGGCGGTGGCGCTGCTCGGCGTCACCGACGTCGCGCTGATCGATGACATGGTCGTAGCGCTCGCCGCCCAGGACGGGGCGGCGGTGTTCGCCACCATCGACCGGTTGGTCGAGGCGGGACACGATCCCCGGCGCTTCGCCTCTGACCTCCTCCAACGCTTCCGCGACCTGGTGTTGTTGCGGGTCGCCCCGGAGCCGGCTCGACACGGGCTGGTCGACGCCCCTGAGGATCAGCTCGCGACGATGACGACCCAAGCCTCCGCGCAAGAAGCGCAGGCCGAGCTGAACGGCCTCAGCGCTCGCTTCCGCGGC
>DATEMN010000330.1:0-2376 GCA_035275565.1 Pseudonocardiaceae bacterium | reverse complement strand
TCATGACTCGCATCGCCACTCACAGGCAGCTGGCTGCTAAAACAGGTCGGTGACCCGGTGTGGCAGGCTGGGCCGGTCTGGTCGACGACGAGCAGCACGGCGTCGCCGTCGCAGTCCAGCCGCACCTCATGCACGTGCTGGGTGTGCCCGGAGGTCTCGCCCTTGATCCAGTAGGTCTGTCTGCTGCGGGACCAGTAGGTGGCCCGGCCGGTGGTCAACGTGCGGTGCAGCGCCTCGTCGTCCATCCAGGCCACCATCAGCACCTCGCCGGTGCCGCGTTGCTGCACTACGGCGCACACCAGCCCGTCAGCGTTGCGGGTGAGCTTCTCGGCGATCGCCGGATCCAGCCGGCTCACCGCACCGTCACCCCGGCGGTGCGCAGGCTGTTCTTGACGTCGCCGATCCGCAACTGTCCGAAGTGGAAGACGCTGGCGGCGAGCACCGCATCGGCACCGGCAGCCACCGCAGGCGGGAAATGCGTGAGATTGCCCGCTCCGCCGCTGGCGATCACCGGGACCGTGACGACGGCGCGCACCGCGGAGATCATTTCAAGATCAAAGCCCGCCTGTGTGCCGTCGGCGTCTATCGAATTGAGCAGGATCTCCCCCACACCGAGCTCCTGGCCGCGGGCGGTCCACCCCACTGCATCAATCCCGGTGCCGCGCCGCCCGCCGTGAGTAGTCACCTCGAAACCGGACGGCGTCGATGGCTCGCCGGGTGGCACCCGCCGGGCGTCCACCGAGAGCACGATGCACTGCGCGCCGAAGCGGTGGCTAGCCTCACGCAGTAGCTCCGGGCGGGCCACTGCGGCAGTGTTGATGCTCACCTTGTCCGCACCCGCCCGCAACAGGCGGTCCACATCGGACACATCGCGGATCCCCCCGCCAACGGTGAGTGGAATGAAAACGCACTCCGCGGTGCGGCGAACCACGTCGTAGGTCGTCTCCCGGTCCGCCGAGGATGCGGTGACGTCGAGGAAGGTCAGCTCGTCAGCGCCTTGCGCGTCATAGGCGGTGGCCAGCTCGACCGGGTCGCCGGCATCGCGCAGAGCGGTGAAGTTCACCCCTTTGACCACCCGGCCGGCGTCGACGTCCAGGCAGGGGATCACGCGCACGGCAACAGCCATCCATTGAGCCTACGAGGCAGCGGCCAGCGCGTCGGGGAGGGTGAGTGCTCCGGTGTAGAGGGCCTTACCGATGATCGCGCCTTCCACACCCTGCGGAGCCAATGCGGCCAGGGCAGCCACGTCACCAACCCCGGACACCCCACCGGAGGCGATCACCGGCGCTTCGGTGCGGGCGCACACCGCGTGCAGCAGATCCAGGTTCGGTCCGCGCAGGGTGCCGTCCTTGGTGACATCGGTGACCACATAGCGCGGGCAACCGTCCGCGTCCAGGCGCTCCAGTACCTCCCAGAGGTCCCCGCCATGAGTGGTCCAACCCCGCGCGGCGAGGATGTGCTGCCCGTCGATGATCCGCACGTCGAGCCCCACCGCTATCCGCTCGCCGTGCTCGGCGATCGCCTCCCGGCACCAGGCCGGGTCCTCCAGCGCGGCGGTGCCCAGATTCACCCGGGCGCATCCGGTGGCCAGCGCCCGCCGCAACGACGCGTCGTCCCGGATCCCGCCGGAAAGCTCTACCGCGATGTCTAGCCTGCCGACGACCTCGGCCAGCAGCTCGGCATTGGAGCCCCGACCGAACGCCGCGTCCAGGTCGACGAGGTGGACCCACTCAGCGCCATCGGCCTGCCAGGCCAATGCGGACTCAACCGGGTTGCCGTAACACGTCTCGGTGCCGGCCTCGCCCTGGGTGAGGCGGACAGTCCGGCCACCGGCGACGTCCACTGCGGGCAACAGCACGAAACTCACCGGCCCCACCCTAGTGCAGCGCCACGCTCACCATCCAAAATCGATCACGCCGCGCTGACGCCGGGAGGACGCTGCGCTAACCGAACACCAGCGGCAACTGACAGGTGCCAACACACACGCGTCCAGAAAAACACACGCGTCCAGAAAATCATCGCGCTACCCCGGCGACCTGACGTTCTCAGTTCGAAGCTCGGCTCCCCTCAGGCCAAGAATCTGCTTGGTCACGTCGCCCAGTCCTACTTCGAGCACCAAATCGTTACCCATCCTGAGCAAGACTGTCCCCCGCCGGCCCGCGCCGAAGCCGGGATCAGATCGGCCGCCGCCTCCATGCTCGATGAGGGAGGACAGTCAACCATGACCGACGACACTCCTCGTCAGCCCTGGTGGAAGCAAGTCAAAAGTGGAGTCGCCGAGGGCTTCAGATGGTACGACGGCCTGATGTTGCTGCTCGGCACCATTCTCGGACTCGCAGGCGGCGCTCTTCTCAGCGGTAACATTTCCATGACATC
>DATEMN010000329.1:0-8231 GCA_035275565.1 Pseudonocardiaceae bacterium | reverse complement strand
CAGCGATTGCGCCCAGCGGCGCATCGACATCTCCGGCCAGCGTAGCGACCAGACGCGCACCGTCGGATCCGAGGCCACCAGCCCGAACACCCCGGGCTGCGCGCGCAACGCCGCAACATCAGCAGCGCAGTCTCCGCCCAGCGCGACCACGACCGCCAGATCCAGCACGATCTTCCCCGGATCACGGATCGCCAACGACCGGCGCCGGGGCACCAGCCGGGCCGACAGCTCCCGAAACAGCCCAGCAGCACGTGCGGTGTGCGCCAGCAGCGACCCACCCGGATGCGACACCAGCGACTCGCCACCGACGATCACTGACACATCGGTAACCCCGTGACCGTCTCCGAACAACGGCACCACGTCCACGTTGTCCGTCGGGTCACACCAGCTGACCGCGGTCTTCACTCCCAGCTATCCGGCGGCCTTGGGAACATCGACATCGCCCGCAGTGAATGTCATGGTGACCATTCAGGGCTGACCATCACCCCGGCGGTCATCGGCCGGTGGAGGCAATCGATCTGCTGCGCCGAGCGGGGTGTCGCCGATATTTGAGCATCACCGCCCAAAGATCCTCCATGCCCTGCACACCCAGCACCCGCGGCACGAGGACGAGTTGTCGAAGCTTGCGGCGCATCCACCCGCGCAGTTCGCCCCCCCATTCAGGGGCGGTTACACACCTTCAGGCGACTATACAGACGTATGTGAGCACCACTACCCTCGTACCCGAGGTGCTCCCCAACACACTCGATTGTCTCAAGCAATGGGAGGAGTACTCTTTCTCAATTCATCCACCCAAGCGCAGACCAAGACATCCGAATCGTACGTAACCCTCAACGGGCCAGCAGCAGCGCATACGCGACAAGAGTGCACGACCGACATCAAGCCGCTATTCGACGCTCCCGCCAGTTCGTCTCAGTCTACGAGGGCATACAGCAAGACCTGTCCATGCCACCAACACTAACCCCTGACCAGAGGAGCCCGATTGTAAAGCGAGCAGTCACAGTCTTCGCTGATCTTATCCACCAAGTGGCGCTTATCCACCAAGTGGCCAAAATCTGACATCGAGACATCCGCAGCTCCACGTGCAGCGGGCATCACCATCGAATACCGAGGTCACCACGGGGAAAGCGCAAACGGCGCGACCATGACGCTGGAACCGACGAGATCTCCGCTGACCGGCGTCCTCTGGCCGGATCTCTATGCAGAAATTCGAGACTCCTCACTCGTGTCAATCGACAAGGAACGCACCTCCATCGCCACGGCGCTGCAAAAATTTTTCGCCAAGCTCTTCACGACACAGGGCCAAAGCTCTTCGCAACACAGGACTGGGACGCGATTATAAAACTCACTGCGTGCTAAGGCTACCACATCCGCCCCCACGACTGTTGACGCTACTACCGGTCTTCCTTGTCGCAAACTACGCGCTCACCAACCACAGCGTCCAGATGTTCACAGAACAGGTCAAAAAGAACCTCCACATCTGGCAGGAGACGAACGAACCGAATCCGACAGGCGCAGGCTATCACCTCGAGTTGGCGCTCTTCGGATCAGATGTTCCGACATTGAACAGCCAGTACCCGAAATGCGCAACCTGCTCTATCCACTGAACGGCCAGTGAATTTCAAAATTGATCCTTGGAAACTAGAGCAGAAGGGGTGCAACGAGCAAGCAAGCCTACCTCAAGGCACGACGCAGATTGGAACAAAGATGACGACGAGGACAGCCAAATACACCGTCCAGGCAGGCGATAGCCTAAATGACATCGCCGCCAGTTTTAGCCACAACCTCACCCTGGAGGAGCTGGAGAAAGCAAACCCGCAAATCCCAGATCCAAACATAATTCACCCCGGCGACATCATCAACATTCCAGGACTAGGAGCGTAACGAAAAATTACATTATTATCAATCATCAGCGAAGGGGTGAACTTCGGCAAAAAGCTTAAACCAAACGAGCACATCCATCCCGAGATACCACACAGATTGGAACAAATAATGACGACGAGGACAGCCAAATACACCGTCCAGGCAGGCGATAGCCTAAATGACATCGCCGCCAGTTTTAGCCACAACCTCACCCTGGAGGAGCTGGAGAAAGCAAACCCGCAAATCCCAGATCCAAACATAATTCACTCCGGCGACATCATCAACATTCCAGGACTAGGAGGAAGCGGGGCAAAGTTCATCCCGAGCGAAAAACAATTCAACAACATGTTCCCCTATCGGGATCCATTCTACACCTACCCTGGTCTATTATCAGCCCTGTCCCTTTACTCGCTGTTCACTCCACAGGAAGCCGCAGCATTTCTGGGAAATGTTGGCCATGAGACCAGCGGACTGAAATATATCCGCGAAATATCTCCCACCTCAGACTACTGTGATATGACAAAACCCTACGACTGCCCGGCGGGAAAGGATCAGTACTACGGTCGAGGCCCGATTCAGCTCACCTGGAACTACAACTACAAGAGTGCCGGCGATGCGTTGGGGGAAAAACTGTTGGAATTTCCCGACCTTGTGGCGACGAACACGGAGATATCCTGGAAGAGTGCGTTGTGGTTCTGGTACACCCAGCCGAGTCTGAGTGGGAGCGCACACGCAGCGATGCGGGACGGAAAGGGTTTCGGTGCGACCATCCGTGTCATCAACAGTACGGAGTGCGGCAAGACGCCACCGTCCCTCCAAGTTGAGGATAGGGTCAAATGGTACAAGGACTGCTGCGGGTTCCTCAGCGTCGACCCCGGCAGCAACCTCTACTGCTGAATGAGAGCGGTTTCAACCGGTGCACGCGTCACCTCTTGGTTCAGGCGGCTAGTGCGTCATGGCTTCCAATCGTATAGTGTTGAGTTTTTCGGAGGGTTTGCTCCAGCCGGGTATTTCCCGGAGTTGTCCAACAGATACAAGCCCCCAATACGCGGTGCTGCTCGCGAACGAGCACATCACCGCCGCGCAAAGCAACTAGAACGAGGGGCTGGCGTACACCAGCCAGATGTTAGCCAGGTACACGGTCCACTATCGGAGACTAATTCATGGGCACTAATATCGCGTAATGATACCGGTTTACTAACTACAGTAGCGCATCACTGTTGGTCAGAGTTCGACCGAACTGAACGAACCTCTCGGCGATGACAACACGTTCAGCGATAATGGCATCAAAACTGTGATTAACAAGACAGCAGAAGGAGCTTAACATGACCACACCAGCTGCCAGCCTGGGCAGGATCTACGTTTTCAACGCCACTCCGCACGACATCACCTTGGTCCTCAACAGGAAGTCTGTCCCTAAGAGTAAACTGGCCGGCATTGAGCAGGAAAAGGGCTACGTGCCGAATATGGTTGCGGTCGATCGCTCTGAGGAGACAACCACCGATAAGCCGATCTTCGCGACGAAGAACTCTTTGGACGTCATATTCGAGGGTGTCCCATACAATTTCCAGGTCAGCATCCCCCCGAAAGACTACCCGCTCGCAAAAGACATCCAGTTGTACATCTTCTACAACAAGGTTGAGCTGGTGGACGGGGAAGGCAATGCCGAGGAGCCGCCGCGCAAGACCCTGGTAGAGGAGAGCGCGGAGGCATGAGCGGCAGGCACCGGTGAGGCTGAGGGGTGGTGCGCAGGTCCCGCACTTAGGCGCCGCCGCACGCCCGTTTGGGGAAACGTGAGATGGAGACGTCGTGACCGGCCAGCCAGAGCAGAGTCCACCCTGGGTGTTACACAGCGACTTCACCGGAAAGGACGGTCGCTCCGCGGGCGCACCGTTCCTCCTCCCCCCCGGTGCCACTCCTTTCGACGACTTGACCGCCACAGTGCCGTTGCTCTACACCGGCGACAAGGATTACGGTCGATATAAATACGAGAACGCGGACTTCACATTCTCCTTGCATGCCGATTTCAGCCCTGTCAAGGAGCCCTACCAGAGTCATGTGCTCGCCAGAATCGAGGTGCACGAGAACTCCTGGAAATGCGAGCCAAGCGTTCGCGAGTCACTGGCCGCCCACTTCGTGGAGCTGCTGACCTCAATCGAATCGAAATTCGAACGTACGGGCGTACTGGTCGAAGGGGCGAGCATGCGCATTGGCCGGGCTGTCATCGACACGCTCCCACTGCGTATGGACGAGATCCTGCCGTACTACTACGCGCTGTCCACGGGCCGCCGACCGGGGACGAAGGTCTACGCCGACCTGCTACCCGGGATGCGACTGCGGCTGGAGACGAGCGTCAGCCAGTATCTTGGGCCTTCTCAGCCGCTGAACGGCTACGTCGCGGCGGCCAGCACGTCCGCGCTGATCGGGTCGGTACCGGCAGCAGGGGGTCGACGGACGCTCACGTTCGACCCCTTCCTCGGCGCGATCGCACCTCCCGTCATCCAGCGCACCAGTACTCAGGCCCGCCTCGTGGGCGGGATCATCGACCTGCATCCGGCAGGAGCAGCGCGCAGCCACTGGCGGATTTTTTACCCGACATCGATGCAGACTCCCGTCCAGCCCGGCAACACCGGGCTGGATTACAACGTGGGGATAGTCGGGGCGGACACCCTGGAGCAGATGAACGTGGCGACAAAGAGGTATCCGATGTCCAGCAGCGTTGCTGGGCCGACGCCCACGCTCTACTACGTGGTCCTCGGGCGGGCGGTCGCTGTCCCGGAGATCCACGTACGAGTGAATCATGCGCGGTCTGGACTCGCCATGTTCGAATATGTGTCGCTGGGCACGACGGTCGCCGACGTCATTCAGCGATTCACCATGATACCGCTCGATCCGCAGTCGGAAGTGGTCTCCGTCTCCCGGAGGCTGTCCGACGGCCGCACCGCCGAAATCGTCTTCAAAATAACTACCCCCGCGGTCCCTGCCGCGATGTGGGATCTGCCCCTCGTCTCCGACGACAGTGTGACCATCCAACTTCCCAAGTGAGCGCCTCGGGCCTGAGTGAGCGGAAGCATAGGCATGTACTTCGACCGAACGCAAGGTGAGCCGTTGCTCTTCATGGCCTGCGACGACGGCGGAGCCGTCTTTCGGAACGTCCTGTGCTTGCTGCCGAAGGGAACGGTGAATCCACCGGAACGGCTCGGCCTCGCCCAGTCCTGGGCGCTCGCCGGCGTCTACGTCGTCTTCGCCGATCCGCTTCCGGCCGGGCTCGACAAGGCGTTAGCCGAAGCGGGATGGGGCTTCCTCAGCGACCCGGTGACGGCCGGCACCAGATTCGCCTGGTTCGCGCCCTTCTGTACGGGCACGCCCCTGACCGGTACCTGGATCGCCGTGTACACCTCCGGCCAGCAGACTCTCACCTCACGGGGAGTCGATTTCGGGCTCGGGAGCGTCTCGGTGGTGCTGCCGGCGAACAGCACCGTCGCGCTAGATCAGGACAGCGCATCATTATTCTCCTTCACACCGCCGTCGGGGCAGCCCGTGCGAGTCACCGCCGGGTGGGGGAGCACCACAGTGGGCACGGTCGGTACGGCGCTGTCCGTGCCGCTTACCGGCGCCCCGGCCGGCTGCCTGCGATTCGCACTCGCGCTGGACGCCACGGACCTCACCACGCTGGACGTCGGGCTGCGGTACTACTACGCCGACCCGGCGGACACCGGTGGCGACAAGACATCCAGTGGCGGCTCCGGCTCCGACGGCGTGGGGTTCGACCTGGCGTCGTACCGGTACCCCGTCTTCGCGCAGGGCGTCACCGTCTACGCCCAGCTCCATCCGCTCGCTCCGGGCGAGGCGCATCGCAGCTATCTGGCGTTCACGCCGTCGGACGCCGGCCAGACTGGCTCTGCACCCGGTGGTCTGGCGTCGTACTACCGGACGACGCTCGGCCACCCGGTCGCGCTAAGGCCTCTGGGCGGCGCGGCGGCGCCCCACCGGTTCGCCTCGCTGGTGGCGGCGGTACGCAGGGAGTCGAGCGTCTCGACTCCCCGGGACCCGCTGTGTTTCGTCCCCGCGGGTGATTTCGCCCTCTGCGTCGCGCGTACCGGCGCCGACCTGATGTGCGGCCTGTCCGGCGTGGAATACGTCGCGCTGTCGGGGAGCGACCCGGCGCTGACCTTCACACCGGACCAGCCCGCATACGCCACGGGCTTCCAGCCGGGCAAGCCTCCGGGGGTGACGGACCTCGTCCCTACGGTCCTGCCTACCACCGCGTACGCCACGGTGTCAGACACCCAGACGCTGGGCTACTACGCACAGCCCGACCAGTCCGTCCTCTACAACCACCCGCGGGGGCGGACGTTCGCTGCGGGGACCTTAGCAGGCGTGACCACGCTGGCGCCGGTGCCAGTGCTCGCGGCCTCCCTGCCCCCCCGGGGCTCCTCCGACGCCGCGAAAGTTCCGCCGGTGCCGCTGCTGCCCTACGCCGGTCTCGGCGGGGGCACGGTGGCCGGCCGGGGCCAACTGGAATCGCAGATCATCAGCCCAGCTCGCCGTGCACTGCTGCTGCAGGTCCCACCCTCGGACACCTGGGAGGGACACGCACCGGGGTGGGAACGCGGCTCGCAACCCCAGGACATCACCACGGACGCCAGTGCCTACAGCACCACTCCCCAGGGCCTGCTGGCCAAAGGCCTGCACGGCGCGGAGTGGGAGCGCGTGGTGCTCGCGCAGATGGCCGAAAGCGTCAGTGAACCCGGTCCGCAACTGGCCTTCCAGAACGTGACGGGGAAACTGCTGGCGGCTTTCCAGTCCAACAAGATGTTCCTGGTCGCCACCGACCCCAAGGCCGTCAGTCCCTTCCTGGCCGCACACGACGCCCAGATCCTGCTCGGAGCGGACCCCGCGAACCGCTGGCGCTTCGACCTCAACCCGGACAACTGGCTGGATCACGGCACCGTGCTGATCCTGAAGTTCACCGACTCACCCATCACCGACCTCGCCCAGAACACCGCGCAGTGGGCGTCGCCAGACGTCTTCACCACCTCGGCGGACACCACCGCGAAGACTCTCCAGGGCATCCTGGACGCGATCGCGCGCGACAAGGACCACCCGGACCTCGCCGCGGTGTGGGCAGCGGTCAGCGACCCTGGCTGGAATGGAATCCTGGTCTTCAACGCCAACGCGCCGCTGACGAGCCTGCCGCCCTCGTTGGCGGGGCTCGCCGTCGGCATCGACCGGTCCCGGTTCCGCGCACACCATCTCGGCATCACCGCCGCCAAGATCAACGCTCCATCCGGCGCCGACATCTCGATCCAGCCGTCCTCCATGTTCGGGCTCATCGACTACACCGGACCGCCCACGCTGCCGCCCGGCAGGCCCGACTACCAGTTCCAGGTCTCCCGGCTGCGGGTGCTGTTCCTGCACTCCGAGGTGGCGTCCTTCTCCAGCACCATCGACCTCCAGGTCAACGCGCTGTTCGGCGAGACCGCCACCCTTCAGGGCAAGCCCGACAACGTCATCCACCTCGACGGCACCCTCGACCGGCACACGGCCGACGGCGCGGTCCAGGAGTCGTACTCATTCCAGACCAAAGCCGGCGAGCGGTCGGTGTTCACCATGGCCAGCAAGGTACTGACCGCCGTGCAGCTCTCCCGGGGCCAGTTCGTGACCGAGACCTCGACGGCGACCCGCACCGAGGCACGATTCCTGCTCTGGGGACTGCTCGACTTCGCCGCGCTCGAGGGCTTCGACGCCTTCTCCTTCGGACGCGAGCCGGGCGCGGCCGACCCGGCCGGGCTCGCCTTCGGCGGCCTGTCACTGTGGATGGCGTTCGACCCCACAGCCGCGCGGCCGGAGCCGGTGTTCTCCTTCGACGCGGCGCACCTGTCGTTCGACAAAGCCGCGAGCACGGCCCGCGCGGCCAGCCCCTACCAGCACCTGCCGCTCACCCTCACGGGCTTTACCCAGGCGAAGGAGGGCACGACACCGACCGCAGCGGGATACCTCGGAGTACAGACCCCGCTCAACCAGTCATCACTGGAATATCCCTGGTATTCCCTTGACTTCGACCTCGACCTCGGCACCCCCGGGGCACTCGCCGCCGAGGCGGGCTTCGCGGCAACCCTCACCGTGGCCTGGACACCCAGCGGGAGTTCGTCCTACAGCGTGTTCACCGGGCTCAGACTGCCCGGATCAAACGGCGCCAAACGCGCCATCAGCGTCCAGGGCCTGTTCGACATCACCTTCAAAACACTGCAAATCATCACCCTACCCGGCAACGTGTACGTACTAGTGCTCTACGGAATCGGCCTACGGTTCTTCGCCATCACCTTCCCACCGACTGGACAGGTCGACTTCATCCTCTTCGGCGA
>DATEMN010000328.1:0-4869 GCA_035275565.1 Pseudonocardiaceae bacterium | reverse complement strand
CGGCTGCGGTGGCGAGCGTGCCGGGCAGCGCCTGCGGGTTCGCGGTGAACAGGGTGAAGGGGATGGGTTCGGGGGCGAGGTGAGCGCACAGGGTAAGGAGTTCCAGCGCGGCGGGTTCGTCGGTGGCGAGCCGGTCGAACGCTACCTGCCAGCTGGCGGCCAGGGACACCGAATATCCCGTGGGCGCTGCGTCGGCCAGCAGTTCGGCGGCTCGAGTGTCCAGCAATCGCAGGTACTCGTCGGCGGACAGGCCGGTCTCGTGCAGATAGGCGGCGGCTTGGGCCACCGCCAGGGGCAGATTGTCCACCGCGTCGGCGATCCGGGCCGCATCCCGCGCTGACAGCCGAGGTACCCGTCGCATCAGCAGGCTGACGGATTCGCCCGGGTCGAACAGATCAACCCGCACCGTGGTGGCCAGCCCGTCCCAACGTGGGTTGCGGGAGGTGATGAGTACCTGCCCCGCACCGCCGGGCAGCAACGGTGCCAGCAGCTGCGGGTCCTCAGCGTTGTCGTAGATCAGCAGCCACCGGTCCCGCTCCCGCAACGCGCCCAGCAGCCGCGGCACCGCGGACGTGATGGGGTCGCTCTCGGTGGCGAGGTCGAGTGCGCGGGCCAGGTCAGCTAGGCGTTCCGGGATGAGGGTGGGTTCTTCTGCGGGCACCCACCACACCACGTCGTAGTCGTCGCCGTGGTGGTGGGCGTACTCGATGGCCAGCGCGGTCTTGCCGATCCCGCCCATGCCGTGCAGGGCGTGTACCACCGTTGCTCCGCCGGCGAGAAGCGATCGTCGCAGGTCAGCGAGCAGCTCCTCGCGGCCGGTGAACTGGGCGCTGCGGGCGGGCACGTTCCAGATCCGGCCGACCGGCGCCCGCTCTGACTCGGCTCGCGGTAGTTCGACCAGCGCCTGATACACCGCCGTCTCAAGCCGCTCGGGGCTGTGGACCGTCGCTGCGGTCAATCCGGCGTCGCACAGCCGGGCGCGAAACGCCTCCTGCTGACGGCCGTATTCCAGATCAACAAGCAGCTCCCGATCGCCTTGCGTCTTGTCATCGAGCAGAAACACCAATCGGGGCAGGCCGGCCTCGCCAGCGGTCTCGAACTCCAGTTCGGTGTAGGACAGCTCCGGATGGTCGCGGACCGGCGAGCCGTACTGGAAACCGACGATGGCGACGTACACATCCGCAGCCCGTACGGCCTTGCGGCACACCTCGCTGGGCTGCTCGTCGCGTGCTGCGAAGTAGGCCATGTCGGTGACCGTGTCACTGGCCCGCAGCACCGCCCGCTCTGCTGCATCCACAAAGGACCCACCACTGGGCAGCCGTCGCAGCTCTGAGGTGTGGCTCAAGAAGACCCGTCGCGGCTGCACCACGGTGCACAGCATGCCACCCACCCTCACGGACGGGTGACGGGCGATCAGCCGTTGAGGCGCCCGGCCTTGACTACTGCGGTGAAGGCGCTCCACTCGGCGGGGCTGACTGCGAGCACGGGGCTGCCGTCGCCGAGTTTGCTGTCCCGCACCAGCCGGTGACCAGGCAGGAAGGCCACCTCGACACATTCAGCACTACCCGAGCTGTAGCTGCTCGTGAACCAGCGCGCGCCAGGCATGTCGTGTCCCATCGGAGAGCATCCTTTCCGGCGTGGTCAGGCGAGCTGCGCCGCCGCTCTCCGGATGAAGTCCAGGGACTCCACCGGACCCAGCGCGGCGGCTTGCAGTCGGCCCCACAAGCTACCGTAGTTAGCCACCGCATCCTTGGCGTCGAGGTAGCGCGCGTCGTCGTAAGACTCGACGTAGACAAATTCCAACGGCGCGGCGATGCCCGGCGCGGGGGTAGTGAGCAGGGTGAAGCGGTAGGCGATCCGGCCCGCGAAGGTCCGGGCGTCGAACGGCAACACCTGAATCTGCACGTTGTGCAGCCGAGCCATTTCCGCCAGGAAGTCCAGTTGCTCGGCCATCACCTCGCGGTCGCCGACCTGTCGTCGCAGGCAGGACTCGGAGAGCACGAACGACACCTCGGGCGGGTCCTCCCTGGTGAGGATCGCCTGGCGTTCCTTGCGGGCCTGGACTTCGTTCTCCAGGTTGTCGGTCGGCCCGATCAGCTGGGCATCGGCGTGCAGCGCCCGGATGTAGTTGTCGGTCTGCAACAGCCCGGGGATCACCTCGACCTGGACAGACCGCAGCGTGGCAGCGTCGCGCTCCAGGTCTACGAACATCCGGAACCACTCCGGGTAGACCGCGCGGTAGCCGTCCCACCGGCCGCGCAGGCGCTGCCCGCGAGCGAGGTCGAGCAGGATCTCGATGTGCTCGGTGCTGTCGCCGTAGAGCTCGGCGAGCATCTTGGCGTCGCTGACGGCGATGTTGCTCTGCGCCAGCTCGATGCGGCTGATCTTGCTGACCCGACAGTCGAGGTGCCGGGCGGCCTGCTCGGGCGTGACGCCGGATTCGTGGCGCAGCCGCTTCAGCTCGTTGGAGAGCACCAAGCGGCGGACGGTCGGAGTGGTTCCCATCTCGAGCTGCCTCCAGGGTAGGTGGGTCTACGGGCGGCCCCAGAACACCGAGCGCGCCGTCCACGTCACCTTGACGAGTGACTTCTTTATAGGATTCCTGCTGATAACTTTCGTGTCATGTCGATGAGCGGGAATCCTATAATGGGTAAGCTGGCTACTCGGCCGATCGACACCCGAGCAGCCCGATGGGCAGGGCTGGACCCGACGCGCCCCCTGCCCATCGGGTGTTCCACCGGTACCAGCGCGGTGCGGTCAATCACCTCGGAACGGGCGCTACAGCCTTGTGCGCGGGTGGCCCCGTTATCGAGTGCGCCGCCCCGGCCGATCCGGACGACAGCGCCGGCGGGCTCCCCCGGCCGCGCCCCGCATCCCCCGCTGCGGGATCCGTCCGGGTCGGCCTTCTTCCTGAACCGGAGGTGACCCGGGGCCAGGCATCGCCGCACGCCCCCTTGCTGCGCCTGCTCGGCCGGCTGGGTTGGCAGCGTGATCCCGATCTGTGGACGGTGCACTGCCACGACGGGTACGAACGCCGGGCACGAATCCTCGTCCACCTCAGCGCGACGGGAATCTGCCTCACGGTGCCCGAGCAGGGGCCGCTGCAGCTGAGCGGGCTCCAGATCGGCCAGCTGCGCGCGGCCCTGCGGGATGCGTTCCTCAGTTTCGCGCTGCTGGCAGGCCCCGACCGAATCCGACACGCTGAGTTCGCAGCGGCACCACCCACCCGTCCGCCGAGCGGCCGCCAGCGCGTCCCGATGCAGGCCGCCGCCCGCGCGTCGGTGGCGGAGCTGCGCCCGCGGGAGCGTGGAACGTCGCTTGGCGCGGGTTCGTAGCGCTGCTCAGGCCGCGTCTACTGGCCAAAGCCGAGCGCATCACACGCACCGGTAAGAATCCTGATGCCGTGCCAATAGAGGAAGTCAAAGGCACTGATCAGCGAGCGACTCGGGCGGTAAGTGTATTGTATCGTTCCCGAGAGCATAGTGCTGGAACAGATCGCCGTGTTGCCAGCCGAGGTTTTCGCTGGTGAGCTGCATCAGTGGAACGGTCAGCCGCAGCACGATGGCAACCCGGAGGGGGCTGTGCGGCGGAGGCTGTTCGGCTCTGGCGGAGTTGGCCAGGCCGAATATTTGATCTTGAAAAAAACGGTGCGAGGTCCATGCGCTCCTCGTACAGTGAGTCGGCTGATCGGATCGTCAAGCCCGCCATGCAGGCCCAGAAGATGTACGGATCTAGTGATCCTTCCTGGGACGCTGGGAGACCACCTGATCCCTGTCAGCACGGCCTGGCGTTTCGGCTCGCCTTAGTCTTCATGTCGCCGGGTTGGTGTGCCGGCACCATCAATGTGATCTTAAAACAGTTGCGGCTGTCCAATGGTGATCTACCACTCGGCGCGCTCTCCGGTGCGGTGCGAGCACGTGTCGCCGATGGTTGCCGCAGGGCACGACGGACCGCCGCGACGGCGTGGCGCAGCTGGTCGGCACGTGCTGGTAGCGCTGCGTCATACTCAGCTGAGACCACTCATCAGATCCGTGACTATCCGGGACGGAACGTTGAGCATTTGCAGTATGATCGTCGCGGTACGCCGTGTGTCGTGTAGCTGCGCTTTCCTTACCCCGGTTGCTGCTAACGATCAACGATCACTAGGTCCCTTCGAGACTCTCTTTGAGGGGTCGGGGTGATGGCAAGCACCGGGCACGGTCAGCAGGATCCTCAGCTGTCTTCGGGTCTTCTGGCGCGGGTGGGCGTGTTCGTCAGTCTGTTTGGCATCGGGCTTTCCACCCTTCTCACGACTGTCGCCGTGCAAGAGCGACTTGGAGCGTTGTGGTTCACCCTCTTGTTGTTCTTGGGTATTTCCTTGGTTCTTGCTGGCAGCGCGGGCGGTATCTACTCACTTGTTGCAGCAAGGAGACAGTCTGCGACAGGGAAGTCATCTTGGCGAGCCTTCCGTGGTACTTGGGCATACCCACGCACAATCGTAATCGCTGCCGGTATTTTAACGAGCGTCATCCTCGCAGTATCGTCACTGTTCATTGTCTTCCAGACGGCGACACCACCCACCACGGTCACCAGCACCACGCTGACCATGTCGTCGGCTTCCCTGGTCGGCCGTGGCATTCAGGTAGCGCTGATCGTGGCGGTCACCCCGGCGGAAGCGGCCGGCACCGTGCAGTTCAAGGACGGGACCACCAACATCGGCATTCCGATGCTCGTCCGTAACGGCACGGCGTCGGTGACGACGCCGATTTTCAGGGGGTTCCACCAGCTGACCGCCGTGTTCACCCCCACCAACCCAGAGGTCTACGTTCCGTCGACATCGCTGTCGGTGACCTTCGTGGTCACCGATTCCACCGGGGATATGGCGACTAC
>DATEMN010000327.1:0-12382 GCA_035275565.1 Pseudonocardiaceae bacterium | reverse complement strand
GCTACCAGCAGACCAAGTCCGTGATCCCTCCGAGAAGTGAACCGTTGGGGGAAGCGACCCGGCATGACGAACCCCGCACCGGGCCGGTCGCACGCACAGGTCAGAGGTGGTGGAAGAGGTGCATCGATGTCGGAGGTGACCGGTGAGACCGGTGTTGCGGCGTTCGCCTTTACGGGAAACACTGGTTGCGAGGTCGGCGATGATGTTGGTGAGGCCATGGAGCGAGTGAGGGGAATGCGCGTGTCCGTGTGTATCACTGCAAATTTGAGTCCGCTTCATTGGATTCAATCCGAAACTCTTAGGACGGCGGTACCGCTCATCACATCCTTGGGCATCGCTATCGAATCGACTGTAATCGATCGGCATACCACCACCAAGCGAGACGCACCGTCAGCGACCGCTCGCGTTCTTGGCGATCTCTTGCCGCAGTCTCACCAAGTGGTTTCGGAGCGGTATGGTGCTCCAGTCAGCGACCATCGAGTGATACTGACTTGCATGTCCGAGATGTACGAACTCTCACACACAGTTCGAGATTTACGACTCGTCGCTACCGGCGCACTGATCCTTACGGATCAACTCGCAAGACTCGAAAACGGGCTATTCACCGCAGCGTGGCTTTACCGACTGTACTCGACGACACGGGCCGGTGGAATATAATGACTGAGATCACGCGGGCACGAAGGTGGAGAGTCGGAACGAGGTTGAGCGGTACCCGGTCCAGGATTCGGTGGGGCGATGTCATTAACTTGAGGGTTCCTGATCCAACGAATACGAGTCGCCTCAAGGGGCGAATCGCACATGCGGTGACGAAGGTCGAGCGTGCAGTCGGCCGGCGTGGAAGATTGACTACCAGGCATGTTCCGTCTGCCGGGGCGATGTACCCGTACGAGCTTCTGTTGTGCACTCGGGATCTGAGGAAACACGTTCTACTCGATCTTGCGCAGCGCCAGGTAGTCACTCGAGCGCGCGACCATTTTCCGGTCGACGACGAGGAGTATGTCTGCCTTCTCGTCGGTCGCCCCTGGTTATCTATGAGAAAGTACGGTCCGCGTGGATACCTGTATCATCTCATCGATATCGGGCACGCGATAGTGAATCTGGGCCTAGTCAATTCCAGTAGATCGTTCAGTTGTAAGAGTCTCGATTCGCCTCCTCCGCTGCGCTTCCAAGGCGTGCGAGGTGACGTGGTAGCCATCGGCGCGATTTCCGCCGAATGCGTGGGTTCTGTCGCCGAAAATTGGACGCTGGTCTCGACCGCAGGGCGAGAAATCCAGCTCGGCCGCTGCGAATTCGAGGATTGGGCTACACAGATCATCCCGCCGGGGAAGAACCGTCCAGTAATGTTCGATGCTCTCGACACAGGAGAGCCGGATCTGGCTGCTTACATATCGCAGCGAAAATCGGCGAGTAGATTCATATCATACGATCGACTTGCCGAGCTGAAGCCGATGTTGTCCGATGGATTGGATACGACACATTCGATACTGCGTCGGCTTCGGCTACCGCAACCTGGTATTCATATCGTCGACCAAAACATTGTCACTGCCATCTCGCCCACTGACCTTCTCAGCGGACTCGCAGGCCAGCGACACCTGACTGGGGCGGAAGCTTTTATTGTTATGAGCTCGCCGAAAGCCAGCAACAACACCGCCATTGACGGCACGCGGCAGTCACTTCTACTTGCGTCCGGGGTAATCGGTGAAGTGTTCTACCTGCTCGGCGTCCGTCATGGAATCGGCGTGACCGGCGTCGGCGGGATCGACGCGAACTTCTGGAACACGCTTCTCTCGCCGGGTCAACAGGCGACATACATCATTGCAATCGGCAATCCCGTGGAGTCGGACAAGTTCGATGCAATTTACCCGGGGGCCCACAGGTGAGCATCCACTACAAATTTTCCACTCCTAATTTCAAAAACCTTGACCGAACTCTCGACGTCCTTGACCTCGGCCTTACTGCACGGCGTCGCGACGCTACAGTGTCTCAAGGAAACCCTTCTCCGCGACCGATAGCGCCTCGCTCAAGTCTCTGACGAGCAGGTCGCGGCCGAAGCTGCGAAGCCAGGCGCGCAGCGCAATACCGTCGGCGGCGGCAACCAAGATCCTCAAAGACTCATTTGTCCAGCAGTTGGTCGGTAGAGGGAGCTGCGGTTGAACGTGGACCCCTTGGGATGCTTCGGGAAGATTCTCCAGATCAACATCGTTTCGCACTGGTAGTTCCATAGCGATTCGTTGCGGTGCAGGCTCGACCGATGGTTGTCGCAGCGCGACCGCGGCGAAAGCCTCATAGGGGTCGACGCCGGTGACGGCCCAGCTCAGGTCCGTCATTCCGCCTAATCTGCCATTTACTTCAAGAATTTGAAGCTGTCCGGCGCAGACGGCGAAGTCGATTTGCCACGGTCCATGCGGCGTAAAAGCCGCAGTTACCTCTTCGATGAAACGCTGCAGCTCAATCCACGCCGACGTCGGCAACTTGACGGGCATCACTCGACACCGCCAAGTCGGCATACCCTCCGGGTCCAACGGTCCGAACGAAGCCACCGGCCAGCATGTCGTGTGGCCGTCGCTGGTCAATAGCTCCAGTCCGAATTCCTCGCCGCAGCAGGCCCGCTGTGCAAGCAGCGGAAACTTGGTGGTCGTCAGTTCGGCCAACTGATCAACCGACTCGATATACCAACGGCCCTCCCGCGGCATCGACCGCGCCTGCTTCACCATAAGAGGAAGCTCAAGTTCGCCCGCGGCAATGATCAGCTCTCGGATCGACGCACACTGCATGCCGTTAGGAACCGGCCAACCCCGACTTACTGCGGTCCGATGAAAATACACTTTGTCGGTCGCAAGGTCAGCGAATGCTGGTGAGTGTACGACCGCGTGCCGACCTGGGCCGCTCCACCGCAGGCACGCGGCCGTTAGCATCGGAAGCGTCTGTTCTTGGTTGAGCGGGTTGAGGCTGGGGATCACAACATCGATCTGCTCGTCCTCTAGCGCGGACAACACCGCCGCCTCGTCGGCGTCCAGCGCTAGGCGCCGGTACCGGGTTCCGAGGCCGACGAAACTGGAGACATCGATCGGCCCACAAAGCACGATCTCGGCCTGGCGCCTCCCAGCAACGGCTGAAACCAGACGTTCTGCCCGGTGTTTCCCGATGATGGCAATCTTCATCCGATGTTCCGCACGACAACTCCTGACCGGCGCATGCCCCGAGCCAGTGGGGCCGCGGCAACGTCACATTCAAGATCTTGTTTCCTGACACCTCCCGCAGCACCCGACCTCACGTGCCCGTTGGACGCGCTCAACGACAATCGGGCAGGGTTTCCACCTGGGTCAGACGGTCATCTGGTCGCCTACCGCCAAGACCAAAGGCCGTCGAGCCAGTCTTGCATACTGCGCGCCGCTCTTCCAACCTCAGTTGGTCCTTGTTTGTCTGACCAAGCCACCTCGCTTCCCCTCGGGAAAAGAAGATCGGTCCCTGATGACGGATATCCGGTCGATGGGAACGGTCCGCACGGAGACCTATGAGGTTAGGCTTCACCCAGTGTATCAGAGTCTGCGTGTCTATTTCCCCGGTGGGGTGTGGTGTTTCATCCCGATGGGGGGTGGATGCCATGCCCGTTGCGCTAAAGGGTCGAACGGACGCATGATGCGACAGTGCACACACGTTTCGTAAACAACACCGTCCTCGTCACGGGCGCCGGATCAGGGCTTGGTCGCGCCATCGCCGTCTCCTTCGCGGCAGAAGGCGCCTCCGTCGTCGCAGTCGGACGAAGCGCAGCCACCCTTCAGGAGACGGTCGACCTGATCAGCTGCGAGGGCAGCGATGCCGTTGGCGTCGTTGCCGACGTAACACGATCCGACGACATGCGGGCCGCGGTCTCCCACGCCGTCGAACGATTCGGCGGCCTCAATGTCGCCGTCAACAACGCAGGTGTCCTCCGGGCCGGAATGTCGACTGCCGACCTGCTCGAAACCGACTGGCGCACAATGCTGGATACCAACGTGACCGGTGTGCTGCTGTCCATGCAAGCTGAGATCCGGCACATGCGGACACATGGCGGTGGTGCAATCGTGAACATTTCGTCGATGCTCGGCGCGCACTCGCGACGCAGGGGCGTTGCCGGATACATTGCGACGAAGGCGGCTGTGAGCGCGCTTACTCGCGCCGCGGCCCTCGACCACATACACGACGGCGTCAGAATCAATGCGCTGAGCCCGGGTCCCACGGAGACATCCATGTCACTGTTGCCTGGCGAGTCGGAGACCGAGCGCACTGCCCGGATGAAAGAAAGGATGCCGATCGGGCGTATATCAAGCACGGGTGAGATCGCCGCTGCGGTGCTCTATCTGGCCTCAGCCGCCGCCGCGTCGGTCGTCGGTGCTGACCTGGTCATCGACGGAGGCCTGTCCATCGACGGAGGCCTGTCCGCCTGACCCGAGAATGCTTCAGCGCAGAGCCCCGGATCCACCCGTCGTGGGACTAGACGTGAGAAGGAGTGGGGCATTCCTGGCGTCTGATGACATGCACTGATGTCTGGCACAGGTTGTCTGTTCCCAGCTGTGCGGACATGTCTGTCCTAGCTGTCCCATGCGCTCTGAAATGAGCTGCCCCCGTAGCACGGACACCCGACCTGAGGTGCCTTGGCCACCAGGAAGGATGCCGCGTGCCGCCTCCTTACCCTGCCGAGTTGCGTCATCGCGCCGTTGAGTTGGCCCATGAGCGGGCCAAACCGATGGCCGAGTTGGCGAAGAACTTACGAATTTCTGAGACGTGCCTACGGAACTGGTTGGCGCAGGCCGACGCTGACGAGTCGTCCGCTTTGCCGCAGATTTGGCCGGCCACGAGGGCGGCTGCCGTTGACAAGCTCCACGCTCCCGCGCACATATAGCGGCTGACACGCAGGCGCGGCCGTCGCTCGCCCGTCGGGATCAGGCTGTCCCGCTTGCGCGGGTCTGACCTGGCGGACTGTATGGAGGGGCTCAGTGTGGGTCTCGTTCAGGGCCGTCCGTGATCGTCCGGATGCGTTCGCCGACTCTTTTTACGCTGCGATTTTGCGTTGTGCGTACAGTCGCGGACAGGGGTTTGAACAGCTACGGATCAAAAGGTTGGGAGTTCGAGTCTCTCCGGGCGCGCAGGTGAGAAGGGGTGCCCCGCGCGGGACACCCCTTCTGGGTTTCAAATGGGGTCTGGTGGGTCTGGCCGTCGTGACCCTGGTGCCGGCCGTCATTGCAGTACCTCCGTTCGTCGTTGTCCTGGGCAGGTTCCGCTCGCTGTGCAGTCGCCTGTGGTCGGTCAGTTCATTGCTGCTTGCGCGGGGTGTTGGGTGGGGGCCAGGCTGGTGGGTACTGAGGGCGTCCTCGTGTTGCGGGTTCTGCCGCGCGCCGTTCTTGGCGGAGGGCGAGACGGTGGCTGGTTTCCGGGTCGCCGGGTGAGGTCGTTGAGCGATGTCGGAGCCCTTTGCGGTGGGGGTCTGTGCTGCCTTGTCGGAGTTGGCGGGGCTGCTGTTGTCCACGGAGTCGTTTGAGGAGCTGTTGCAGGGGGTTACTGAGCTTTCCGTGCGGGTCATTGAGCCAGTGGCGACGTGTGGGATCACTCTGGCGCAGGATGACCGGGTGTTCACGGTCGCTTCGGCTGATGCGTTGGCCCGTCAGCTTGATGAGCAGCAGTACGAGCACGAGATGGGGCCGTGCTTGCAGTCGCTGTCTAGTGGTGAGGTGGTGGCGGCGGTGGATCTGGCCACTGAGGACCGTTGGGAGGCATACCCGGCTATCGCGATGGCACAGGGCATTCTGGCGATCCTGTCTACCCCGTTGATCGTGGGGGGCAAGCCGGTCGGCGTGCTCAACCTCTATGCCCGCACCCCGCATGCCTTCGGTGCGGTGGATCGCCAGCTTGCCGAGTTGCTGGCCGGGCAGGCCGCTATCGCGATCACCGCAGCGTTGCGACGCTACGACGAGATCACGCTGTCAGATCACCTGCGCGTCGCGTTGTCCTCCCGTTCGGTCATCGACCAGGCGATCGGGATCGTGATGGCCCAGCGGCGCTGCGATCCGGAGGAGGCTTTCGGCACCCTACGGATCATCTCGCAGCGGCGCAACATCAAACTCCGCACCGTCGCCGCCGAACTGGTCGAGGCCACCGGGCGCCCCTGCGGGAAGAACCCGCCACAGGTCTGAGGTGCGCCGCGAGCGCTTCGCTTGTCTACCTACCTCGCCGTCAGCGAGGTGCAAACCGCGCGAGCAGCCCCGGCTACCTCCACCGTATCGAGTGCCCGATGTGTCGGTATTTGAAGTTTGAATCCATCGTCTGGGTGTTGCTGCGCTGGGCCGCTTTGTTTACCGTTCAGCAAAGGTTGGACCACCAGCCGCTTTGGCAGCGTGCCTGCGGGGTGGTTCAGCGGAGGCCCCGTGGCACGGACACACGAGCACGGGGGTGTCATCAATGGGTAATGATGCGAGGATCAACTGGGTTCAGACCAATGGCAAACCCGCGTTCAGCGTGGAGGTTTGCTCAGAGGCCGCCCGTAGTTGGGTGACGTTGACCGGAGAGCTCGACCTGGCCAGTGCCCCCCAGCTGCAGCAGGTTCTCGATCAACTTTGCTGGGATGGTTTCCAGGAAGTCGTGCTCGACCTGGCTGGGTTGGACTTCCTCGGTGCTATCGGTCTGGAAGTGTTCGTCCGCGCTGATGACCAGCTTCGCGCCGCCGGTGGCCGACTCATCCTCCACCGCCCTGGGCCGCTGGCCCGCCGGATCCTGGCGATCACTGAGCTGGACACCGTGTTGACCATCCAGCCAGTGACCTCACACCACTGGGACTGCGCGGCCACCAGCGGGCTCGGTGAGAAGTCGTGAGGTCAGTCCCGCCACGGTGCCGGCGGTCTCGAGTGCGGCGCCGGTGAGTTGATCGCCCTTGCCTTTCCGGTGCACAAAGCCCGGTATGAGGCAGAAAAGACCATTGAACGCGTCGCCAAGATACCGAAGACTCAGATAAATAGTACGCTGGAACCCCACAAGGAAATAAGGAACCACAATGAGCTCCAACGAGACTGCGACGAAAAAGCATGCAATTGGCAATCAATTCCAAACAATGTGGGCGGTGCGGCCTCCGTGCTGGCCGCGGTGTGGTGCCGCTCGGTGGGAGTCTCGTGGACGCTGGAACTTCACCAGCTCAGCCGGGGCACGCCGCCCCTGACGCTCGTGAACTGGATCAGCTCGGGCGTGCCAATCTCGCAACCGGCACCCGAGGAGCTGGCCCGCGAGCTGCTGGCCGAACGCGGACTGCAGCTGTTCCGAGATTCCTCCGCAGGCCCCTGCACACACAATCGGCGCGGCATTGGCTACGCATGCCGGGACGCTGAGCTGATCACACTAGCGTACCTTGTGCAGGACGACGCTACCGAAGCTGGGTGGCACCCGGTGATCCTGGCCATGCAGTGGACCATGGCCGGATTCTCCGCCGACACCGCTGCACACTGGATACGCCAGGGAGTCCATTCACCACAGGCAGCCCAACAACAGAGGGTGTCCTCAGAGTTCACCGTGTCACCGACTCACACGACTACCACAGCGCCATCGCCTGACCATCACCGGATGGACCTGACCACCCTGGCTCATCGTGAGGCTCGGTGAGTTCAGTGATCAAAAATGTGGGTATGTTGATGTGGGTAGTAATGCTGATCAAGGAGTCGGTTTCAGTGGTGGTGGATAGTGTGGCAATTACGCCATGGTGTGGACGCGTGGAAGGTCAGGTGCGCTAATAGGATTCGGGTGGCACAGTGTCAGGCCCGACACACTGGCCAAGGGCTATGTCATCGGCAATGTGTCTCTCATCGCAACCGAGGCGCTGAAGCTGCGTGAGGTCCGGGGCCAGCATTGGCGTGGGGCCGAGTGGGTCTCTGGTCGTGACCGCCGAGGCGGTGCCGAGGGATGGTGGGCTGGACGCTGAGACCATGACCGGGGCGAAGGGTGCCGATTGTTCCGATCCTCGCAAACCGAACGAACGGCGTGCTACCGGGCGTCAGTTCACTCGTCACTCGGGTGGGATGCTGACGCGTGCCGGATCGTAGGTTTACAGCCGATCCTGACGGGCACTCCCCAAATGTTGACGAGACCTACGTCAAGGTCGCCGGGCAGTGGCGCTACGTGTATCAGGCGGTCGACCAGTTTGGGCAGGTCATCGATGTGCTGGTGTCGGAGAAGCGGGACATGGCGGCACCCGGCGATTCTTCACCCGCGCCCTCGAGCACGGGCCCTCCCCGACCGAGGTCATCACCGACAAGGCAGCGGTCTACCCGCCCGTCCTCGAGGAGCTGACTCCGGACGCCTGGCACCACACCGAGCCCTACGCCAACAACCGCATCGAATCCGACCACAGCTGAGCAAAGTCCCGACTCAGGCCGATGCGCGGCCTCAAACAACTCCGCTGCGCACAAGTGATCAGCGCCGGGCACTCGTTTCATCCAGAACATCCGCTGCGGCCACTACGAACTCGGAGTCGAAGAACCCACGACGCTGTGGGCGGCGGCTGCCTTCGACGAGCTGATCCTGGCGATCTGACCAACCGGGATCAACGATCTCGCCTGCCCCGGCTTCGCGCAACGCAGCAATCCCCTTGGGCCCGACCGGTGCTCCGTGGCCGCCCGCTGGGCAGCCACGGCTCGATAACTGTCCCGGTCGCCGTGCCGGAAGATGTCCCGGGACACCAGTGGGGACTTCGTCCGATCCGCGCCGCGATCACCTGCACTCCACGCCCTCGACGATCTTGCGGGATATCTCCTCACGATCGGTCTCGGTCAGCATCCTGCGCTGGGTCACACGGCTCCTCCTCAGTACTCAACACTTCGCCGGGGATCCACACCAAGATCAGTCGCTTCGACCGGTTGGGATCAAAGATCGCCGAAACCACATGATCCCAAGTATCGGGCCGGCTGGTGGATGTGCGGGCTTTTTAGCTTAGCTGTGCTCCAGCGTCTGTAGAGTGTACAATAGGACAGCGCACAGTAGGCGCGTCGTGCAACCATGGGCGGGCTGTTCGAGAAACAGCCACGAGCACCTGCCGAACAGCACCTGTAGAGAGATCGTATGGGTGCTCTTGGCAGGAGGACCGGATCGGCGGATGGTGCGCGAAAGGAGTATGGTGATGTTCCCATCGCCAAGAAGCGACCCGAGGGCGCGTAATAGTCGCGGGACTCTCGTCGAGTGTCCCGCGCACAACAATCAACATACGTTTCCCTTCGCCGCATATATAGGCGCGCGCTGCGGTGAGATCGATATCGCCAGCTTCTGTATCAAGGTACTCGAACGTTATGGCCTAGTGTGGCACGTCGGTCGAATCACGCCCCAGCTCCTTCAGCGCAAGAATCGCTTGCACCCAGACTGAATTCTCACCGTGGCGAGCCTATTGGCGTGATGGTCCAAGGAGGGATGACAAGCTGGGATGGGTGACGTGTCGACCCCGCGAACCTTATTAGAAGCGATGTCCGCGTCCGCTGATATCACCGATAGAGGGTTCACCTTTGTCGACGAACGTGGGCCGGAACGCTGTATGTCGTTTCGGGAGGTAAGCGAGGCGGCTCATCGGCAGGCTGGCGCACTGCAAGCGCTCGGGTTCGCTCCCGGTGAGCGGGTGGCGCTGATCATTCCCGAGCAGTACCCCTTCATCATCACCTTTCTGGCGGCCCTAGCCGCCCGATTGATACCAGTGCCAATTTATCCGCCGTTTTCGTTGGCGAAAGTGGAGAACTGGCGTCAGGCCACTGAGGGGATCCTGCGCATCGCTGGCCCGACCGCGATCGTCACCGTCGATGAGGTATGCCCTTTGCTCTGGTCGACAGCCAGCCGTCTCAACGCCAAAATCCTCACGTTACGACAGTTGGCGATGCATGCAGACGTCGCGTTCACACCCGCGGCAGTCGATCCGGAAGATCTCGCGTTCCTTCAGTTCACGTCGGGGTCGACCAGGGCGCCCAGGGGTGTGATGGTGAGCCACCGTAACATTATGGAGAATTGCACCAGAATCACTCACGGCTTCCTGCGCTCGATCGAGATCAAGGGCGTCTCCTGGCTGCCGCTGTACCATGACATGGGACTGATAGGATGCGTCTTGGCGCCCCTGTTGGCTCTTCGACCGGTGGTCTTTTTAGACACTCTGGCTTTCCTGAAGCGGCCAACCTTGTGGTTTGACCTGATCCACCGTCACCGGGCAACTGTTACGTTCGCCCCGCAATTCGCCTTTGCGCTGGCCGTGCGGCGTGTCGGTGTCGATGACCTGGCAAAATGGGATCTTTCCTGCCTCCGGGTGGCCGGGTGCGGCGCCGAGCCGATCGCAGCTCAAACGCTACGGTCATTCGCTACACACTTCGCCGCTGCTGGCCTGCGCCCAGATGCGCTGTGTCCATCGTACGGCCTGGCCGAGGCCACGCTGATAGTGACCTACAGCCCGGTCGGCGAGCACTGGCAGAGCCAGGTTGTCGATGCTGAACGGCTGCTGCGGCACGGCGAGGCAGCACCACCCGTCGCCGGCGCCAAGACGCTGGAGTTTGTGAGTTGCGGGACCATTATCGCAGACCACGCGCTACGCATACTCGACAAACGCGGTCGACCGTTGCCTGAAGGACGTGTCGGTGAGATCGAAATTCAGGGCCCCAGTGTCACCCACGGCTATTTCGACGACCCGGACGCGACCGCGCAATCCTATGCAGGGGGCTGGCTACGTACCGGTGACTTGGGGTATCTTGCGCGAGCGCGACTATTCGTCACCGGCCGAGATCGCGATCTGGTCATCGTGCGTGGGCGAAACTACGCTCCCCAGACGATCGAATGGGCGCTCGATGGCCTGCAGTCGATCCGAGCGGGGAATATTGTCGCGTTCGCGTACCCGAGCGCACACGGCGTCGATCAGCTCGCCATCGTATGCGAAGCGCGTGTGGCAGATGCGGTAGGTGTCGAACGCGACGTTCGGACGCGGGTCAACGAAGAGTTGGCGCTGACAGTCGACGACGTGCTTGTGTTGCCGCCGGGAATGCTGCCGAAGACCAGTAGCGGCAAGGTCCAACGCGCCAAGACACGGACACTTTTTCTTGACGGAGCACTGCATCGGATCGCTCAGGCCAAGCGTTCCAGCCGCCTGACCCGTCTATCACTGGCCGCGAGGCTGCGATGGCATGCCGTCCTTGGATGGATACAGTACCGCAATCACCATGCACGCCAGTTTCTACGCCGTGACACCATCAAGGACCAGCGATGACGGATCATAACCGCGCCGCGCTGGTCCGGGCGATCTTCCGTCGGGTCAGCGAGCAGCCGCTTGACGACATCGGCCTTGAAACCCGAATTACTGACCTCGGGATCGATTCGATCACGTTCGCCGAGATCGTCGTGCAAATCGAAGATACCCTCGGCATTGAAATTTCGTTCGACCGATGGCTGCGCGTGCGCACGGTGCAGGAAGTGCTTGACATGATTGAACATGGCACCAGAAGTAATGAAGAGAAAGGGGCGTGAGGCGACAATGCAAAGATCGCAAATCTCGCACATGTTTTGCTGGGTCCCGGCACTGTGGTCGGCGGCGCGGTCGCAGATCCGCAAAGGCGCACGTCTCAGCGACACACTCCCTGAAGACAAGGTGACTGAACTCCGTTCCGAGGTCGCGAAGCTATATGCTCGCGTCGCCACCGAACCCGATGGTAAATTCCATTTTCATCGGGGTTCCGAGTATGCGAGCACGCTCCTCAACTATGATCGGTCCGCTCTTGCCGCGATACCGAGATTATCGACCGAATCGTTCGCGGGGGTGGGCAATCCGCATGCCGTCGCTCCGATTCGCCGGGGGGAGGTGGTCCTTGACGTCGGTTCAGGATCGGGAACGGACCTGCTCCTGGCTGCTCACCAGGTCGGTGCTGGTGGTCGTGCGATCGGCATCGAAATGACCGATGAAATGCTCCAACGGTGCCAGGCATCGATCGCGGAGTCGGGTTTGCGCCAGGTGGAAGTCCGACGCGGCGATGCGGAAAACCTGCCAGTTGATGACGGGAGTATCGACACCGTGATCTCAAACGGCGTGCTCAATTTGGTGCCTAACAAGGAACGCGCAGTTCGGGAAATTTACCGTGTCCTACGGCCCGGTGGCCGGCTCCTGCTCAGTGATATCGCGTTGACGTCGGGGTTAGGTCGGCTTCTGCGGTCCAGCGTTGACCTGTGGGCGTTGTGCGTCGGCGGGGCGTTACGGGAAGAGGAGGTTGTGGGCCTTGTGACAGGGGTCGGCTTCCGGCAGGTGCGCACCACTGAGTGTTTTGATTGCATCCGGGGCACGTCAAGTGAGTTTCTGGCTCGTCGGCTGGGCGTGCATGGCATGAATCTGTATGCTCAGAAGCCGGAGTCGAACGACGAT
>DATEMN010000326.1:0-4242 GCA_035275565.1 Pseudonocardiaceae bacterium | reverse complement strand
AGAAGTACACGGAACACCACATCGACTCCGCGTCCGGGCCCGGCGCCACCGTGTACCGGCACGTCAAGCTGTGCCAGCGGCCACCGACCCAGACGGCCCCGGTCAGCGGCTGGTGAAGGTTCCCGCTGCTGTCCGTCCGGTAGCGGCGGGTGCGGGCGGAGTGCCGACGACCGCCCGCATGCTGGGGCCGGCCTCCCTCCCCCGGAGGCCGGTCCTGGTTACACGCGCAACTTCTGCGTAAAGCAAGCTCTTGTCGTACGCGTGGTAACGACATATATCTACAGAGCGCCCACTACCGTTGACAGCCCGCTCACGACTCAGGCTCGCGAAGGAGGTCGGCCACATGCACGTCGAGGACCCAGGCGACACGCATCAAGGTGGCGAGCTTGGGATTCCCGTGGCCGGACTCGATCGCCTGCAGAGAGCGCCGGCTGATCCCGGCGGCTAAGTAGAGCTCTTCCTGGGTCAGGCTCTGGTCTCGGCGCCCGTCACGTACGCGGGCAGCCAACACCTGGCGCTGTCTGTTCGTCCAGTCGTCGTCTTCGGGTGGGCGGCGCGGCACCCGATAAACCCTTTGGTGATCTTGGGTGCAAGTCAGCCCCATTAGGGGTGCATATTTGGATCATGAATAGCTTGGCGCGAATCGGGGAGCGACTCGCGCCGCAGAACGGCCCCTCTCGGCACCTGCCCCCCAGGCGGTTCCGGGAGAGGCCTCGGCGCCCCGGTCCTGCAGTCAGGGCCGGGGCGTCGGCTTGTTCCCGAACGATCACGGACACGGCTTTTTCCACTCACTGGGCCGATGGGCTGCGTGACTCTCGAAGCGGGGTGTTCCCGTGGGAACAGCACCCGCACCCACCTGCCGGATTCACGCACTCAAGTGCATCGAGCTACACGCTTTTGTCCCAGTTCACCGCGTTTCCGCAGGTCACGATATGTTCAAAAAACTGGTTCGAGTCCCGTCACTCACCCCAACCGAGCGAGGGCCTGACCTGCAACAACAGGTCAGGCCCTCACCGCGTCCCGGCCCACGGGAACATCACGGGAACACCTAACCGTTCCCGCGCCCCATTTGAGGCCCTATCGTCCCTGCATGGCGAGCATCGTGAAACGCCCCCAAAAGAACGGCGCCATCACCTTCCAGGTGAAGTGGCGCCAAGACGGCGACTGGCAGAACGAACGCTTCGGTGACGAAGACACAGCCGACCAGTTCAAGAAACTCGTGGAAGCACACGGCAACAAATGGCCCCACGGCTGGGTCAAAGGCCAAGGCTTCGTCGAAACCCCACCCGTCCCCGGCGACATCCCCCTCGTCGACTACGCCACCCGCTACGTCGACCGCCTCACCGGCATCGACGAACGCACCCGCGACGACTACCACCGCGAGATCCGCATCCACCTCTCCCTCCTGCGGCACACCACCGTCCACGGCATCGAGGAGGCAGCCACCATCTGCAACCTCACCCAGGACGACGTCAACGACTGGGTCCGCCTCGAGGAAGCAGGCGAACGCCACCCCGACGACGAGGAGAAGTGGGCCCGGCGGCCGGCCGACCCGAAGTCCGTCGCGAACCGGCACGGGCTGCTGTACTGCATCGTGCAGGCCGCCGTGGAGGCTGCGCCCCAGCTGCGCACCGCGAACTGCTGCGCCAAGACGCGGCTGCCCCGGGAGGACGACCACACCGAGGAGGAGATGACGTTCCTCGAGCGGGACGAGTACGCGCGGATTGCACAGGAGATCACCGACCCCTCCGCGCGGGATCTCGCCGACTGGCTCGTCGGCACCGGCATGCGCTGGGGCGAGGCCACCGCCCTTCAGGTACGCGACCTCACCCTCAACTCCCCCACCCCCACAGCCAACGTCCAGCGGGCGTGGAAGCGGGCGCGGAAGGGTGCGGAGAAGGCGTTCTATCTGGGGCCGCCGAAGACGAGGAAGGCGCGCCGTATGATCGCGCTGGCGCCGGCGCAGGTGGAGATGGCGCGCCGCCTGGTGGCGGGCATGCGGCCGGAGTCGTTCGTGTTCCGCACGGCAACGGGCCTGAACTGGCGGCACGCGAACTACTACAACCGGAAGTGGAAGCCTGCCGTTGAGGCTGCGGTGGAGAAGGGCCTGCCGAAGCGGCCACGGATTCATGATCTGCGGCATACGCACGTGTCGTGGCTGATCGCGGCGAAGATCCCGTTGCCTGCGATCCAGGCGCGGCTGGGGCATGAGTCGATCAGTACGACGGTGGACCGGTACGGGCATCTGGTGCGCGGCCTCGACGCTGAGATCACTGCTGCCGTCGAGGCCGCGTTGGCGGTTCCAGGTCCGCGGGCCGGGTTGCGGCCGGTGGCGAGCGCCTAACGTCTGTCGTGGGGCGGCTCGGGTTTGCCTGGGCCGCCCCATGTTTGGGTGAGCAGCCCGTGGCGGGTGGCATGGTTCATGACGGCGTTGAACTCGTCGCGGGCTTGTTCGCTGATATGGCGCTCGCGAATGCATACGGTCAACTGCCCGTCGAGTTCAACGGGGACGACGTTCAGCCCGTCTGGCATTTCCGCGTCGGGCATGATGCGGATGGTGAACTTCACGCTCTCGTCAGCGTGCTCTTCCTCGGTTTCACTCATGCATACCTCATTGGCACGTGCCTGTACGCATGCGCTGTTGTGCGCACGCGCACGGCTCCCCTGTCTCACGCCCCCCAGGCGGACCGCTAATGCTGCCACCTCGGCTGAATCATGACTACCTGACGTGCCGATTGATGACTGACCGCATCAGCTTTGGCCAATGGTATATGCCACAACTAATCGCGTGGCGGCGCCAAACTGTCAATAAGGCGCATCAACTGATCACGCTGCTCGGAGGTGAGGCGGTCTGCCCGCTCCACCAGAGCGCGGGCTTCGCCGCTGGTGCTCCATACGGAGTCGATGCCGAGGAACTGGCTGCCGGCCGCATCCTGGGCCCTTCCGAAGGGGATCTCCAGCGCGTCGGCGAGGGCGCGGAGTTGGGGCAGCGACGGAGGGATGACGTCCTCTTCTTTTTCGAGCCGATTCAGCCATCCGTACTTGACGCGATGATCGCCAGTGGTCGGATCAGCGGTGCGTTCGGCGACGGCCCGCAGGCTGAGGCGCAGCTCGGCTCGGCGCTCTCGCACGAGCCGAGAGAGATCGTTTCGGGTCAGGATGTGCGGGTCATCTGTGGCGTTCATCTGTTACTCCGGGGGCATGGGGGGGTGGTGGTGGTGCCGTTGCGGCGAGTGGGGTTGCCCGGCGGGTAGGGATGGCACTCCGCTCGCTGAACAGATTGTCCACACCGATGCACACGAGCGCTAGCCGCTCGGTAAGTATGTCCTGACTTCAATCGAACACTTGATCGGACCATTGCGCGACCACTGTTTATCTTCATGAACAAGGTGTTCATAGGTCATGGACAATCGGACCACGGGTATGCCATGCTCGTCTTGTTCAACTCGATGAACAAGACGATCAACGAGGTAAACGTGTGCCCTAGCCAACCCATGTACAAGCTGATGAACCGCGAGCTGCTCCGACAGCTCATGCAGCGCACCGGCACCGGCAGCAGCATCACCATCCGTGAACTCGCCGCCGCATGCGGCCTCTCCCACGGAACGATCTCCAACCTCCTCACCGGCGTCCGCGACGAGATTCCCTGCGACAACGCCCACGCCCTCACGGCGGCAATCGGCGTAGACGTCCTGATCCTCTTCACCCCCACCGGCCGCTGCATCCCGGCCATCCCGCAAGCCGACGACCCGGCCGGTGAGGCGGTCTCCGCGTGAGCCGCCGCTACCGGTACGCCGAGGCCGCCGAAGCACTCGGCTGCGAAGAGTCGTGGCTGCGCCGCAACGTCAAGAAGCTGCCGCGCACCAAGGTCGGACGGACCGTCTACTTCACCGACGAAGACCTGACGCGCATCGACCAGCTCTTCCACATCGAGCCGACGACCGGCCCGCTGGCCATCGCGCCGCCGCCGTCGAAGGACGCCGGCTCACACCCCCTAAAGCACCTGCGCCCGCTGCCTCCTCGGCGCGCCGCCGCGCACGGCGACTGACTCCACCTGCGCCGAAGGCCCGCCCAACTGCCCAGTCCGGCGAGCCCTCGACTTCGGCAATCCACCAGAACACAGAAGGAAGTGGATCACCTTGACTCAGATTACCGACCCCAAGAACACCACCGGGGACCTGGTCGCCCCGAACGGCAAGGTCTGGCGCGTCACCGAGCACACACGGAACGGTGCGGCGCTGT
>DATEMN010000325.1:0-16238 GCA_035275565.1 Pseudonocardiaceae bacterium | reverse complement strand
CCACTTGGCTGTCAGCAGGGCCACTCGAAGCGCCAAAAGGCTCCATTTGGCGGTAGGCCTGACATCGCCACGTGTGTCACTCGACGCTGACCCGTAGGGAGCCCCGACGATCGGGGGAAATCATCGGGGCTCACCCTAGTCATCGGAACAGTTCAGGGCCGCGTTACAGCGGAACATCGTGGCAACAGAACTTCTCCGGTCGGACACGTTCCGTTCATCCCGTTACCGTTCAACTGCCCAGGGTCATCAACTTATTAACACGGGTCGGCGACTCCGCGCACCCTCCCGGACACGATCGGAAACCAAAAGCATCGATCGTCACGCAATGCCACCGTGTGAAACATTTTTGTCAGTTTTGCGACCTCGGGTGGGGGGTTAACCTGTAGGGGTTGGAGTTCCTCGCGGAAGTCCTCGCCGAAGGGGACCGGTATGACACTCACCGACGATATTCGCAGCCTGGTCTACCGGATCCGGGTGTACTGGTCACGACGTGCCTCGGCGGCGGCTCGCTCTCCTCAAGATGAGCCCGGCGGTAAGCATCGGGCTGATACCGTGGGGCGCCCAGCGGTGCCCGTGGGGCGCGCCGGCGCTCGGATCTACCACCCGCCGCCCTCGCACCGCGCGCACTGATTGGTGCGAGGGGGCGGTCGCTGGGTCCGGTACCGGGCCGGTAGGACACCATGCCTGTATCCGACCTTGGGAGGAGACGGGCATGAGCCAGCCAGACCTCAAACCCCGCAGCCGGGACGTCACCGACGGCTTGGAGCGCGCCGGCGCCCGGGGCATGTTGCGTGCCGTCGGCATGGGCGACGACGACTTCGCCAAGCCGCAGATCGGGGTCGCTTCGTCCTGGAACGAGATCACCCCGTGCAACCTGTCGCTGGACCGGCTCGCCAAGGCCAGCAAGGAAGGTGTGCACGCCGCCGGGGGTTTCCCGATGGAGTTCGGCACGATCTCGGTGTCCGATGGCATCTCCATGGGACATGTCGGGATGCACTACTCGCTGGTCTCCCGCGAGGTGATCGCCGACTCGGTGGAGACCGTGGTGGAGGCCGAGCGCCTCGACGGGACGGTGTTGCTGGCCGGCTGCGACAAGAGCCTGCCCGGGATGTTGATGGCCGCCGCCCGGCTCGACCTGGCGGCGGTGTTCCTCTACGCGGGCACGATCCTGCCCGGTCGGGTCGGCGATCGCGAGGTCAACCTCGTTGACGCCTTCGAGGCGGTGGGGGCCTGTGTCCGCGGCCTGATCAGCCGGGCCGACGTCGACGCCATCGAGCGGGCGGTCTGTCCCGGTGAGGGCGCGTGCGCCGGCATGTACACCGCCAACACGATGGCGTGTGCGGCCGAGGCGTTGGGCATGTCGCTGCCCGGTTCGGCCAGCCCGCCCGCGGTGGACCGGCGCCGCGACGGGTTCGCTCGGGCCAGCGGGAGCGCGGTGGTGAACCTCATCGCCCACGAGATCACTGCTCGGCAGATCCTCACCCGCCCAGCGTTCGAGAACGCGATCGCGGTGGTGATGGCCTTCGGCGGTTCGACCAACGCGGTGCTGCACCTGCTGGCCATCGCCCACGAGGCCGGGGTGGCGTTGGAGCTGGACGATTTCAACCGGGTCGGTGACAAGGTGCCGCATCTGGCCGACGTCAAACCCTTCGGCGCGCACGTGATGTCCGCGGTCGATCAGGTCGGTGGCGTGCCGGTGGTGATGAAGGCGCTGCTGGACGCGGGATTGCTGCACGGTGATTGCCTCACCGTCACCGGGCGCACCATCGCCGAGAACCTCGCTGAGCTGGACCCACCCGACCTGGACGGCAAGGTCCTGCATCACCTCACCGACCCGATCCATCCCACCGGCGGCATCACCATCCTGCGCGGCTCGCTGGCTCCCGAGGGCGCGGTGGTCAAGAGCGCCGGCTTCGACTCGACCCGCTTCGAGGGGCGTGCGCGGGTCTTCGACGGCGAACGGGCCGCGATGGACGCCATCGGGGACCTGCAACCCGGTGACGTGGTGGTGATCCGGTACGAGGGCCCGCAGGGCGGACCGGGGATGCGCGAGATGCTCGCGGTCACCGGCGCGATCAAGGGCGCCGGGTTGGGCAAGGACGTCCTGCTGCTCACCGATGGGCGCTTCTCCGGGGGCACCACCGGCTTGTGCGTCGGGCACGTGGCGCCCGAGGCGACCCACGGTGGGCCGATCGCGTTGGTCCGCGACGGCGACCCGATCGTGCTGGACATGGATCGCCGCGAGCTGAACCTGCATGTCTCCGCCGACGAGCTACAGCGACGCCGGCAAGAATGGAAGGCTCCCGAGCGCACGCTGCGCGGCGTGCTCGCCAAATACGCCAGGCTGGTCGGCTCCGCCGCCGAAGGCGCCGTCTGTGGATAACCCGTGAGTGCGTAACAGTGTTGGAACACTGTTACGCACTCACGGGTGTTGGTCGGTCACCAGCGCTATGCCGCAGCAGTCTGTGCCGAGAACGCAGCGTCTCGATCTCATGCGCCGGGGTAGTAGCCCTCTGGGCGGCGCTGCTCCTCGGCGATCAGCAGGGAACCGGGAACCTGCTTGACGCCCGTTTCGGTGACCCAGTCTTCCGGTCGGATTGACGTCGGGAGGGCACGCCACCGGGTACGAAGCTCCGGGCGGTCCTCGGCTTCCGGAATGCGGTGATGTTCGACCTCGTAGCGTGTTACCGGCTTCGGGGATTCGACGACCACCGAGACGCTGATCGTCGCCAAGGCGCGGACCCGACGCGACGCGAACATCGCGCCGTACCTCATTCGGAACTCCGTCACACCGCCGAGTATGCGCCCACGATGGTCTTCAATACCAGAGTTTTGAGGGCTACCCGGCGGACACCCGCCTCTGAGACGACGATGACGGTGTGAGCGGGCAATCACAGGTGTGGTCGTGACCGAAGCTTGACGTTAGCCAGCCCGGCAACCTCACGCTGCGCCTGAGTGCGGATCCCGTCGCAGGCAGCTGGGTGGTCTCCAGCGCCCCGGCCGCTTAACGGCGCGGCCATGCAGACTGCGTATACCTACGCGTACAGCAGTGTGGCGGGGTGCCCAATGCGCGTCAAACCCCGCCAAGCGACTGAACGGTACGTAACACCTCTAATACAATGAGTGAGTGAGCACTCACTCATTGACGGAGTGAGTGCTCACTCCGTACCCTTGTGGGCGTGAGTGACACTCGACGCCTGCGGGCTCCGGCGATGACGCCGGACGATCGTCGGGCGGCGATCGTGGCCGCCACCCTGCCGCTGATCGTCGAGCACGGCGCGACTGTGACCACCGGGCAGATCGCGGCCGCGTCCGGGGTCGCCGAGGGCACCGTGTTCCGTGTCTTTACCGATAAGCAAGAGTTGCTGACCGCGTGCCTCGACGCCGCGTTCGACCCGGCCGGCCCGGTGGCCACGCTGCGCCAGATCCCGCGGGAGCTGCCGCTGTGCGATCGGCTGCTGCGGGCCGCCGCCACCGTCGCTGAGTACTGGGATCGGGCAATCGCGGTCGGGCATGCCGTTCGCACCTCCTGTGCCCAGCCTGGATCGCACGGCGGCCCGGGTCACGCGATGCGCGAGCTGATCGGTGCGTTCGCTGAGCTGTTGGCCCCAGACGCCGCGAATCTGCGGCTGAGTCCCGAGCGCAGTGCGCAGATTTATCTGCTGGCGGTGACCAGCGACCGGATGCTGAGGTTACGGATGGTCGCACTCGGGGAGCCGGGTCCAGGCGATCTCGAAGAGCTGATCGAGGTCTTCTTGCACGGCGCGTTACGAGAGGAGAATCGATGATCGACGCCGTCGAGGTGCGCAAGACGTTCGGCGATGTCACTGCCTTGGACGGGGTGAGCGTGGCCGTTCCGGCCGGCACCGTGCACGGCCTGCTCGGGCACAACGGCGCTGGCAAGACCACCCTAGTCAACGTGCTGACCACGCTGTTCCCCCCGACCGGCGGCAGCGCCACGGTCGCCGGCTTCGACGTGGTGCGCGACGCCGCCGAGGTGCGCCGCCGGATCGGTGTCACCGGCCAGTTCGCCTCGGTGGATGAGGACCTCACCGGCACCCAGAACCTGGTGTTGCTGGGTCGGTTGCTGGGTGCTGGCCGGCGCGAGGCGCGTCGACGCGCTGCTGAGCTGCTTGAGCTGTTCGGGCTCGCTGAGGCCGCTGATCGGCCCGCGCAGGGTTACTCCGGCGGGATGCGACGCAAGCTCGATCTGGCGAGCAGCCTGGTCGGGCGGCCTGACGTGGTGTTTCTCGACGAGCCCACCACCGGGTTGGATCCGGAGAGCCGGTTGGGTATGTGGGATGTCGTGCGCACCCTGGTGACCGGCGGCACCACGGTGCTGCTTACCACCCAGTACCTTGACGAGGCCGATCGGTTGGCCGACGCCATCACCGTGTTGTCTCAGGGTCAGGTGGTGGCGGTGGGTACTGCGGCCGAGCTCAAGGGCCGCGTCGGCCGGCGCACCGTTAGCGCGACGCTGGCCGTCGCCGCCGATATCGGACCGGCACTGGACACCTTGCGGCGCGCTGGGCTGGACCCGTTGCAGTCCGGCCGGACGCTCACCGCACCGGTCGACTCGTCGCGTGCGCTGGCCGTCGTGGTGCGCGCGCTAGACGACGCTGGCATTGAGGCTGACGAGCTCGGCCTGCACGAGCCGACGCTAGACGACGTGTACCTCACCCTGACCGGAGCCCGCCCATGACCATGGTCGCCATTCCACCCAGCACCGTGCGGGCCCGCCCGGCCGGCAGCGGGGTGCTCACCCAGATGCAGGTGCTCACCGGCAGGGCGCTGCGCCGGCTGCGAGACCCGCGGCTGATCGTGCTGAGCCTGCTCCAGCCGTTGATCATGCTGGTGCTGTTCAGCCAGGTGTTTCACAGCATCGCGGACTCGCCCAGCTTCCCGTCCGGAGTGAGCTACATCGACTACCTGCTGCCCGCGATCCTGGTGACCACGGGCACCCAGGCAGCGATGTGGTCCGGTGCGGGGCTGGCCACCGACCTGCGCAATGGGGCCTTGACCCGATTTCGCACCCTGCCCATCTCGATGATGTCGGTGCTGGTCGCGCGCAGCCTGTTCGACCTGGTGCGTAACGCCACCCAGCTCCTCGTGCTCACGGTAGCCGCCGCCGTGCTCTTCGGTTACGCCCCGACCGGTGGGGTCGCCGGCACCACGCTGGCGTTGCTGATCGGGCTGACGGTCGGCACGGGGCTGTGCTGGGTGTTCATGGCGCTGGCCAGCTGGGTACGCAATGTCGAGCTGATGCAGATGGTCGGATTCATAGTGATCTTCCCGCTGATGTTCGCGTCCAGTGCCTTCGTGCCCGTGGCCGGGCTGCCGCCGTGGATGCAGGTGATCGCCACCGTTAACCCGCTCACCTACGCGATCGACGCCGCCCGCGGCTGGGCACTGGCCGACCCGGCATTCGGCGCGACCATCAGCGCTCTGCTTACTGCTACCATCCTGACCATCGGATCCGCCACCATCGCCGCCCGAGGCGTCCGCCGGCCCTGACCCTCACCATCCGGCCGAACGGCGCGATGCCTTCGCACCGCCATAGCGTGTGATCTGGACCAGGTGGTTGCGCGCCTTTAACCCTGGCACTCCTGACAGATTTCCCGCCCGGGTAGGCGCGGACCGCAGTCCCGCCAGGTGCCAGAGTGACCCAACCGGGAACCGGGTAGCCTCGGTGCGCGTCCGCACAGCGGGAGACCGGGTCGATAAACGGCGCGCGGGGAGGTAAGCATGACGACACCCGACGAACGGCTGCCGATCGCCAGCACGGCTGAACCGGGCAGTGAGCACGATCCAGAGGTGGCTGAGGCATACGCCGAGTCGGTGAGCGTCGACCCCACTCAAGACGAGATCAATGAGTACTTGAAGATCGCTGGTGCAGCACCCCTCGCCGACCAACCGGACACCGCGCCGGCCGACGAGGTTGGAGCCTGAGGTTGGCCCCTCTCTGTCAGCGCGCCTGCCGCGCCGAACGGGAGGCCGTGGTCACTGTTGCGGGACCGGCTGGGGGTGTTCGCCCAGGGTGGTGGTGAGGGCGGAGATTGGTGGGGCGAAGAAGTAGCCGCCGCCGGTCGGGATCACCCAGTCGCGCTCGATGGTGATGCGCACGGTCGCTCCGTCCGCTCCCGGCACGTCGATGTGGCGCTCGCGGTTGCCGCGGCGGTCGCGTTGGCCGATTACGGGGTCGTGCCCGCCGTCGTTTGGCTGGTTCGGCAGGTTCGACCAGCGCCGGGTGAGGAACTCGAACTGGTCCTCAATGGTCGCGCCATAGCAGAGGAACATCAGCCCGCGGTCAGCGTCGGGATCCGGGTGGGCCGCGCCGAGGTACGGCTCGCCGTAGGCGATCCCGCGGCGCATGATCATCCGGAGCATGCTGTCGTGCGGCTTGCCCAGCTCCGTGGCGGTGTCGCGCGGGTGGGTCTTGCGGATGTGCGCGTAGTGCGGGCACACCGTGCCGAGCATGTCGCCCTTGGCCCGGGGGAAGTTGTCGCCGGGGTAGCCGGGTATCGGGCGCAGCGGGAGTGGTCGGGTGTCGTCGTCGAACAGGAAGTTGTTGTTCGCGAACTCGTCTCCGGCCAGGGCGGGGTCGTCGGCCGTGGCCGCCCGCATGAGCGGGGCCCCGCTGGGCCAGCGCCCGACCATCATCGACGCCAGGTGCTCTGGTGTCGTCCCGGTGCGGGTGGCGGCTGTCGCGGCGAAGTTCCAGAACCCCGGGACGTCCTGCCGCAGGCGGCGGCACACCAGGTAGGAGCCGCGTCGTGCCCACTCGGGGTAGGTTGGCGGCTCCGGTTGTGCCGCGCGGTCGAGCAGGTTTTCCGTGTCCTGCCGGGGCTCGCCGAGCAGGAACTGGCCGGGCCAGACCAGCTGCTGGCCGGGCTTGGCGTACAGCTGCGGCCGCTTGTCGGCGTCGCCGGCGGTCGGCGCAGCGGGGTAGCGCGGGGTGAGGAAGTCGTCGGGCGCCTCGGAGAGCCGGCCGCGGACGCCCGGCTGCGACACCCCGTCCTTGAAGCCGAAGTGCTCGTGGCCGGCCAGTGCCCCTGGCAGCGCCGCGGCGCACTGCTCGTACACCACGTCGAGCCCGTCGAGTCCGTCGCGGATCTCTTCGACCCGGGCCGTGAGGTCGTGCTCGGCGTCGGCGGCGACGACCACGAGGACGTCCGCCTCGTTGTCCGGTCCGCCGACGACCCAGTTGTCCCGGTGGCCGGGGTGCTCGGCCGACGTGGGGTCACCCAGGTAGGTCGAGCGTGCCGCCAGACCCTGGCGGAAACTCTCCTCCCCGAACCGCTTCGCCTCGTCCGCTCCGGCCAGCGTCCTGATGCCAGGATGCGAGAACGCGATGGTGACCCAGGTCGCAGTCAGCCCGGTGGGCGCCCGTACCCCTTCGGCCAGGCGCCGCGCGCGGTACTCGCGCACGAAGCCCAGCGCCTCGTCCATCGACGTGATCGCCGACGAGATCCCGGCGACCCACCGCCGGGCCTGCTCCCGGTCGCAGATGCGCAGGAACAGGAAGTGCTGATAGTCCTTGTTGAACCCCGGGACGATGTTGCCCTGGATGTCGCGCCGGGCTGCCTCGTCATAGACGGGTTCGATCCGGCCGTCGGGCTCCTCGGCCTGTCCGCCGCCGGGCTCGGCGGGCTCGCCGCCGAGGTTGCCGACGTCCACCCCCGTCAGCAGTGCCGGTTCGGCGGCGGCGATGCGCTCCAGAACCTCCTGGGCAGTGGGCTCGGTCATGATGACCTCCGCGCGACGACCACCGGCAGGGACGAGGTCATGTGCTCGGCCAGCTGGCCGCCGTGTAGCACGGGCCGGCCGCCAATCAGAATGTCTCCCACCACGAACCCTTCCTCGTAGGGAACCTCGTACTCCAGGCGGAGCACAGCGCCGGGTCGGCCGCGGGTGATGCGCCAGTAGTCGCCGACCGGGGACCCGTCGGGCTTGGTCCAGCCCGTGTCGTCCCAGCCGTCGATGTAGAGCCCCACGGGCTCGTGCACCGTGATGTCGAACCCCGACCGGCCCAGCGCCGCGACCTCACGAATGATGTAGTCGTCGGCGGCGTTGAGACCGATGATGAACGGGAACTCGAAGTTGTCCCGGGCGGCGACGGTCGCCCCGGCACCGCTCTTCGCCAGGCCAATCGCCTGGTTGAGCTCGTTGATTCCGTTGACGTAGTGCATGATCCCATCGATGGTGGTCCAGCGGTTGTGCCGGTCGTAGGTCCCGTCAGCCTTGACGAGCTCATCCCACTGCACGGCCGGATCCACGTGCTCGCAGTAGAGCTCCACCACCCGTTCCTTGTCGACCGCCGCGAGCCGCTCGAAATACTGCGGGGTCTCAGTGCTGAACGCGACCTTCGTGACCTTTCCCGTCGCGTCGCGGGTGGTGTACCACTCGAAGTACTCGAACTGCCGCGGCCGCCACGCTCCCGGCGCGCCAGCCTCCTCGGCGTCGGCGAAGCCCTGCGCGCGGTCGTCGCGCCGGTCCACGGTGAGCGTCGCGCGCGGGAAACCGATCCACGACAGGGTGCGGACGGTCACGACGTCGGCGTCGACGAGGACCGGGTCGATCCACGGTGAACCCGGGGAATCAGAGACCTCGCCGTTCACGAACTCGTGCCAGGCGTCGTAGAACGACGAGCCCTCTGGGACGTCACGCAGGCCGGCCGGGGTGTCGTACCTGGTTACCAGAGGCATCGTAATGCTCCTCGATCGACGGAAGGCGTTCAAGAGGCGACCGCCGGAAATTATGAATGTCAAGCATGCCGGATTGTGCCATAAAAATAACTATTACACCATACTACCATTTAGTCTGGATCCGTGGACGGGGGTGTATTATTGATCTTGTAAGTGGATTGCTGAGTTGGTGATCAACTGGTCCGGTTGGGGCGTGGTTGATCTGCTGAGCACGATGCCGCCGCCGTGACGTGCTGGTGAGCGCGTGCCGCCCGGCCGGGCGTTCACCGCACCGCGCAGTTTCGTGGGGACACTTCTACAGCGGCCGGTTCGTGCCGCTAGCGGAGTTGCTACCTCGACTGCTGGCCGACGCTCAGGCCGTCACGCGCTCAGCCAAGCCGGCCGACTCGGGCCGTGCGGCTGACCTCCTCCGCAAGGGGAGGATGTGCCTATGCGTACTCGGGCAGCAGCCGTTTGCTGTACTCACAGCGCTCTCCGAAGGATGGCTGCCCGAAAAGTACAAGACCGATCTATTTGCGACCAATATTTAGCGAGCGAGCCTCAGTCCAGCGGCAGCTGCCGCCGTCCGCGCGATCACGGATCGCTCGTGGCATCGTTGACGATGGAGCGGCAAGGGAGTTCACGTCCCGTGGGCGCCTCCGTGAGCGGTCAAGCATGGACTCACGGTCCCCTCCCTTCTGCGGTCGTCAAGAAAACTGACCCCTACGGCCGGGCCACTGCGACCCGCCTGGCTACCCGGGCGAGTTGCTGGTAGTCGCTGCCACGGCGGGTGTCGAGCTCATCGGCCAGCGGGAGAAGCCGGTGGCGGACGCGGACGGAGCTGAGCTTGGTGGCTGCGGTGATGGCGTTGTGGGCTAGCTGCAGACCGCGTGGCTCCCCGGCTCGCACGTGGATGGTGGCGAGCAGGATGCGGGCGCTCGCGGCGGGACGGCGGTCCTGATCACCCCACGCCCGGACGGACAGGCCGGCGAACTGCTCGGCGACGTCGAGTTGACCCAGGCACACGGCGATGTCCGCGTTGCGGTAGTCGGCGTCGGCTTGGGCGAAGGCGTCGGGGGCTTGCCACTTGTCGCGGGCCGTAGCGAGCTTGGACCTTGCCTGATCCGGGAGATCCATCCGGGCCAGCGCCCGGGCCTGCTGGGAGTCCAGGCTGGCAGTCATGGGCGGAATGCGGGGATCATTTACTACCCGGGCTCCGTCCAGCGGCATGAACGCGATCTGGCCGAGCTGGAACAGTTTCAGCGAGTCATTGAGTCGGCCCCGCTCCAAGGGCAGCCTCCCGGCGCTGTGCAGCGCGTGGGCCATCTGGTAGCGGTCCCCGAACTGCCGGGCGATGGCCAGTGCGCGGCAGTAGTGGTAGTTGGCCGCGTCGTCGGCACCGGAGTCGAAGTAGGTCCACCCGGCCTCGGTGTGCAGCTCGGCCAGGACGGACCCCAACCGTGCCCGGATCCTGTCCTCGCCGGGGACCGTCAACAGCCGCGTCGACTGGGCAGCGACCGCACCGAGCACCTCTGCCTGCCCACCCCACGCGCGAGCCCACCCTCGGAGCTGGGTGAGCAGGTCGGTGACTGCCTCCACGTGCATCATCCCCAGCCGGGACGGCAGCGTCCCGACCAGCCAGTCCGGTGCGGGCAGCTCTGGGACTCTGCCGAACAGGGGGTGGCCCCACAGTGCGACCGGCGCGGCCAGGATCACGGCACGGCGGCGCATCTTGTCATCATCCCCCTCCGGGGGGTCGGCTACCGTGACCTTTTCAGGGTATGCCCCCCCGGAGCCGTACCAGGTGCCGTCGGGAGCCCACCAGGACAGGCCCATCAGCTCGGATGGGATACCCAGGCCCGTCGCGATGCGCCTGAGCAACTGGTGGTTCTCCACCTTCCGGCGGCCTGCGACGATGTCGGACACCTCTGACTGGGACTGCCCGGTCAACGCGGCGATCTGCCGCTGACTGACCCCGGAATCCTGCAAGATTCGGTACAGGGCGCCGATGTAGATTGCCGCCAGAGGTGGAGTCTGGAGCTGGTTGTCTTGCGGGTTGTGTGCTCGGTGGCCTCGGTCCCCGACACCCGTTGAGTCGTTTCTCAGGAGGATGAACGTGAACAACAGTGCAGGGGAATCCATTGTGCTACCCGGCGACCCCCGGTTCGGGGCAGTGACCCGTGGTTTCAACCAGCGTTGGATCGCTGACCCGGCGTATGTGCGGCTCTGCAATGGCTCGGCTGACGTGGTCGCGGCGGTTGAGTCGGCTGTGCGTGATGGGCTGCGCATCACAGTGCGTAGTGGCGGTCACTGCTACGAAGACTTCGCCTATGGAAATACTGGCGGAGTCATTGCTGATTTGTCTCTCATGAATGATGTGTACGTCGACGCTGAGACCGGGTGGTTCGTTGTCGACGCGGGCGCCACGCTGTTCGATGTTTATGTTCAGTTATACAAGCAGTACGGGGTGACTTTACCTGGGGGTTCCTGTTACTCGGTGGGTGCCGGAGGTCATATCACCGGTGGGGGCTACGGGCTGTTGTCGCGCTTACACGGGTTGACGGTCGACTACCTGACGGCCGTTGAGGTAGTCCATGTCGACGGTAATGGGCAGGTACACTGCGATCGGTTCAGCGCGGAGGTGGCGGACAGTGCCGAATCGCTGATGCTGTGGGGGAACCAGGGCGGCGGAGGCGGCAACTTCGGTATCGTGACGAAGTTCTTTTTTGCTGACCCGCCGGCCGCGCCGTCACAGGTGTGCCTGGCCAGCGAAAGCTGGAACTGGGAGGACTTCACCGTCGATTCGTTTACTGAGTTCTTGCAGAGCTACGGACAGTTCTTTGTTGACCACAAGGATCCCGACGACCCCTTTCAAGGTCTGTTTGCGCTGCTGCACCTCACGTGCGCACCCGTGCCGAATATTGGATTGACCATTCAATCGGTGGGTGACGACCCCGGTCCTATACATGCCTTCCGGGACGCGGTTCGCCCTGCGGGCATCCGCCCCGAGCCGCTTTCCATTCCTGTCGGCTATCACGGTATTCCGGCGTCGACCCTCGATATTCAGGTGATGCCCTGGCTGTTTGCGACCCAGACCCTCAACGGTTCGGGAAACCCTCGACGAGGCAAATACAAGTCGGCCTACATGATTGGCAACTTCACTGCCGACGAGTGTCAAGCGATATGGGAAAGTTTGCGCACGTCTGAATTTCAGAATTCGCAGGCGTTGCTTCAAGTCGATTCTTACGGCGGTCAGGTGAATGCGGTCGAGCCGGCCCATACGGCCATCCCGCAACGTTCGTCGGCTATGAAGTTGCAGTACCAGACTTATTGGGCTCACGAGAACGACGACGAGGCGAACCTCCGCTGGATCCGCGACTTCTACGCTGCCATGTACGGTGCTGACGGGCCGGTCCCCGATGGCCGCCTCGACGGCTGCTACGTCAACTACCCTGACGTTGATCTTGCCAACTGGAAGATCCTCTACTACAAAGAAAACTACCCCAAGCTTCAGCAGGTGAAGCGAAGGTGGGATCCGCTCGATATCTTCAACCATGCGCAATCGATTGAGTAAGTGGCTGCCGATCACGTAGTCACGGTGCGTGGAGACCGAGGGTACGCCGCTGCTGCTGGGCCGATCTTCACGGGTTGCTATGGTGGACTCCACCGGTGATCTGGATCTTGTGGGCGCGTCTGGAGCTCGTTCGCGGGCGGCTGGACATGGCGGAGCAGTTCGCGGTGGTGCCGGTGCGGCGGTGGGAGGGCATCAGAAATCAGCGAATGCGCATCATGTCCGTCGTCCTGCTGGCTACCGTTCAAGTCCGGGCCGGTGAGCGTGACGGTTTGCAGCTGGCCACGACGCTGCATCCAGAACGCGTCACAGGAGCTCGGTGAACACTCGGTCGGAGAACTCCGGCCAAGCGTCCTTGGCCCATTGGCCGAAGTCGCGGGTAGTGAGGGCGATGCAGGCGGCGCCGGCCACCGGGTCGACCCACAGGAATGTGCCGGACTGGCCGAAGTGACCGAAGGTCTCGGGTGAGTTGCGGCTACCGGTCCAGTGTGGACTCTTATGGTCGCGCAGCTCGAAGCCCAAGCCCCAGTCGTTGGGGCGCTGCATGCCGAAACCGGGCAGCACGCCGTCCAGGCCGGGAAATGCCACCCGGGTCGCCTCGGCCAGGGTCTGAGAGGCGAGCAGCGTGGGCGCTTGCAACTCGGCGGCGAACCGGGTCAGGTCCGCGCAGGTGGACACCGCGCCGTACGCGGCGGAGCCTCTTAGCCGCGACGCGTCCATTCCCAGTGGTGTCAGCACCCCTTCAGCCAGGTAGTCCGCGAATCGAATGCCAGCTGACACCGACACCGTATCGACCAGTGCCTCGAACCCGGTGTTGGAATAGATCCGCTTGGTTCCCGGAGCCGCCCACACCTGTGACGTGTCGAAAGCCAGCCCGGAGGTGTGCGCGAGGAGGTGGCGCACGGTGGCACCGGGTGGCCCGGCCGGTTGGTCGAGGTCCACTGCCCCTTCCTCCACCGCCAGCAGCACCGCGTAGGCGGTCAGTAGCTTGGTCACCGAGGCGAGCCGGAACGGTCGGTCCTGCGGGCCGTGGCTGCCGACCACCGCACCAGAGGCAGCCACCACCGCAACGGCCACCTTGTCGACCGGCCACTGCTGCACGCTATTCATGAACAGCGACGCTACGACAGGCGTGGCACCATCCGGCTGTGCACTCCGATCTGCTGCTGCTCGGGCCGGGCCCGTCCAACCCCTATCCCGAGGCCGTCGAGGCGCTGGCCCGGCCGGTTCTCGGGCATCTGGATCCCGAGTTCCTCACCCTGGTAGCCGACACCTCGCAACGACTGCGGACCGTCTTCGGCACCCGGAACCGGCTCACCCTGCCGGTCAGCGGAACCGGCTCAGCGGGGATGGAGGCATGCCTGGCCAGCCTGCTGGAACCGGGCGAGGTGGCCATCGTCGGGGTGAACGGCTACTTCGGCGAACGGTTGTGCGAAGTGGCGCGCCGGCTCGGCGCGCAGGTGCAGGCCGTGCACGCCCCGTGGGGACACACCCTGGACCCCGAACAGCTGCTCGACGCTCAACGCCGGGCGCCGCAGGCCCGGCTCGTCGCGGTGGTGCACGCCGAGACCTCCACCGGGGTGCGTAACCAGATCGCCCCGCTACGCGAGCTGCAGAACACCGACACGCTGCTGCTCGTCGACACCGTCACCTCACTGGGGGGGATTCCGGTGGAGGTGGACGCGTGGGGCGTCGACGCCTGCTACTCAGCGACCCAGAAGTGTCTGGGCGCGCCGTCGGGGATCGCGCCGGTGACGCTGTCCGACCGGGCGGTGGCGCGGATCCGGGATCGGGACCAGCCGGTCTGCTCGTTCTACCTCGACCTGAGCCTGCTGGATGCTTACTACCAGGGCGATCCGCCCCGCTACCACCACACCGCGAGCTCCACGCTGATCTCGGCCGTGCACGGGGGCCTGGGACGGCTGCTGGCGGAGGGCCTACCGGCGGTGTGGGAGCGTCACGCGCGGGTCGGTGAACGGCTGCAGATGGCGTTGCCTGAGCTCGGTTTCGAGTTGTTCGCCGCGCAAGAGCACCGGTTACCGCAGCTCACCGCGGTCTGGCTGCCCGAGGATATGGTCGACGCCAAGGCCCGCGCCGCGTTGCGGGCGGACTTCGGCATCGAGGTCGGCGGCGGCCTGGGTCCCCTGGCCGGCAAAGGTTGGCGAATCGGCCTCATGGGCCACAACGCCCAAGACCGCTCCGTCACCACCCTGCTCGGCTGTGTATAACCCGTGAGTGGCGATGCGAGTTATCGCCCGCATCGCCACTCACGGACTGAACTGTATCGCTGGTCAATTCGCACCGTTCACCGTTTCCAGGCGACCGTTCGTCGGCATTCCGGGCGTGTCCCTCGTCGCCAAGCCGCAGCGAAGTAAGATCCAACAAAGGTCCGGTTACACCGATCGGGGTCGAGGGATGGGTGCTGAGGCGCGCGGATCGGTAGCCCGGGCGAGAACACCACTGGCGCTGGTTCCGGATGATCAGCCGGTATGCCAGTGGCGGGCGTTGGGGCCGGTGGAGGTCGTGGTCGGGGGGCGGCCGGTCGATCTGGGCCCGCCGAGACAGCGGGCGCTGTTCGGGTTGTTGTTGAGTCAGGTGGATCGGCTGGTCACAGTTGATGCGCTGATTGAGGACCTATGGTCGGGGGATCCCCCCGCTGCCGCAATGACGTCGCTGCGGGCGTATGTGTCGAATCTGCGGCGGTTGTTGGAGCCGGGCCGGTCACCTCGCGCACCGGCTACGGTGTTGCACACCCGCACGCCGGGTTATCTGTTGGACAGCCATGGCGTCGAGTTCGACGTGCCCCGGTTCACCGAACATGCCACGGCCGGTCACGAGGCACTGGGCCGAGCCGATCCTGAGCATGCTCTGGGCGAATTCGATACAGCGCTGGGGCTGTGGCGCGGGCCGGCTTATGCCGATGTGTGCGACGCCACCTGGGTGGCTCCGGAGGTGGCGCGGCTGGAACAGCTGCGGCTGTCGGTGGTCGAGGGGCGCTGTGCGGCGCAGCTGGAGCTGGGTGACCACCACGGCGCGGTCGCCGAGCTCGCTGTCCACGTGCGGGCGCATCCGCTGCGCGAGCACGGCTGTGAGCTGCTGGCTCGGGCGCTGTACCGGGCCGGACGGCAGGCCGACGCCCTGGCGACCCTGCGCACTACCCGCAAGCGGCTCGCCGAAGAACTGGGCATCGATCCGAATGCGGCACTGCAACGGCTGGAACACGACATCCTCACCCACGCGCCGGCACTGGATTGGCAGCCATCCCACCCGACGCCGGTCATATCCGTCGCGGGGCCGAAGCTACCAGCACGATTGCCGGCGGTATGGAACGTCGGCCCGCGTAACCCGGGGTTCGTCGGCCGGGACGCCACCTTGGTGCAGCTGCGGGAGCGGCTGCACCAAGGTGGGACGGTCGTGGCGCTGCATGGCATGGGTGGGGTGGGCAAGACCCAGCTGGCGATCGAGTACGCGTACCGCTACGGCAGCGACTACGACGTGGTGTGGTGTGTCAGCGCCGGGGAGATCGGCCTGATCGGTGAGCAGTACGCGACCCTGGCAGCAGAGCTGGACCTGCGGCCACCGCACGCCGACACCGCTGGCGCGGTTGGGGCGCTGCGCTCCTACCTCCGCAGCCACAGCCGGTGGTTGGTGGTGCTCGACAACGCCGAGTCACCCCGTGAGCTGCGGAATTGGCTACCCGCCGGCCCCGGGCACACCCTGATCACCTCCCGCCATCCCCGCTGGGACGAGCTCGCCGCCGGGGTGGAGGTCGACGTGCTGTCCCGCCCGGAATCGGTGAAGCTGATCCACGTCTCCCGGCCTGGAGTGGCCGAGACCGACGCTGGCCGCCTGGCCCAGGCCCTCGGCGACCTGCCCCTAGCGCTGACTCAGGCAGCCGGGTTCTTGGCCGAGACGGGCATGCCGGTCGAGCGCTACCTACGCCTGCTCGCCACCCGGACGGGGGAACTGCTCGATCAAAGCCC
>DATEMN010000324.1:0-2250 GCA_035275565.1 Pseudonocardiaceae bacterium | reverse complement strand
CGCGCTCCGAAATCTCGCGATCAGCGCCCTCCGGCTGGCCGGACGCACCGACATCACCGAAGCCACCCGATGGGCCGCACGCCGCATGGACCGGCCCTTCACCATCCTCGGACTCACAACATGATCTTGGAACGGCCGTGGCCAGTATCCGGGTGCACGAGGGATTCCCGTTGCTGGACAAGCACTTCCAGTCCACACTGCCCGGGCTTTACTTCACCAACAAGTTTGCCGTCCGGGACTTCGGACACTTCTTCGACTTCACCGCAGGGGCGCGAGTGTCAGCGCGAATCATCGCGGTCCGTGTTCGTCTCGGTCTGTCGGCCACCAGCCGCTGACCGAGTGATTTTACCTACCCGCAAGGAGAACAGAGAAATAATGATTTTCTATACGGTCAAGCGATCCTGCCTGCACAACGTTCGGATCACGTCATCCCTTCGGGACAGCGACGCCGAGATCCCGGAGGGGATCGTGTTACCGACGGCCATGATGGAGATGATGGACTTCGCGCCGTATGAGCAGGTCATTGTCACCAAGATCGGTGGCGACAACTGGGCGAACCGCATGTACACCTTTGTGTTACCAGGGGAGCACGACGAGGTGGAAGCGCGCGGCTCGGTGGCTCACCTGCTCAGCGTCGGGGACGTCTGTTGTGCGATCTCGCGGACCACTCTGAACCAACAGCAATACGAGCAGCACGTCTCCGAGCGGCTCGAGGCGCCGTTGGTCGACGTCCGCTTCTACCCGGAGGAAGAGGTGATCAATGATTACAGCAAGGCGAAGATCCTGTTGGAGAGCAACGGTCAGTACCGGCGGGTCGACTTTCTGCCGGAGGACGTGGTGGCACGGCGATGCGAGTTGCCCAGGACCGTGCTGTCCAACCTCTTGTCCGGGCTGGAGATCCAGGAGGTCGAACGGCGCGGCTGCATAGAGATGAGCGCGGAACTGCCCATCGAATACATGCTGCGCGCGGGTTTCTGCGCCAACCAGAGCATCTTCTTATATAATGCGAGCCGGGGCGGAGCGTCGGCGGAGAGCTACGTGGTGCCGAGCCTGACCAAGAAAACGATCGGAATCTCCGGCGCACTCTCGGCGGTGGCCGACCGGGGCGACCGCGTGTCCGAAGCTGCCTACGTCAGCACCACCGGAGAGTTCACGCCTACCATCTACAATCTCCGCAAGGAGCCCGCACCCAGCGCCTGAGACAACGGTGCTAAGGGCGTTGGGTTTGTCGAGACCGCTCGGGGCGTCGCAGCCGATGGTGGTGCACAGGTAGTTGTTGCCGCTATAGCTGCCATGGTTGCCGGTGGTCACGTCGAACAGGCCAGCGGCGTGCCCGTATGTGTAGGAGCCATAGGTGACCGAGGCGGTGTTCCTGACGAGGGCGTACACGCTGACCACGATCGACGAGGACGCGTTGGTTCCGCCTACCTCCACCCATCATTACTGCTTGGGATGAGGAGGGCGTCAGCAGCGGTTATCTGGGGCCACCGGTACCACCGCTGGCCCCAGATCAAGGCCGGGACGGGGCAGTGCGATAGGGGTTCCCAAGCTTACGGACGTTATGATCGTCGCCAGATCTCCACGCTGGCCATGCGGGTTCGATTCCAGTCGGGCGCTCCACGTACTGAGGTTCATGTCAGCGGCATGAACCCTCCTGACCGGGGTCCGCGGGCACGCATAGGGCAAAGCCATCCGCATCTCACACCGGACACTACCTGACAACATGAAGATCGACATTTGGTCATCTCTGCACTGGCGAGGGTCAATCCGGTTGGTGTGGCGGGTCAAGGATTCGAACCTTGGAAGACATCGCCGACGGTTTTACAGGACAGCGCGCGCACTGCGCTGACCAGAGGCTGAACCTCTCCCAGGTTGGTCTGGGGTACGAATAGCATTGGGTGGGCTGGGTGATGTGGGATAGCCGGAGCGGGAGGCTCACTGCCGTTTGCGTGCACCGACCACCGCCGCCCGCTGGGCCGGCCCGCGCCATCGCACTCGTGGAATCGGCGTGTACCGGCCCCAAGTCGTGGTTTGATCGTGATGATCGCCGGTGTGCCGTTCCAGGTCGTGGTCTGACCCACAATGCAACTGGCTGACATGCCTTGGCTCTGATCTGTCGGCGATCTGTCGGCCATGGTTTGGGGTGATGGGTGCTATCGCCGGACCGGGTGGGCGTGCCCCGATAGGGCACTGGGTTGTCCCATGTGGGATAAATCGAACATAGTGCGCCTCGGAGCTATGGGTCCTGAG
>DATEMN010000323.1:0-10989 GCA_035275565.1 Pseudonocardiaceae bacterium | reverse complement strand
GTGGACCGTGAGGTTGGCGCCCCGCGCCGGGAACGATACCGCGACCCGGGGGATGACCTTCTGGTATGGGGCGGGCAGCGGGTACCGGCTCACCGGTGACGCGGTTGCCGCCGAGGTGGCCACCCTCGGCCGCGACGCGCTGGCCTCCGCGTTCGACGTCGGGCAGCAGCTGGTGCCGTTCGGGTCAGCCTTCGACGCCCCGGACCGGCCAGCGCTTGGACCGCGTGCGGTCATCGACCCGCTGGCCGGGATCGTGGCACTGCTTGCCGATGGCCCGCCGGATCTGCGAGCGGTGGCCCAGGCACATGCCGCCCGGCATGTCGAGCTGTGCCTGGACCCCGACGGCGCTGTACATCCGGAGGTGTCGCTGACCTCGGGGCATGCCACGGCGTCAGGCTGGGCCCGGGGCCAGGCATGGGGGATGTTGGGTTTCGCCGTAGCGGCCCGGGACGCCGGTGCCGAGTTCGCCGAGCCCGCCCGGCGCAGCGCCGTCTGGTGGCTAGAGCGGGTTCGCCCGGGCGAGACACCGCACGCCGCGCTGAGCGACCCGACCAGTCCAGTGGACACCTCGGCAGCCGCGATCGCGGCTGCGGCGCTGCTCACCCTGGGCGCTGGCGGCGGGCCCGAGGCAGCCGAGTACCACGCTGCGGCCGTCGACACTATCGAGCATCTCGTCGCGCGGCACGTGAGCGCCGACGGGATCTTCGGCGACGGGTGTTATGACCACACTCGGGACTTGGCGTCCGCGCATGAGCTGGTGTGGGGCAGCTACTTTCTTGCTGCGACATTAGCGGTGCTGTCCGGGCGAGTCGACGAAACTCCCTGGTGACGGGGCAAGCAGCCGCGCCACCGGATATCCAAGATCAACGAGAAAAGCTCGCACCCGGGTGAGGACATCGAGACTTTCAGTTACCCAGACCCCTTCAAGGTGTCAGTTTGAATCCTATGAGGTGTTTGAGGAACTCTTCCGATGAGTACGGCGACTACTTCGCTGTGGAAAGGAAAGGCTGCGCATGAGCACGTTGACGACACGTGATCTGGTGCCTGAGGCGTTGCGATACTGGTGGCGCCACATCGGGCACTACCCGGGCCGGGATCTGTTCACCCTGTTCGACGAACACGCGCATGCCCATCCAGTACGGGAGGCGGTGGTGGACAGCGAGGGGGTGACCACCTACCGCGCGCTGCACGACGCTGTCCTGCGGCTGGCCGGTTCGCTGGCCGAGCAGGGTCTACGCCCGGGCGAGGTGATCGCGGTGCAGCTACCCAACAGTTGGCGAGCGGTGGCCGTCGACCTCGCCGCCGCCGTGTTGGGGGCCGTGGTGCTGGCTTATCCCGTAGGTCGCGGTCACCGGGACACCCTCGCGCTACTGTGCCACTCCCGAGCCGCACTCGCGGTGGTCACCGCACAGGCCCGCGACGTGCTGGAGTCGATCCGCGGTGAGCTACCCGAGCTGCGTACGGTGGTGGTGGCAGGATCACCGGGCCAGGGCTTGGACGCGATGCTCTCCGAGGGCCCCGCGCTGCGTGACCATCCCGAGATCGATCCCGCCAGTCCGGTCCGCATCCTGGTCTCCTCCGGCTCGGAGGCGGCGCCGAAGATGGTGCTCTACTCCCACGACGCCCTGGCCGGCGGGCGTGGCACGTTCGTGGGCCGGTTGCATCGCGGGCCGGGCCCGATGCGGAACCTGTTCATGGTGCCGCTGGGCTCGTCGTTCGGCTCGTCTGGGACGGCGGTGACGTTAGCGCGGTTCGGCGGCACGCTACTGGTGCAGTCCCGCTTCGATGCCACCGCCTGCCTCGAGCTGATCGCCACACACCGCCCGCACCTGGTCTTCGGGGTACCGGCAATGTTCCAGAAACTGCTGGCCAGCCCCTCTCTGGTGAGTACCGACACCTCGTCGCTGCACGCCGTGGTGGCCGGCGGATCCCGGGTCGACCCGGCCACCGTCATGGCCTGCCGCGCGGCATTCGGGTGCGCGTTCGTGAACTGCTACGGGTCCGCAGACGGGGTGAACTGCACGACCCCGCTGGACGCCGAGCCAACGCAGCTGCACAGCGCGGTGGGCTACCCCGATCCAGCTGTCGCCGCGGTGCGGGTGGTCGGCCAGGACGGGCAGGATGTGCCAGCCGGCGATGTCGGCGAGATCTGGGCACTAGGGCCGATGAGTCCGCTGTGCTACGTCGACCCTGACCTTGATACCCGATACCGGGCACCGGGGGGCTGGGTCCGCACCGGTGACCTCGGACGGTTCGGGGCCGACGGGCAGTTACACGTCGTCGGGCGCTGCCGTGACGTGGTGATTCGCGGCGGCCGCAACATCAGCCCGGTCGAGGTGGAGCTGCTGGTGGCCCTGCACCCGGCGATCTTGGCCGCAGCGTGCATCGGGGTGCCCGATCCAGTACTCGGGGAGCGTCTCGCGGCGTGCATGGTGGTGCGCCCGGGTGTGCCGGCACCCACCCTGCCCGAGCTGACCCGGTACCTGATCGAGGAACACGGGCTGGAGACCGTCAAGCTGCCCGAGCAGCTCATCGTGCTCGACGAGCTGCCCCTCAACGCAGCCGGGAAGGTCGATAAACGGGCGCTGTGCGCGCGACTGTCCGCAGGCAGCGCCGCATGAGGGCAGCGCCGGTGAGCTTCACCTCGGTGAGCTGCCGCTACGGGCGGGCCACCGTCGTGGACACGGTGGAGCTGCACGTCGCCGCAGGTGAGCATGTCGCGCTGACCGGGGCGAACGGTTCGGGCAAGACGACGCTGCTGCGCGCTGCGCTCGGTCTGCACCCGCTGGCGAGTGGGACGGTGACGGTGGGCGGGCACCCAGCCCGGTCCGCTGCGGACTGGGTACGCCGACGTAACGAGGTGGCCTGGGTGCCGCAGCGGCTGGCGACCGGGCGCTTCCCGCTGCTGGTCAACGAACTGCTGGCCAGCGCGGGTGCCGGTGGCGGCGAGGCACGTAGCGCGGCGGAGCGGCTCGGTGTGCGCGGGCTGGGCTCCCGAGGACTGCACACGCTCTCCGGTGGGCAGCTGCAGCGGGCCTTCCTGGCCCGCGCGCTGGGATGCGTGGCGGCCGGGGCGGGGGTGCTGTTCGCTGACGAGCCGAGTGCGGCGCTGGACTTCGAGGGTCAGGAGCAGGTCGCGAGCCTGCTGGCCGGGCTGCCGGTCACCGTCGTGGTGATCAGCCACGATCGCGCGGTGACCCAGGCGTGTGACCGGGTCGCCGAGATGGCCGCCGGCCGGCTGCGGGTGGTGGCGTGACCGCCGGCGCACCCGTCGCCGCGGAAGCGGCCTCGTGACAGCCTTCCTCGAGCTGCTGTCCCTGGGTGCCGTGCAGCGATCCGCGCTCGGGTTGCTGATCGGCGCGGTGAGCCTGCCCGTGGTGGGAGTGTTCATAGTCGGGCTGGACATCATCGCGGTGCGTTTCGCCGTGATGCACGTCGCTCTGCTCGGTATCGCGGTCGGGTTGCTCACCGGGCTGGACCCGATGCTGTGCGGCCTGCTCGCCTGCGCGCTGGCCGGCGCTGGCGTGACCCCACTGGCCCGGCGGCCGACCGGGCTGACCGGCGCGATGGGGTTGATGATGACTTTCGCCATCGCTGGTGCATTGCTGGTTCTCTCGGTGTCCGGGGTAAACGCGACTGGCGCGTTCGCACTGTTGTGGGGCTCGATCCTGGCCACCCGCACCGTCGATGTGATGGTGCTTGCGGTGCTAGCCGTGGTGGTGCACGGGCTGTTCTGGCGCAAGCGCCGCGAGCTCGGGCTGGTGCTGTTCGACCGGGAGGTGGCGCTGTGCTCGGGGGTCAACGCCGACCGGATCGTACTGGTGCTGCTGGTCGTGACCGCGGTGGCGATCGGCGCCGCGATCCGGCTCACCGGAGCCCTGCTGGTCGACGCCCTGACCCTGCTGCCCGCACTAGGCGCCCGCAACCTCGGCCGCTCGCTGCGCTCAATGGTGCTCTGGTCGATCGCCCTGGGGCTGCTCGGTAACGCTCTCGGCTTCCTCGTCGCGCTGGCTGTCGACCAGCCCCTCGGCCCCGTCTTGGTCCTGGTTGCCGGGACGCTCACCCTCCTCACCTACCTCATCCCCGGAAAGGCCCTCGATGCGCTCACCCCGTCCCGCCCTGACGACCGTCCTGCTGACCTTGCTCGCGCTGCTGACCGCTTGTGGCAGCACTGAGCAACCCGCCCAGGACAGCGGCTCAACTAGTGGCCCTGCCGTGGTGGCCTCTACCAGCTGGGCGGGGGCGTTCGCCATCGCAGCCGGCGCCACCAACGTCACCCTGGTGGCACCCGCATCAGTGCCCCACGCGCCGGACTACGACCCGAAACCCAGCGACCTGGCCAAGGTCGGCTCCGCGGACTACGTCCTCTACGCGCCGTTCGACTCCTTCGCATCACGACTGCGCGAGGCCGCTGGCGGGCACGCCAAAACCGTCGAGCTGAATCTGGAGAACACCCCCAAGACCATCCACAGCGAGGTGACCCGGCTCGCCCAGATGTTCGGCACCACCGCGCAGGCCACCCACTGGCTGGCCACCTTCGACCAGCGCTACGCCGAGCTCTCCGCCCAGATCAAGGCCACCGAACCACAGCCGGCGCCGAGCGCCGTGGCGCAGGCGTTCATGGCGTACTGGGGCGAATTCGCCGGGCTACCGGTGAAGGGCACCTACGGCCCCGAACCCGTGACCGCAGGGCAGTTGGCCCAGCTCACCGCGCTGCACCCCGCTCTAGTACTCGACAACGCCCACCAACCCAGCAACCCCGACATCCCCGGCGCCCGCACCGTCGAATTGATCAACTTTCCGGCAGCGGACCTGAACCTACTCAGCGTGTTCGAGGAGAACAGCCGGCGCCTCACCGCCGCAGTCAAGAGCTGACCTGCCGCCAGCACACGTGCCCGTCCGGTCGGACCAGAACCGCGCCATCATTCGGGTGGCAGCCAGGCGACCTGGATGAGTTGCCGGCCGGCTTTGCGGCTTACCAGGGTGCCCCGGCCGGGCGGCATCGCGGATGGCCTGACGGTGCCGAGCAACGGCCCCTCATCGGGGTTGCCGCTCATCACGATGCCGGGGGTGGACAGCTCCCGTAACCGGGCGATCACCGGCTCGAACAAGGCCCGGGCGGCACCACCGCAACGCCGGGCGACGATCAGGTGCAGCCCCACGTCTTTGGCCTGCGCTAGGAACTCCAACAGCGGCATCAGCGGGTTCAGGCCGCCCTGAGTGACCACCAGGTCGTAATCGTCGACCAGGATGTACAGCTCGGGACCAGACCACCAGGAGCGGTCCCGGAGCTGCTGCTGAGTGACGTCAGCACCGGGCAACCGCCGACGCATCGAGCGTTCCACGTCGCTGATGATCGGCGCCAGCACGTCGGCGGACATCCCGTAGCCGATGACGTGATCGGACTCCAGGAAGCCGAGCATGGTGCGGCGATAGTCGACCAGCACGATGCGGGCCTGATCCGGGGTGCAGCTGTCCACGATGCCGCGCGCGATCGTCCGCAGCAGGTTGGTCTTACCGGACTCCCCGTCGGCGAAGCACAGGAAGTGCGGCTCGGCGGCGAAGTCGAGGGACACCGGGGCGAGTTCGGCCTCGTTGATCCCGATCGAGATCAACGAGCCGTCAAGCACCGGTAGCTGCGCATAACCGATCAGCTCGGGCAGCAGCCGGACCCGGGGGGCGCGGTGCCCGTGCCACCCGTCGCGGATTCGCGCCACCGCGTCGGCGACGCCGGTGCCGACGTCGCGCGCGCTGGTCACCGCGTCGATCCGGGGCAGCGCGGTGAGGAAGTGCAGCTTGTCCCGGTATAGCCCCCGCCCGGGCCGTCCCGGCGGCACGTTGACCGCCACCCGCCGGTCGATATCGGATTCGCCCGGGTCGCCGAGGCGCAGCTCGAAGCGGGTTCCGAGCAGATCCTTCAGAGCGGGTCGGATCTCTGCCCACCGGGTGGCGCCGATCATGACGTGCACCCCGTAAGACAGGCCCAGCGTGGCCAGATTGACGATGCGCATCTCCAGATCGGTGACGTCGAACTCCTGACGGAAGTTGTGCCACCCGTCGATCACCAGGAACACGTCACCGAACGGGTCCTCGAGCACGTCCCCGCGCTGTTTGCGGGCCCGGAAGTCGGCCATCGAGTCGATACCCAGCGAGCGGAACCGAATCTCGCGGGCCGCGAGCAAGCCGGTGACCTCGGCGATGATGCGCCGGACCGTATCGGGCTCCCCCCGCCCGGCCACCCCGCCGCTGTGCGGCAGACCATCCAGCGACGCGAGCGTGCCGCCGCCGAAGTCGATGCCGAAGAACTGCACCTCCTCGGCGGTATGGGTCAACGCCAACGACATCAGCATCGAGCGCAGCAGGGTGGATTTCCCCGATTGCGGGCCGCCGATGACCACGGCGTGCCCGGCGGAACCGGAGAGATCCGCCCAGAGCAGGTCCCGGCGCTGCTCGTAAGGCTTGTCCACGATCCCGACCGGGACAGCCAGCCGACCGTTGCCGAAGAACCCGGCCGGGGACAGCCCGCGATCCTCGGTGACCGACAGTGGCGGCAACAGCTGGTCCAGCGAGGGCGGCGCGTCCAGCGGTGGTAGCCACACTTCATGGGCCGGGGGTCCCTGTCCCTGCAACCGGGACACCACGATGTCCAGCACGCTGGGTTCGGTGACCGTCGGCGGCGCGTCTCCGAGGAGGCTGGGCAGCTCGGGTTGCGCGGGGAGGTCCACGTAGTCGGGCACGAACAGCCGCGGCCGGCGGTCCGAGGTGACCGGCACCAGGCTGGTCGTCGTGACGCCGCCACCGGCACGGTAGGGGCCGGAGACGTAGGCGGCCTTGAAACGCTCCATCGACGTGGTGTCGAACTTCAGGTAACCCGACCCGGGCACCGGCGGCAGCTCGTAGGCGTCGGGCACGCCGAGCACGGCCCGGGACTCCCCAGCGGAGAAGGTCTTCAACCCGATCCGGTAGGACAGGTGGGACTCCAGACCGCGCAGCTTGCCTTCTTCAAGCCGTTGCGACGCCAGCAGCAGGTGCATCTGCAGCGACCGACCCAACCGGCCGATCGCCACGAACAGGTCGATGAACTCCGGCTTCTGGGCGAGCAGCTCGGAGAACTCATCGATCACGATGAACAGCGCCGGCAACGGATCGAGGTCGGCGCCGTTGTCCCGGGCCCGCTCGTAATCCTTGACGTTGGCGAAGTTCCCCGCCGCCCGCAACAGCTCCTGGCGGCGGTTCATCTCACCGGCCAGGGCGTCCTGCATGCGGGTGACCTGGGTCAGGTCGTCGGCGAGATTCGTGATCACGGCGGCGACGTGCGGCGCGCGCTCCATGCCGAGGAACGTCGCGCCGCCCTTGAAGTCGACCAGCACGAAATTCAACACCGCCGACGAATGCGTGGCGATCAGGCCAAGCACGAGGGTGCGCAGGAACTCCGATTTCCCGGACCCGGTGGCCCCCACGCACAGCCCGTGCGGGCCCATCCCCTCCTGGGCGGCCTCCTTGATGTCCAGCTCCACCGGCTGACCAAACTCGCCTACCCCGATCGGCACCCGCAACCGGTCCCGCATCGGTCGCGGCCGCCACGCCTGGCTGACGTCGAAGGCCCGAGGGTCCGCGGGCAGGCCGAGCAGCTCCAACAGTCCCGGATTGGCCAGCAGCGGCTCGTCGGCGCTCTCGGCCTCCAGCGCACCGACCCGGTACGGAGACAGCGCGCGCGCCACCGCCTCGGCCTGCGCGACTCCGAGCGAGTCGGGAACCCCGAAGAACTCGATCCCGGCCGCTGCCCGGGCACCGATCGCCGAACCCTCGATCGCCAGCTGCAATCCGCGGCGGCTGGGCAGGGTGCCCGACGATGCCGAAAGGTCGACCAGGGTGACCCCGGCCAGCCCCTCCTCCAGGATGATCTGCTCCGCTCCAGTCACCTCCCCGCCGTCGATGACGATCACGATGTGCGGGCCGTCGCTGTGGGCCGGAGCGTTGCGGGCGAACCGTGGACGGTCCCGCAGCTGCTCGCCCAGCAGCTCCTCGATCTGGGTCAGCGAGCCGGCCATCATCCGTCTCGGCCCGGCGCCGTCGACCAGGGTCGGGTGCTGCACGTGCGGCAGCCATTTCACCCACTCCCAGTCCGTCTTCGCCCGTCCGGTGCTGACCACGGCGATAAGCAGATCGTCGGGGGGGTGGAAGGTGGCCAGCTGGGCCACCATCGAGCGGGCCAACCCGCGGGTCGGGGCGGGCCCGCCAGAGATCCCGATCGCGGCGAACCCGCGAATCGACAGCGAGATCGGCAGGTCCGGCACGAGGGAATGGGCCCGGACGAACTGGCGCAACGCCACCGTGGTGATCGGCTCCAACTCGTCCACCGGACCGGTTTGCGGCGGCACCAGCCGGGTGGCCAGCCGCTGCGAACCCCGACAGATCCGCACGTGACAGAAATCCGGATCGCCACTGCGGCGCTCCCACATCCGCCGGCTGCCCGCGATCGACCACAGCGCGGCGGGATCGGGATGGTTCCACTCCAGCGCCGCGCGCTGCTCCTGCGCGGCCTGCCTGGCCCGCTCCCGCATTTGAGCCAGGTAGCGCAGGTAGTCCTTGCGGTCCTCGTTCATCTCGGCCTTGGCCTGGCCGCGCCCACGGCCGCCGCCGGCGAACATGCCGATGGTCGAGACCAGCATCATGATCGGGAACAGCAGGAACACCGGGTTGCTCTTGGCGTCGCCGGTGGTGAAGACGAATACCACCATGCCCAGCACCGCCGCGATCATCACGACCGGCAGGCTCTTCTGCACGATGTTGCCCGGAATGACCCTGGGCACCTCGGGTGGCGGTTCGAGGTGCACCTCGCCACCGGGCATCTTCGGCGCCGCCAACCGGGGTGACCACCGGAACTGCAGCGTGCTCACGCCAAGTCACCTCATCAGTCCGCAGGCGGGGATTTGGCATCGTATTGGCGGGCGAGCAACCATTGACAAGGCAGGTCGCTTGGTGATCCCCACGCTGATCCGGGACCGCCTCGGGCTGCGTTCCGGCGAGGTCGAGATCATCGCCGACGGAGCGGGCCTGCGAGTGGAGCTGCTCGCCGGAGATGACGTGGCCGATCAGGCCGGACACCTGCTGGTCCCCGCTACCGGCATACAGCTGGACGACGACGTTCGGGCACTGCGTGATGGCGACCAGCGCTAGCGCCAGCCCCAGCCTGCTGGACACCAGCGCCGCAGTGGCGTTCCTCGTCCCGGACCACAAACACCATGACGCAACGTTCGAGGCACTAGCGCAGCGCCAGCTGGGCCTGGCCGGTCACGCCGCCTTCGAGACCTTCTCGGTACTCACCCGGCTACCCCCACCGGCGCGGCGCACGCCGACCGCCACGTCCCGGCTCCTTGCAGCCAACTTCCCGCACACCCGATTCCTCAGCTGCGACCGGGCTGCGGCTCTGCTCACCTCGTTAATCAACAACGGGCTCGCCGGTGGGGCGGTGTACGACTCACCGTCGAACTACTCCACTGAATTCCTCGCCAGCCGGTACGCGTTCAACTGCCGATCGGAACACGCTCTTCACTTTTAGGCGTACCGCTGACCCTTGTAAGCGTACCGCTGAGTCGCTCACCACCACACAACCGCGTCACATCCGTGACCGCCGGGGAAGGAGTGCCACCACGTACGGATGTGCCACTGAGCGCAATTTTAAGTCCGAAGTTGCCGTCAGTGGCACATCCGCGGGGATACACCCATCTTCCGCCGTCATACTCACCGAACCTGCTGGTCATCGCCATCATATGAAGTTGCTGATTGCACTCCGCGCAGTGACACGACAGGTCGCGCGCGTTGAGAGTGAGGGCGACGACGGTGATCGCCTGGCCGCACCAGGAGCGGTGTCGAGAGCCCACGATGCCGGGCATGCGGCTGCTCTGCCGGCTTCGTGGGGTTGCGGGCCGGCGAGGGGCAGGCGCCGGCCCGCGCGATCCGGCGCTGCGAAGGCCGGGGCGCGCGGGCCGACTTCGGTGCGCGACAGGTGGGCCGGGTCGCGCGGGTGGTGTTGCACGCGACCCGCTCGGATGAACCACCTCAGACACGCCGCGCATCCGGGGGGTCACCTCGTGATCACGAGCAACGCAGGCGGGGGGTACCACCTGCGTTGCCTCGCGGAGGTGACCCGGCCAGCACGACCCGTAGGCCGGCGTGGTGACCCAGTGGACGGAACGGAATGGGCACGACCCGCCCACCGGGCGACTGGATGGCTGAGCACCAGCGGGTCACGGCGCGCCGGTGCAAGTCCTGGACCCCCCTCGGGCAAGGTGAAGAGTTAGGATGGACATCCATCTTGTACCTCCTCGACTATCAGTCAACAGCATTGAAGGTACAGAATGAAAGTACAATGTGTAAATACGTTGTCTGGGTGAACACTACCGGGACGCTCCGTGACCTCTCCCGAAAGGATCCGTAGATGACCACTCCGGTCACCACAACCGGCATCCAGCGCCGCCAGTTGGGCAACGAGCTGCGCAAGCTCCGCGAGATCGCCGGGCTCACCCAGGAACAGGCCGCCAACAGCCTCGGCAAGGCGGCCAACAAGATCAGCCGAGTGGAGAACGGCAAGGTCGGCATCTCCAAGACCGACCTCGACGCGCTGCTGCGGCTCTACCAGGCGTCGACGAAGGACGCGGGGTGGTGCCGGGAGCTGGCCGAGGGCTCGCGGCGCCGCCGCACCAAGGCCGCCGCGGCGACCACCCTGTACCTGGGGCCGAAGTGGTTCCGCGCGTTCCGCGACCTCGAGCGGGGCGCCTCGCAGATCATGCAGGTGGGCTCGGAGATCGTGCCCGGCAACCTGCAGACCGAGGCATACACCCGGGCTATGTTTCTCGGCCAGGGCAGTCACGCGGACCACCAGACCATGGAGGACACCGTGCGGGTACGCCGGGACCGCCAGACGTTACTGACCCGGGAGGATCCGGCGCAGTTCTCCTTCGTGCTCAGTGAATCCGTGCTGCGCCG
>DATEMN010000322.1:0-8308 GCA_035275565.1 Pseudonocardiaceae bacterium | reverse complement strand
GCGACGCCGAGGTGCCCGCGGTGCACGCCGCCGATGGGCTCGTGGCGATACCCGCTGGGGGTACCGTCACGGTGGTCCGTGGCACCCTGGAGGACGGTTTCCTGGCCCCCGCACGGGGGCTGGTGGTGCTCACCGAGACCGATATCACCGGCGCCCGCGGCGGCACCCGCACCCAGGACATGCAGAAGATGCCGGTCCGGCGCCGCAACGCCGTCGATCCGCTGGCGCTACAGCCCGGCGATCACGTGGTGCATGAGCAGCACGGCATCGGCCGCTTCCTGGAGATGGTGGAGCGCACCGTCGGTGGTTCCACCCGGGAGTACCTGCTGGTGGAGTACGCGCCCAGCAAGCGGGGACACCCCGGGGACCGGCTATACATCCCGACTGACCAACTCGACCAGGTCACCCGTTACGTCGGCGGTGAGCTGCCGACCTTGAACAAGCTCGGTGGGTCGGACTGGGCCAAGACCAAGGGCCGGGCCCGCAAGGCGGTCAAGGAGATCGCCGCCCAACTGGTGCAGCTCTACGCGGCCCGGCAGTCCTCCCCCGGGCACGTGTTCGGTCCTGACACCCCGTGGCAAGCCGAGCTGGAGGACGCCTTCCCCTACACCGAGACGCCCGACCAGCTCGCCGCGATCGACGAGGTCAAGGCGGACATGCGTCGCGGTGTCCCGATGGACCGGGTGGTCTGCGGCGACGTCGGCTACGGCAAGACCGAGATCGCCGTGCGGGCCGCCTTCAAGGCCGTGCAGGACGGCAAGCAGGTGGCCGTGCTGGTGCCCACCACGTTGCTGGCCCAGCAGCACCTGCAGACCTTCGCGGACCGGATGCGCTCATTCCCGGTCACGGTGCGCGGGCTGTCCCGGTTCACGCACCCCGCCGAGGCTTCCGAGGTGCTCGCCGGTCTGGCCGATGGTTCGGTGGACGTCGTGATCGGCACGCACCGGCTGCTGCAGACGGGGGTGCGCTGGAAGGACCTCGGGCTGGTGGTGGTCGATGAGGAGCAGCGCTTCGGCGTCGAGCACAAGGAGCACATCAAGGCCCTGCGTACCGCCGTCGACGTGCTCACGATGTCCGCCACCCCGATCCCGCGGACCCTGGAGATGTCGCTCGCGGGCATTCGCGAGATGTCGACCATCCTCACCCCGCCCGAGGAGCGCCACCCGGTGCTGACCTACGTCGGGGCCTATGATGACAAGCAGGTCGGTGCCGCGATCCGGCGGGAGCTGCTGCGTGACGGGCAGGTCTTCTACGTGCACAACCGGGTGACCTCGATCGAGAAGGCCGCCCGGCGGATCCGTGAGCTGGTGCCCGAGGCGCGGGTAGCGGTCGCGCACGGGCAGATGAACGAGGACCAGCTCGAACGTACCGTCGCCGGGTTCTGGGAGCGCGAGCACGACGTGCTGGTGTGCACCACGATCATCGAGACCGGGCTGGACATCTCCAACGCCAATACGCTGATCGTGGAGCGCGGTGACCTGCTCGGGCTCGCTCAGCTGCACCAGCTGCGCGGACGGGTCGGGCGCGGGCGGGAGCGCGGCTATGCCTACTTCCTCTACCCGGTGGAGCAGCCGCTGACCGAGACGGCGCACGACCGGTTGTCCACCATCGCCCAGCACACCGAGCTGGGCGCCGGCATGGCCGTCGCGATGAAGGACCTGGAGATCCGCGGCGCCGGCAACATCCTCGGTGGTGAGCAGTCTGGGCACATCGCCGGGGTAGGTTTCGACCTCTATATCCGGCTGGTGGGTGAGGCCGTGGAGGCTTTCCGTGGCGCGGCCGGGGCGGCCCCCACCGGTGCTGTCGCGGAGCCCGCGCCGGTGCGGGTCGAGCTGCCGGTGGACGCGCGCCTGCCGCACGACTACATCCCCGGTGAACGGCTGCGTCTGGAGGCATACCGGAAGATCGCTGAGGCGGTGGACACCGACGGGCTGGCCGCCGTCACCGACGAGCTGACTGACCGTTACGGCGCCCCCCCACCCGCCGTGGTGACACTGCTGGACGTCGCTCGCTTCCGCCAGGTGTGCCGGGCGCACGGGGTTGCGGAGGTGACCGCACCGGGCGCCACCCTGCGATTCGCCCCGATGCAGCTACGGGACTCGCAGCTCGTGCGGCTCAACCGGTTGTATCCCAAGGCGGTCTACAAGCCCACCGTGGCGACCCTGTCCGTGTCCCGCCCCACCGAAGGCTCCGACCGCATCGGCGCTGCCCCCCTTCGCGACCGTGACCTCCTCGCCTGGTGCACCCACCTCGTCACCACCATCCTGGGCTAAGCCAGCCACCAGCAACAAGATGTCGCTGATCGTGCGCATGCGTCCGGGATGCCCGAATCGTACGCTTATTTGCACTGTCCGGAGCGTGGTCCGTTAACCGTGTTGCCCGCCTGGCTCAACATGGGGAGGTTGCCGTTGCAGGTCAGGGAGCCAGTGACGTGATTGGCCTCGAATTCGGGCACTGCGTCTTCGGTCAGCAGACCCCTGCCGCTGTTGTCAGTCACCCGCACGGGCCCCGTAATTGTGTTGGCTGAGGCTTCGAGGCCACCAGTGTTAAAAGCTAGGGTCAGCGGTCCTTTGAGCGTGTTTCCCGCGCACGATGTCGCGTCGTTGAGATCTGCGCCGATGAGCACGTAGCCGCTGCTTCGCTGGATGGTGACCGGCCCGTTGAGCGTCGACTGGCAGATGGTGATGGCAAGGGCCGCATTGCTGGCGATTGGGCTGGTGATCTCGGCTTCGGAGACCGCCAAGGCTCCGCCGGGCTGTACCGTGACCGGTCCCCGCTGTTTGCCTCCAGCCCCGACGCAGAGCGACTGCCCGTTGGCCACGGTCAGTGGGCCGTTGCGCGGGGTCGTGATGCATGGCTGGCTGAACCCGACAGTGACGTCGGTGGACCCTACCGTGGCATTCGGTGTGAAACTCGGGTCTCCGCTGTAACTGCCAGTGATCGAATGCGCCCCGGGTTGGAGCTTGCTGGTGCTGAAGCTCGCCCGGCCACCGCTCAGCGGCACGGTCGCCAGTGGTGCTGCCCCCTCCGAGAACGTGACCGTTCCGCTCGGGGTCCCTGCAGTCGGGTTCGCGGAGTTCACTCTGGCAGTGAAGGTGATGGAGTGCCCGAACAACGGGGTGGATGTGCTCGCGGTGAGTGAGATCGACGTCCCGTATCGGAACGAGACGATCACCTTGCCATTTCCATGGTTGACGCCTGGGGTGAGGGTGACCTCGGTCGCGCTGGAGGTAGCAAACCCGCTTCCGCCACCACCGCCTGCCCCGTAGAAATTGCCCGGGTTCCCGCCCCCGGAGCCGCCGCCACCACCGAAGTAGCCGCCGCCACCGCCGCCGCCACCGTTGCCGCCAGCACCACCGTTGCCGCCGGCACCACCACAACCGGGGCTCGGCCCGCCGATCGTGGGATCGAAACACGGACTGCCGGGGATCCCCGGGCCCCCCGGACCGGTCGGATGGGGACTTCCAGTCCCGTTGGCGGTGTGGGTCGCGCCTCCGCCAGCGACGCCAGATCCAGCCGGACCTCCGCCGTCACCGCCGGCTTCCCCAACGAGACCACCGCCGTTTCCGCCACGCAGTAGCGACCCACCGTTGCCGGCACCTCCGCCGCCGCCTGCGACCAGAACACGGTCATCGACTCCGAAGCCACCGACTCGCACATCGGTGCCGCCGCCCCCGGATCCCGCCCCACCATGACCACCAAAGCCACCGGTGCCGTGGCCGAAGCCGCCGGGTTGGGCGGGCGTACCACGTTGGGAGGAACCGTTAATGCCGGCGCCGCCCACCGTGATCTGAAGGATCTGCCCAGGGTTTACTGCCAACGTTGCGCGGGTCTCGCCGCCGAGTCCGCCGCGCGCCCCGTCGTTCGGCGGACTCGGCGTAACGAACCCGGGTGCGCTGCCACCTTCGGCCCCGAACAGGCCGAGGCTTACCTCGGTCACCCCGTCCGGAACGGTAAAGGTATCCGTGCCCACTGTTGTGTAGGCGCAGGTGGGTGGGGACGTGGTGAAGGCGCCTTTCGTGCCGCACACCACTGCTGCATTCGCCGGATCTGCGATTGCGCCAAGGATCGTCACCATGGTGGCGGCGAGTAAGCCGGTTGCACCGGTCGCCGCCACCGACCTGGATATGGACGTGCTGAAACGACGGTTCAAGGAAATTGACATTGCTTCTCCAGGCCGATGTAAGTGACCGAAGTATGCGGGTGAGTGATCTGCAGGCGGGTCATGCTCAGTGCCGTGCCCGCCTACGGATCGGTGTTACTGGTGGCTTACACACCGTCGTTGGCGCACAGTACCCAGACGTCGGAGTAGGTATTCGGTGAGCTCGCTCCCCCGGTGTGGGTGAAGGCCGTCCAGTACGCCGCTGTGGTGGATCCGTTGCTGACGGGGCTGCCACCCGAATCGCTGGGGTAGCTCCCGTTGAGGTGGTCACCCTGCGAGCCCGGCCCGGTGAAGTCAGTGGTTGTGACACTGCCTCCGCTGATGGCAGCGCCCCCGCTGACCAGCTTCCCGTCCTGGCCACCACAGCCGACGGTCGCCGTCTGACCGGTGGTGGCCGAGGTCGGACCGCTTATCTCGCTGAACCTGACCTTGACGGTGACGCCACTGATGTTGATGTTGTTCCCGCTGCAGATCGTGTAGGCGTAGGTCGTGTTGTTGTTGTTGCCTCCGCCGCCGTTCCACCCGACCGCGGCCCACGAGTCCGGATTGGTTTCACCGTCGGCTGCAGCTTTCTGGCCGTAGTTGTGCGCGGCGTTGTTAAAGGTGGGGAAACTGGCGATCGGCTTGAGGCTGCCGACACTGGCTGGGGTGGTTCGTGCGCCGCCGCCTAGCAGCACCGTGTTGGCGGGGCAGGTCGCTACGACCAGGCCCACTGTTGAAGCGGTGGTGGGTCCGGCCACCTTGTTCATGACCACTTGCGTATGGTTGATCAAGTTACTGGTGAAGCACACAGCGAAGGGAGTTGTGGAGAAGGAGGCGTCGACCGCGCCACCGGTTCCGCCGATCGCCAGCCAATACGCCACGTCAGTGGCGACCACTCCGGTTGAGCCAGTGAATTCAGTGCTCCCGTTGGAACTCGGCTCGGTGCCGTTCACGTGGTTTCCGTTCGAGGCCATGCCTGTGCCGATGGCCTGGTTGATCCCGCCGCCGGAGATGAGAGCACCGTTGGCGCAGTCCGCATGAGTTGTGATCTCGGAGAAGGTGGACCCTGGCCCGCTGGTCGCTCCCGGGGTCTGCACCGTGACGCTCATGGTGTTGGCATACGCGATTCCTGGCATTGCGATGGCCAGCAGAGCACCCAGCATCAATGCCTTTCCTAGGATGGGGTGTCGAAGAGACGTCTTTGTCATCAATTTTTCCTTTCGGGGAGCAATGTGGCGAACATGAGTGGCGGTGTTGCGCGGAAGCGGCATCGTATAGAAGAAGGACTGATTTTCCCGACTTACTTATCTTGATCCCCGGTGTGGGGTTGGACCGCTGTCCAGGCACACACGGCTAGTGACAGGCGCCATCCACGTCGCCACTGACGTCTTGCACGCAGAGAGTTAGCCGAACTGGTGACCGGGAGCGGACACTCCTGGTCACTGCCTGATGGGCATCACCCTCTCCGCACGCGACGTCTTACCGCGGAACCTGCGAGCAGGTCGCCACCACGCCGCAGATGAGAAGGTTCACAGGCACAGCGCCCGCACACGCGGATTTCATGTGAAGGACGCTGCGCGTCGAAGGTGAACAGAAGGTGTCCAAAAGTCGACCAAAGGATTGCGAAAAAAAGTATAAATAATATTAAATCGGTCAAAACGATGGTTTTAGACGCTGTTCCCGGACCTTCGCCCACAGCTCGCGCAGCTCAGCTGCACCGCCCGCTCCCGCAACGCTGGCGGATGCACCCCGCGCCGTCCCTCATGTCTGGTTTGTGACCTCTTGTGAATTTTATCGCAATCTATTGGTCGACTTCCGGACTTCTCCTGTTCACTTCTAGGCCGCAGCGTCCTCCCGTGAAATCCGTATGTGCAGCAGGTGTTCTCGTGAGGATCCTCGTCTGCGACGCGTGGCGACATCCTTGCCCTTCATCGTCGGTGTCGGAGCCGGAGCGTTTCAGCAAGTCCATGCTGCGCCGCTCAGGCTTCACCGGCCGCTAATCCGACCACGCGCTGATCCCTAAGGAGTCGCTCGTGCGCACCCTTTACCGTCTCCGCCCGCCGTATCTGGCCGCCCTCGGCGTGGTGCTCAGTACCAGTGCTGTTGCAGCCATGGCGCTGACCGTTTCCGCACCACCCGCGCTCACCCTGGTGGCAGACCCCGGTTCCTGCGGTACCACCGGCACCCTGACCGGCACGACCACCCTGGTATGCACCTACACCGCAATCGGGTCCGACACTTTCACCGTGCCGGCAGGGGTGACCGCCGTCGCCGTCGAGGTCGTCGGCGCCCAAGGGGGGCATTACTTCATTGCTGGCGACGCCGCTCACGGCGGCTCGCCGGCCGGTGACATCACGGGCCGCCCGGGTGGCAGTGGCGGCCAGGCGACCGGGACATTGACGAGCCTCACACCGGGGCAGGTCCTGCAGGTTAACGTGGCCAGCATAGGAGCCAACGGCACGGCCGCGAGCCGGTCCGGGGGCATGCAGAACGGTCCTTCCGGTGGGCAGGGCGCGCTGGGCGGCTTCGGCGGCTCCAACGGCGGAGTGGCCGGTGGCCCGGGTGACGCCAACGGCGCCAACGGCGGTACAGCGTTTAACGGCGGCAACGGATCGGGCGGCGGCGGCTCCTCGGATGTGCGGATCGCCGCTGGCGGCTGCGCGGCGCTGAACTGCGATCTGTCGACCCGTGTCTTGGTCGGCGCGGGCGGCGGCGGAGGCACCGGCGGCCAGGGCAACGCGCTCGGAGGTGCTGGCGGTGATGGTGGCGGCACCACCGGCGCCGACGGTGGTGCAACCGTCGACGGTGGCAACCGTGGATTCTCGGGCACCGGCGGGACCCAGTCCGCGGGTGGCATCGGAGGGCTCAACGCCGGGCGGCACGCCACTCCGCCTTCCGCCGAGCCCGACGATCCGCGTTTCGGTGGTGATGGCGCCAATGGCAGCTTCGGCGCGGGAGGCGTTGGGGGAGTTGGGAATCTGCCTTGCAACGGCACCCACACTCCGCCCTGCCAGGACCCGAATGCCACAACCTCGGGCGGCGGCGCGGGCGGCGGCGCAGGCGGCGGGTACTTCGGTGGGGGCGGCGGCTCCGGCGGCGGCGGCACATTCGGCGGTGGCGGTGGCGCCGGTGGCGGCGGAGCAGGTGGCAGTGCCTTCGCCTCAGCGGCCGTTACTTCCCCGACCCTGACCACGGGCGTCAACGCCGGCACCATCAACGGCGGCAACGGACAGATCACTATCACCTGGACCGCCCCCACCCCGTCACCGACGCCGACGCCGTCACCGACGCCGTCGCCGTCGCCGTCGCCGACCTTCATCAACGGCACTTCCGGTAATGACTTCATCGCCGGCACTCCCGGCAATGACTTTATCAACGGCGGCGCCGGGAACGACACCATCAACGGCGGCGCTGCCGGGAACGACACCATCAATGGCGGTGCCGGGAACGACGCCATCGACGGCGGTGCCGGGAACGACTTCATCGCCGGAGGCGGCAGCGACGACCTCATCCTTGGTGGGCTGGCGACGATACGATCAGGGGAGGCTCCGGCGCGGACACCATCAATGGTGGGGCCGGTAGCGACATGATCACGGCGGGTGCCGACAAAGACAACATTGTAGGCGGCGCCGGTAACGACACTATCAACCTGGAGAATGACAGCGCGCGTGACGTGGTCAGTTGTGATTCTGGAGACGACACCGTCAACGGAGTGGGGCCTGAGGACGTGATCTCCAGAGACTGCGAGCATGTTTCCTAGGGACCAAGGGTCCCTAGCCGACCGAGCCGGATCAACACCAATCGGGGATACAATATCGGCGTGGTCGCTGCGGCTCGTAAGCTGCTTACCTACGTCTACTACGGTCTGTGCGACGGTGAGATCCGCGCATTGGTCAAAGGGACCGCGTGAGCGGGTTGGGACTCAGCAGGGCACGTGATTGCCGAGGTCATGACTCCCACCGCGGTGGCGTAGTCGCGCCTTGCTTGATCCCGCCTTGCTGTAGCCATATCACTGCTGAGGTTCTTATGGGTGGATTTTCATGATCGTCCGGGTAGTGGTGGGCAGAGGCCGTCGCGGGTGAGGTCTGCAATGGGTAATCAGAGCTTCGGGGCTGCGATAGCCGGTAGGCTCGTCAGGTGAGCAGCCGCAGGTTTACGGTATGA
>DATEMN010000321.1:0-4283 GCA_035275565.1 Pseudonocardiaceae bacterium | reverse complement strand
GTCTCCACCGGAACACCCGAACCCGAACCCGAACCGCGACCCATCGACATCGTGCTATCCCAACATCGAGGCCCCTCCGCCCCCGGCAACGACGCGCTGCAAACTGATCAACCTGCCAAGATCACAAACAGCATCCGAACTTCGTGCCAGAGCCAGTTTTCAGGCGTCGCCGACAGCAATGATGGACACCTGTAGAAGATGGCCGCTGTGCGGTGGTCACCGTCGACCGCGCCCGGTCGGCACCGCGGTGTCACGACAATCAACGTGAAGATCCGTGACGGGAAGGTCGCCAACCGTCCCATCTACGTGGCGCTCGCCGTCACTGTCGACGGCACCCGCGACATCCTCGGGTTGTGGGCCGGTGACGGCGGGGAGGGCGCCAAGTTCTGGTTCGGTGTGTGCACCGAGCTGAAGAACCGCGGTGTCGAGGACGTCCTGATGGCCGTCTGCGACGGCCTCACCGGCCTGCCCGACGCGATCAACACCGTATGGCCGCAGACCGTGGTGCAGACCTGCGTGGTGCACCTGCTGCGCAACTCGTTCAAGTACGCCTCCCGGCAGCACTGGGACGCGATCGCCAAGGCGCTGAAGCCGGTCTACACCGCAGCGACCGAGGCCGCCGCGACCGAACGGTTCCTGGAATTCGCTGAGGCCTGGGGCAGCCGCTACCCGGCGATCGTCAGGTTGTGGGAGAACGCCTGGGCGGGTAGCTCCGGCGCGTTGCCGCGCCGGAGCCCCCTAAGAACCGGACGTGCGAGTCGTCCCCGCATCCGGCTCAAGCAAACCCAGGGGTGCCGTGGGGTTCGGCAACGGGGTGTCGTGCGCGTTCGTTGCGCCGCGCGGCCTTGCGGGCGCAGTGAGTGTGCACGAGGCGTGAAGCGAGCGGACCGTTCGGTGTCACGGCCTGCCGGTCGGCGGTTATCGCCTGACGGCGGATCGCCGACCGGACCACGGTGATCCACTGTTCCCACTCATCGGGAGACTGCGGTTCGTGGTCAGCGTGCAGGAGCAGCTGGTGGCAGAGCGGACAGCGTCCGCGTTGACGTTCCAGCTGGATCAGTCCCCACCGGTCGATGGGTGGTTTCCTGCGCCGCTTGCGGGCCGCCCAGTAGCCGGTTCGGTCGGGATCGTCCGGAGAGGCGAACCCGTCGACCATCTGGTGCCGGACGATCTTCGTCCAGGCCGTCTTGGTGAGGTAGGCGCCGCTGTCGCGGTCGCCGAACACCCACCGGTCGGACCTGGTCTTATTGAACGCACCGTAGTAGCGGGCGGTCACCCACTTCTTCGACTTGTTCCGGTGGCCGCGCACCGCCCACTTGAACGTCAGCCACCACAGGTAACTGTCGATCGTGGTGAACGTGTGTTTGGAGACCACCGTCCGGTAGTAGGCCGCCCACCCCCGAAGGATCGGGTTGAGACGCGAGATGACCATCGCGGCGTTACCGCCCCGCAGATCGCGCATCTCGGTGCGCAGCCGACGCCGGAACCGCTTCACGGCCGCCTTGCTCGGTTTGATGATCAGCTTGCCGTTCGCATACCGGCGGACGTGGAATCCAAGGAAGTCGAAACCTTCGCCGAGGTGCACGATGCGTGTCTTGTCCTCGTTGAAGGCCAGCCCTCTCGGCGCCAGCCAGTCAGCCAGCCAGCCGCGCCTTGACCTGCTCGGCCTGTTCCCGCGAGGAGCACAAGGCGACCAGGTCGTCGGCGTATCTCACCACCACCGGGCTTCCGGGCGTGCTGTGACCGACATGGGTGCCGGTCAGATAGCGCACCCCGGCGGCGTGCTCCATCCCGTGCAGAGCGACGTTCATGAGCAACGGACTGATCACCCCGCCCTGCGGGGTGCCCTCCTCGGTCGGGGCGAACCGGCCGCGGTCGATCACCCCCGCCTTCAACCAGCGGCGGACGTGTTCCCGCGCGGGGAACCGTCCGAGCCGGTCGAGGAGCGCCTGATGATCGATGCGGTCGAACGCCGCTGCCAGGTCCGCGTCGAGGACCCAAACACGCTTGGACCTCGGGCCCTTGCCGGTGGCGAAGATCGCCTCGATCGAGTCGTGGCAGCCGCGACCCGGCCGGAATCCATAGGATCTCGGCTCGAACCGAGCCTCCCACTCCGGCTCCAGCGCGTTGAGCACAACCGCCTGCAACGCACGGTCAGCGATCACCGGAATGCCGAGCGGGCGCCGTTTGCCCCCTGCCTTCGGGATGAACACCCGGCGCACCGGCATCGCAACCCACGACGAGGACCGCTGCTGAATCCAGCGGGCCAATTCGATTCTCGCCTCGGGCCACAACGCCACCACGCCGTCGACACCGGCCGTGTTGCGACCGGTGTTCTGCTGCGCGACCCGCCGCACCGCCACCAGGGCGTTGGACCGGCACCGCAGCATCAACCGTTGCAGATTGCGGACCTTACGCAGGTCCCCGTTCCGCGACGCCGTGAAGATCCGCTGCCGCAGACGCCGTACTTCCTTCTCGGCTGTGTCCCAATCGATCGAGTCCCAGTCGAGCAGGCCGTCCTCCGGTCCGTTCACCGCGACCATGGCCGCAGCGTCCAACTTGCCCGTCGGTTCCAGCGCAGTCGTCATCGTCACCTTCACAGGTTCACCCGACCCGCGTCAGCGCCCTTTCGAGCCGAGGCAGCCGCCTCTATCCGGCCGGTTATCCACGACGACCAGCGGGAGCCCGGTCATCACGTCGTGGTTTCCCGGTGTCTTTCGACCGCCGGCATTCGCTTCTCGGGTCATCCTTCGCCCGCTGGGGACATCGACCTTCCTCACGGTCAGCTCACCGGCGACAAGCGCCGGCCCTCAACGGGATTGCCACGTTCCGCACATCCAAGACGCGACCGGATTGGGTGCCCTCTCGACCCCGGGGCGGCGGTGCTCTCCCGGCTGGATCGCTCTCTCTCCACCGGCGCCTGCCGCTTTCCAGCGGCCAGCCCTACTCGGCCCGCTACCGCATCCCACCTGCGGGCCTCAACGATGACGAGGCAACATCGAGGGTTCACTTGCGTTCACCCGCCCGGTCTTTCCCTCACCCGTGGACCCCGGATGGAACGAGGACCCTTCGGCTTGAACCCCGGGCTTCGCACCCCACGGTCACCCGCGACGCACGCCGGGGCGGAAACAGGCCACCGAGCACGGACCTGGGCTACATCACCGTCATCACAGCCTCCCGTCGACGCAACCACTTGAAATGTGCGACCTCGTGTCGCACGGCGGAGTTCGTGCCGTTCCTGGCCTTCGACACCGAGATCCGCACAGTGGCGTGCTCGACCAACGCGATCGAGTCGGTCAACGCCCGCATCCGCCGGGCCGTCCGCGCTCGTGGACACTTCCCGAACGAGCAGGCCGCCCTCAAATGCATCTACCTTGCGCTGATGGCACTCGACCCGACCGGGACCGGCCAGCGACGCTGGATCACCCGCTGGAAACCCGCTCTCAACGCCTTCGAGCTCACCTTCGAAGGACGCCTGACCACAGACCGCAAGTAACCCAAACAAGATCCAGTTACACCGAAAACTTGACAGTCCCCGCCGACCTGCCGGTCCCCGAGCCCGAGCCCGACCCGCTGACGCCGCTGACCGGGCCCCGTGTTCGACGTAATTCGGTGGCCTGGAGGGCCGAATCTTGGTTCTGACCTGGGTGGGCGTGGGTGGGACCGCCTGGAGGGCGTTTCTCTAGGCGGTGGCGTTTCGGCTGGTCAGTGGGGTGCGGGTTGAAGGTCGAGGACGTGCTTGGGGTGAGGGATGCCGAGCTTGGCGAGCAGGTCTTGTTGGGGTTTGGTCAGGTTGGTGACCTGTTGGAACGTGCCGGTGGGGCCGGTGAATGTTCCGACGTGGAGGCGTTGGAGGTCGCGGCGGGCTTGGGGCCAGGTCGTGCCGGATCGGGTCTCGATGAGGCGGATGAGTAGGAGGGCGAGCCAGCACAGCACGACGTGGGCGCGGATGCGTTCTTCGAGTCGGTGGTAGACCGGTCGGAGGTCGATGATCTGTTTCATGTCGCGCCAGCCGCGTTCGACTTCCAGGAGTTGTTTGTAGCCCAGGGCGATGTCCTCGGCGTTGAGGTGGGGGTCCGAGCAGCGCAGGAGGTACTTGCCGTCGAGGTTTTCCTCGGCCTTGATCCTGGCCTGGTCGACACGGAGCTTGCCGGCGGGGGTGGCGCGCAGGTAGCGGTTCAGCCCGGGCTTGCCGGCGATCTTCCCGCGCACCTCGCCGCGTTTGAATTCGCTGAGCTTGTCCGTGTCGGCGATCAACTCCTGCAGGTGGGCGACGAGTTGCT
>DATEMN010000320.1:0-3753 GCA_035275565.1 Pseudonocardiaceae bacterium | reverse complement strand
TACGGCCGTCGCACGGGCCGCGTCGGTACGCACCAGCGCGGTCACAGGCCCGCCGCGGCCAGGACCGCGTGCTGGTAGTCGGTGACCGGTCCGGCGTGCACAAGCTCCAGGTCGACCAGCGCCTGCTCGGCGGTGAACCCCGCGGCGCGGGCGTGGTGATGCACCTGCAGCACCCGGTCGAGCACATCGGCGGCGTGAAACGCCCGCCCGACCGGGGTGTCGGCGTCAGCCCGCAGCTCAAGCAGAGCGCGCACGCGCTCGGCGAGGGCAACCGGCAGGGTTGCCAGCTCCCGCTCGGTGAGGCGGTGCTGTACGGCGTCGAGGTGCTCGCCGAGCAGGGTGTCGCCGGCGAACCCCGCGTCGGGCAGTACCGCGTTGTGCAGGTGGTGGGCGAGCCCGAGCAGTAACACCTCTCCTGGATCCGCGCCCAGGTCGTCGGCCAGCAGCGCGCCGTAGACCGCCACCGCCCAGCAATGCTCGGCGTGGTTCTCCGGCGGCTCGACGATCAGCCGCGGCTTTCCGGGAGCGGTCGCGCCCGCCCGCGGCTGTCGACACAACGCCCCGACAAACCACGGGAGCCCGTCCACGTCGCGGAGCTGGTCGCACGTCGGGCGCTCGGTAGCTTCGGCCACGAGGCCGGCCAGTGCGGCATGCGCCCGGGCGGCCACGGTCAGGTGCAGCCCGCCGGCCACCTCGTCCACCGCGCGCCCGAGCACCTGCGTGACCTCGCCCGGTTGGAGTCCGGCAGCCAGCAGCACCGCGGCGTCCACCCCCGCCAGGCGGGTGCCAGCCAATGCGGCCGCGCATTGCGCCCCGGCGACCCGGCCCGGATCTGCCCCAGCCACCAATGCCGCCCACCCCCGGACGAAGGACCGCTGCGCCACCGAGCCGGCCGCGTTCGCCACCCGCACCCGTTTGAGGTCGCCGAGCTCGCGAAACATCCCCGCAACCGCAGCGAGCCGAACCCCCGCCACTACGGGTATGACCGCGGTCATCCGGTGCCGTCCAGCCAGTCGAGCAAGACCCGTTCCTGGGCGTGCAGGGCGTGCTCCGGCACGGTCCCGCTGCGTGTGATTGGCGCCTTGAAGAAGTAACCCAGCTGCTCCTGGGCGCCGCCCTCGCCGCGCCGGTGTGCCTCGGCGAGTAGCCGCACGAGTTCCAGAACGAGCGGAGCGGCCAGGATCGAGTCCCGGCACAGGAAGTCGACCTTGAGCTGCATCCGCTGGCCGAGGAACCCGATCAGGTCGACGTTGTCCCACGCCTCCTTGGCGTCGCCGCGCGGCCGGTAGTAGTCGATCCGCACGATGTGGTCCTCAACGTCGTAGCCGAGGATCGAGTTGAGCACCGAGGCCTTAGTGTCGAGCTTGCTGGCCAGCGAGGACGGGTCGTCGAGGACGTGGCCGTCGCGGTTGCCGAGGATGTTCGTCGAATACCAGCCGTCGACCTTTAATGCCCGCGAGCGAAACGCCGGCGCGAGCACAGTCTTGATCAGCGTCTGACCGGTCTTGCCGTCCTTACCCGCCACCGGTACACGCTCGCGCTCGGCCAGCGAAAGCAAGGCGGGCACGTCGGCGCCCAGACTCGGGGTGAAGTTGACATAGGGGCAGCCCTCGATGATGGCGGCGTAGGCGTAGATCATACCTGGGGTGATCACCGAGTCATCCGTGTCAAGACCCTTCTCGAAGGAGTCGAGATCAGCGAGCACCACCGAGGTGCGGTCCGGCCACGCCTCGGTCGAGGCCAGGTTGACCACTACGACAACGTCGAGCCGATGCGCCGCACGGAACCGCCGCAGGTCGGACTGGACGTACGCGACCCGCTCCCGCAACGGCCCGACGGCCACCACGTTCGCGCCAGCGGCGTTGCGGCAGTACGCAGGGTCAGCGATCGCGGGCCACGGCTCGATCTGTTGCAGGGGAGTCCCAACCGCCTCGATCTGCGCCGGCTCCAGGACGCGGTGCACATGCGCTGCCTTGGCGAGATCGTCGGCATTGAGGTCCCACCCACCGAAGACCAGCGACTCGTAGGCCACTAGGTCGTCACGGTGGGCCAACGGCAGCCCCGCACTGCCAGGCATACCCAATTTGAGCTGCTCGATACCGGCCACAGCCGTAGTCGCGACAGCACCCCCGAGACCGATCACAGCGGCCCCCACCCGGATGGCAGTCACCCGGTCACCCGGTGATAGCGCCCGTCAAGAGTTCCTCGAGGCGGGGCACATCGGCCCGCTCCCGACGACGTCGTCATTCCACTCACGGCTTTGCTCCCAACCTCGAGCCTGGCGACCGGCGTGGCCCAAGGATGCAACACCATCGAAGTCTTCGCCAGTTGAAACGAATATTTGATACTCCGACTCTGCGTCACCACATCGAAACGACCTTAGAAATCAAGAAATGTCTGGGACGATCAGGGCAAGCGACATAAATCGTCGTAGAGTTGAAACGGTTACGACGTGGTATGATTTATGATGGAAAATTACCGTGCGTGGTCGAATCTCGGGCGTTACCGATGAGCGATACACAGCCTGTGACCGGTGAGGGCACCACAAACCTCGGTCCTGACGCGCCCCTTCGTACAGCCGGCTGGGTAGCCCAGCGGTTGGGCATCGCGCCGGCCACTTTGCGCGTCTGGCAGTGCCGGTACGGGGTCCGCTCGACGATCAGGACAGCGGGCGGTCACAGCCGCTACAGCCCCGCGGATGTGGCCCGCCTGGAACGCATGCGACAGTTGGTGCTGGTGGGAGTGCCGGTAGCCCAGGCTGCGCAGATATCGCATGGTCTGCGGCCTGAGCCGCCGCCAGCCTCGTCTGACGCCAGGGAAACGGTCCGCCGGCGCGGTGGGGGCCGAGTGCTCGCCGTCGACCGTGCCAAGCCGGAACTCCAGCGCCTGGCGGGCGCGGCCATGGCCCTAGACGACGACGCCATCGCGGACATCCTGGTTAACGCACTCCGCCAGCACGGCGTCATCGCGACCTGGGATGAGCTCATCGTTCCCGTCCTGCGCAGCATCGGCGCCCGTTACGCCCGGACCGCGGAGTGCATCGACGTCGAGCACCTGTTCACGGAACGTGTTCGCCTCGAGCTGTCAGCGATCACCGCCTGTCGCCGTCGCTGGAATCACTCCGCTCCGGTGCTGCTGGGCTGCCCCGACGGCGAGCAGCACGGCCTGCCGCTGCATGCGCTGGCCGCGGCACTCGCCGAGGTACGGCAACCGAGCCGCGTCCTGGGTCCTTCGGTTCCCACGCCCGCCCTGACCTCGGCGGTCCGCCGGATCAAGCCGTCCGCGGTGTTCCTCTGGTCTCAGCTCACGCAGACCGCGCACCAGGCGGATCTGGCATCCATCCCCCGGCAGCGCCCGCCAGCCCGCATCGTGGTCGGCGGCCCCGGCTGGGAAGACCGCGAACTGCCTGCGGCCGTGACGCGCGCCGCCACCCTCGCCGAAGCGGTGCAACGTTTGGGTCCGCCCCGCACCGGGCACCCGTGACCTCGTACCCCAGCACAATGTCAGCCCCAGCACGGTGTCAGAGACCGGCCAGCCAGCAGAAAGGATTTCACGGTAACGATGAGCACTATCACCGAATCGATCGACGTCAACGTCCCGATCCGTGTCGTGTACGACCAGTGGACCCAATTCGAGTCCTATCCACAGTTCATGGAGGGCGTTGAGGACATCCGCCAGTTGGGGCCGGACATGACGCACTGGCGGATGAAGATTGCAGGAATGGAACGTGAGTTCGACGCACAGATCACCGAG
>DATEMN010000319.1:0-23362 GCA_035275565.1 Pseudonocardiaceae bacterium | reverse complement strand
GGCGTCGGCCGCGGCCCTGACCTCGGGCGAATCGACCCGGAATGCCGGGTCGAGGATGTCGAAGAAGGCGACGTCGGCGTCGTGGCAACCCAGGGACGGATCGTTCGATGTCATACAGCCAGTGTTAGGAGCGATGCTGGGCCACCGCATCGGAGCCGGCCACCCATGTCGGCCGCCCAGCCACCTATCTTGGCCCCCATGGTCGCCGCGGCCTCGGTACGCGACTGCGCCCCCAGCTTCGCCAGGATTGCCGAGACGTGGTGCTCGACCGTGCGCACCGAGAGCACCAGCCGCTGCGCGATCTCCTCGTTGGTCATCCGCTGCTGGATCAGCGCGAGCACGTCGACCTGCCGCGCGGTCAGCCCGGCCGGGTTCGCCCGGGTAGCCGGCTGCGGTCCGCGGGGCACCCGCCGGATACCCATGTCCTGAAGCCGTCGCCGGACCAGACCCGCGACCGCCGACGCGCCAAGCCCGTCGAGTACCCGCAGCGCCTCAAGCGACGCTTCCGGCTCACCTGATTCGGCCAGCTCCAGTGCCCGCTCGTAGGGATCGCCGATACGTCCCCACTCGCGCGCCGCAGCTCGCCAGTCACCGCGCAAGCCGGCGGCGTACGCCTGCGGAGCGCCCACGAAGTCCATGCTGAAGTCCGTACTGGATTCCGGGCCACCGAGACCGGCCCGGGCCAGGTACCGCAGCAGCTCACCGCGAAGCGCCGCCGCACCGGGCCGTTGCGTACGGGCAAGCAACGCATCGCGGACGGTCCGAGCGTGCTCCGTACGGCCGGTCAGCCATGCCCACTCGACCAGCGCGATACCGGCGTGGGCCATACACAGCGGCGACCGCTGCGCCACGGCACGTTCCCAGGCGGCAGTGAGCAGCTTTTCGGCTTCCGGCTGGCCCCGGCGAGCGAGCAGCCGGCCCAGCGCGGAAACACTGTGGACGTAGAACATCCCCGGGTCCTCAGTGCCGTCGACGAGCTCGCGCAGGCTGTGCTCGGCGGCTGACCACGCACCCTGGCGAAGTAACAGCCAGCAGCGCTGGATCTCCATGTTGTAGGCGTGCCACCAAAGGCCGCGTTCCCTGGTGAACGTCAGACCGGCGTCGAGGCATTCGGCAAGCTCGTCGTATCGGCCAAGTAGATAGAGGATCGCACAGAGATTCGTGTGCGCCCGGCCAGCATACTCGTGGAACCCCTCTCTCCTAGCCATCGCCAGGCTCTCCCGGAGGTGCCCCAGCGCGCCCGGATCTCCGAGGTCGGCACGCGCCACCCCGAGATAGTTGAGGCAGACGGCGACCAGATCGGGACGATCCAGCTCGGTGGCGCGATCTCGTGCCTGCTCCAAGATGGTCACCGCGTCCTCGGACCGGTCGGTCAGCGCGAGGATCGCGCCACGGTAGACCGACGCCTGCGCGAGTGCCTGCGGGCATCCGGCGGGCGTGAGCACCTCCACGGCGCGGTCCACGACCTGCTCAGCTTCGTCCGTGCCACCGGTCATGAACATGTGCCGCGACAGGCGCAGCAGCGTCTCACCGAGCGCCACCGGATCGTTGAGCTCCCGGTAGTGGAGCACCGCCTCGTGCCCGGCCGCCACCGCGTCCGCGAATCGGTGCGCATTGTAGAGCTCCCACGCGTAAGCGTCCAAGATCTGTGCCCGCTGCCGCGCCCCGAGCAGGTCGGCGTGCCGAAGCGCAGCCTCGTAATGCGCGAGCGCCTGCCGGTGCGAGCCGGCGCGGACCGCCTCCAGCCCGGCTCGCGGGGCGTACTCGACCACAGTCGCGGCGTCCGCCGCGGCGACGGCGTGGTGAACCATCCGAGCCAGGTCCAACTGGTCCCGGTCCAGTGCACGCAGCGCCCGGAGCATCTGACGGTTCAGCGCCCGGCGCCGGATCGTCGGCAGGCTGTGCTCGACCGCGCGGCGGGCGAGCTCGTGCCGGAAAGCGATACCGTCGACGCCGACCTCGATGATCCCCCGCTCCTCCGCCTCGGCGAGCACATCGAGCGGGTCGCCCAGCAGCTCCTCGACCAGCTCGACACTCACCTGGGTGTGTGCGATGGAGAGCTGCTCCAGAGCCGATCGGCAGTCCGGGCTGAGCCTGCACAGCCGGGCCAGCACGGTGTCGGTGATGGTCGAGGGGACCGCATCCGGTGGCGCGGCGAGCGCCTCGATGACGTAGAACGGGTTGCCACCGGTCAGCCCATACACCGCTGCGGTGTCCCGATCGGTCCCAGCGCATAACGTGCCGACCGCAGCCTCCGACAGCGGGAGCAGCGCAAGGCGGTGCACCGGCACGCCGGCGAGCGCGCCGAGCAGCTGCTGGAATGGGTGTACCGCGTCCACAGTGTCGTCGCGAAAGCTGAGGAGCAGAACCGCCCGGAGACCGTCGAGCCGGCGGGCGAGATAGCGCAGAACGTCGACGGTGGCGTCGTCGGCCCAGTGGACGTCCTCCACGACGAGGACGGTCGGTGCCGCGCCGGTGAGCTCCTCCACGATTGCGCCGAAGACCGTGTCCCCCGGTTGCTGCCCGGCCAGCGCGCGTTCCAGCGGCCCGCAGCTGCCGCGCGCGGCATCGCGCAATGGACCCAGGGTGCGCGGTGCCAACAGGTCGTCGCACGCCCCAGCGAGCACTCTCACCCGCCGGTCCAGCCCGGCGCGAAATGCGCGGATCACGCTCGTCTTGCCGATTCCGGCCTCACCGGTCAGCAGCACCGTTGACCCATGTCCAGCCGCCGCCTCGGCGACCACCGTCCACAGCGCATCCAGAACGGGTTCGCGCTCCAGCAGACTCTCTCCCACGGGCTCCATCACTCCACCGTTCGCCCGGCGTCGATGGTGCCGGAGCTACCGATGGAGAGCGCTCACCGCGGCGCCTAAATACACTTGACAGCCATGCAACCACCGTCGTGCATGGTAATCCACTGCACCGTCATCGAAGCAACCCGAATCACGACGTGAGTATCACTACAGACACGCCTCCGGCACCGGTGTGTGCCATCCACCGGCAGCGAATCGACCAGGGTGAACCGTGGCTGTGGGTGCCAGGACGCCGGTTGAAGGGGGCCGGCTCCACCATGTCGGAGGGCCGCATCCTCATGGGCGACGAGTTGGCCGGCTACGGACTCGTCGTCGATGCCGACGTCCGGATGAGCGACAGCCACGTGTTCAACCCTGACCTCGCCGAGGGTCGGGAGACGACGACGCTGGCGATCGACGGTCAGGTGTTCGGTGCTCATCAGCGGGTGTCCCTCAAGGTAGTGCTCACGCCGGAGACGGTACAGCGGCTCAAGGAGGCGCTCCGATTCTTCCGGACATAATCAGTATCCAATCCAGAAACCTCACCCACCGTGGACAGCGACATGGCCGCTGACTTGTCGCTGTTCCAGCGCGTCCAGGTCGCGGCGTCGCTCTCCGATAGGTTCTTGGACGTGCCTTCCTCGATCTCTGTACGTCGGGCGAGGGTCGGGGACGTCCGCAGGATCAAGAACCTGGTGGATTGCTACGTCGGTGTGGTGCTGCTGGCCAAACAGCTCGTCACGCTGTATGAGGACGTCCAGGAGTTCTGGGTGGCCGAACGGGACGGATCGATACTCGGCTGCGGCGCGCTGCACGTGCTCTGGGAGGACCTGGCCGAGATCCGCACCCTGGCGGTGCGTCCGGACGCCGTGGGCCAGGGGGTGGGATACGCGCTGGTCACCCGGCTGATCGAGCATGGGCGGGAGCTGGGGCTGCGTCGCCTGTTCGTGCTGACCTTCGAGGAATGCTTCTTCTCCCGGCACGGCTTCCGGGTCATCGAAGGGGCTCCGGTGACCGCTGAGATCTACGACGAGATACGCCGCTCACACGACGAAGGTGTCGCAGAGTTCCTGGACTTGCCCTACGTCAAGCCCAACACTTTGGGCAATACCCGCATGCTGCTGGAGCTGTGACCCGATCAGTCCGCATCACCGCCGGTAGGATCGCCGCCGCGGATCGAGTACAGCAGCCCGTCAAGCTCCTCGGGCTTAGCCAGCACGTCGCGGGCCTTCGATCCCTCCGAGGGACCGACCACACCCCGGCTCTCCAGCAGGTCCATCAACCGCCCCGCCTTAGCGAAGCCGACCCGCAGCTTGCGCTGCAGCATGGAGGTCGAGCCGAACTGGCTGGTCACCACGAGCTCGGCGGCCTGCAATAACACATCGAGATCGTCACCGATATCCGGATCGATCTCGCGCTGCTCACCCGCCTTGGCGGTGGTGACCCCGTCGGTGTACTGCGCGGTGGCCTGTTCCCGGGCGTAGCTAACGATCTTGGAGATCTCGTCGTCACCAACGTACGCACCCTGGATGCGCACCGGCTTGGAGGCGCCCATCGGCAGGTAGAGCCCGTCGCCCATACCGATCAACTTCTCCGCCCCGGGTTGGTCCAGGATCACCCGGCTGTCGGTCAGCGAGGAGGTCGCGAAGGCCAGTCGGGACGGCACATTGGTTTTGATCAGTCCGGTGACCACATCGACGCTGGGTCGCTGAGTGGCCAGCACCAAGTGGATCCCGGCTGCCCGAGCCTTCTGGGTGATCCGGACAACGGCGTCCTCGACGTCCCGCGGAGCGGTCATCATCAGATCAGCCAGCTCATCGACGATTGCCATGATGTACGGGTAGGGGCGGTACTCCCGCTGCGAGCCCGGTGGCGCCTGGATCTCGCCGGAACGCACCTTCGCGTTGAAATCGTCGATGTGGCGCACCCGGCTGGCCTGCATGTCCTGGTAGCGCTGTTCCATCTCGTCCACCAGCCAGGCCAGCGCCGCAGCTGCTTTCTTCGGCTGCGTGATGATGGGTGTGATCAGGTGCGGGATGCCCTCGTAGGGGGTGAGCTCCACCATTTTCGGGTCGATGAGGATCATCCGGACCTCGTCGGGGGTGGCTCGGGCCAGCAACGAGACGAGCATCGAGTTCACGAAGCTCGACTTGCCGGAACCGGTGGAGCCGGCCACCAACAGGTGCGGCATCTTGGTCAGGTTCGCGGTGACGAAGTGACCCTCGATGTCCTTGCCCAGCCCGATCACCATGGGATGCTGGTCGCCACGCGACGCCGATGAGCCCAACACATCACCCAGCCGCACCATCTCCCGGTCACTGTTGGGCACCTCGATACCGACTGCGGACTTACCCGGGATCGGAGCCAGCAGCCGCAGGTTGTCGGTGGCCACCGCATAGGCGATGTTGCGGGTCAGCTGAGTGATCTTCTCCACCTTGACCCCGGGTCCCACCTCCACCTCGTAGCGAGTCACGGTCGGGCCCCGGGTGAACCCCGTGACCTGAGCGTCTACCGAGAACTGATCGAGCACCCCGTTGATGGCCTCAATCATCGAGTCGTTGGCCTTGCTACGGGCCTTTGGTGGATCGCCTTTAAGTAGCAGATCGGGTGGCGGCAGCTGGTAGTCGCCCTCGACCGTCCGCTGCGGGGAAGGTTGCGGGTTGGGCTTGCCGCTCGACGCCTCGACGGGCACCGGGGTGGGCTTGACCGCAACCGCGGGTTGCGCCGGCACCTCGGCTGGGGGCTGTTCCTCGGCGCGGGTCTGCGCGGCCTGGCGGCGCCGGGCGGGCCGCCGCAGCCGGGTGGCGGCGGGATCGTCACCGGTCACCGTTGCATCGGTATCGGACTCAGTGACCTGGGCCTGAAGCGGTGGCACCCCACACAGCCCGCGGATCCGGTCGGGCACCGCGCGGACAGCGGTCCCGGTCAACACCAGCAGCCCGTAGCCAGCCAGCAAGGCCAACAAGGGTGCCGCCACCCAGGCGGTGAACCCGTCGACCAAGGGATCGGCCACCAAGAACCCGACGGCACCAGCAGCGTGCGACCGTCCCACCGCATCGGCGGGTGCTCCTAGCGCCAAGTGCCAGAGGCCGATCGACCCCAACGTCAGCAGCAGGGTGCCGACAGTGCGACGGGTCCGGGTCGTCGGGTCGCCCTCGGTGCACATCAAAACCACCGCGACCCCGGCGAACACCACCGGCAACGCCAGCGACGCGGTACCGAACATGGCCCGCAAGGCGTGCTGCACACCCGCACCGATCGGCCCCCCAGCAGTCCACCACACCGCCGCAGCGGTGACCACGGCGAGCGCCACCAGACCGAGCGCCAGGCCATCACGGCGATGCGCGGGCTCGAGCTCACGGGTCCGGCCCAACGCCCTGACGAGCCCACCAGCACCCCGCGCAAGCAGGGACCACACACCCGCCATGCCTCGGCCCAGGACCCGGCTCCGGCTAGTGCCTCTCTTGGTGCCCCTGATAGGCACCGCACGCCGGACCGGTCGCTGCGTGCTGGACCGTGAGCGCGGCCTGCTGGCCGGGCCCTTACTCCGAGAATTCTGAGACCGCCGGTTCATCGTCTTCGTAGTCGTCCCTCCCCGGGGCATGTCATGCTGCTTGGTCATGGTCGCTTGGAAGGGGGTCACGGCGTTCGCGACACGCCGGAGCACGGCAAGGCCACGTGTCCCACTCGCGGCTTGGCTGCTGACTGTGGCCGGCCGCCTGGTCACCACCTTGACCGGCAGCCTCGACGTGTCCGGTGCGCTGCCCGAGTCGCTGCGGGGTCGTCCGTTGCTGCTCGCTGCCAACCACATCGGCGTATTCGACACGGCCGTGCTGCTGGCAGCGTGCCACCGGATCGGTGTTGCACCCCGGTTCGTCGTCAACGGTGGGCTGTTCGACACCCCGCTGATCGGTGGGCTGCTGCGGCGGGCTGGGCACCTGCGGGTCGATCCACTCGCCGCCGGCTGCGCGGTGCGAGGGACGGCGCTGCTGCCCCAACTCGAATCCGACCGACCGGTGTTGATCTACCCCGAGGGCCGGATCAGTACCGACCCCGACTTGTGGCCGGACCGCGGCCAGACGGGGCTGGCCCGGCTGGCACTGGCAACCGAGCTGCCAGTGCTGCCGCTGGCCCAATGGGGAGCGCAAGAGGTGATCCCGGCGGGCACCCCGCCGGTACGCAGTGTGCCCGGCATGGTGCGGTTGACCAGAGTGTGGCTGCGCGCGGTACGCCCCTCCCAGCGGATCCGCTTCCGGGTGCACATCGGCGCTCCGGTCGACTTATCCGGGCTGCATCAAGGACGGCCGGGTGACGCGATGCGGGCGCACGCCAGAATCATGATCGCGATTACTTCGGGGCTGGTGCCGCTGCGGACCAACCAACCTGACTTGCCGCACCACAGTGACCTGGCCCGCCCCCAGTGCCGCCCCAGCCCGTGGCGCCCACCCCGGGATACTCCTGCGCCACCAGACCAGACCAGGCAGCCGCAATGATCATGCCGTGGTTGTAGTTGCTCCCGATTGTGGTTCCGCGCAAGCTCACAGCCGCTGGTTCGGGCGAGGTTGGTAGTCGAAAAGAGCAGCCGGGAGGGGGTTGGTGGTACTTGAAGGGCGGCCAACTGCTTAGCCGACGGGGAGCACGGTGGGGACGATCATGGGTCGGCGGCGGTAGGTGTCGGCGACCCATCGGCCCACCACGCGCCGCACCGCCTGAGCGATCCGGTGCGTATCGGTGATCCCTTCCGCTTCGGTGCGGGCCAGCTCCATCTCCACGAGCGGCACGACGCCGTCGAGAGCCTTGGGATCGTCGGAGAAACCCCGGCCCGAAATCGTCGGCGGCGCCACTGCCCGGCCGGTCGTCGACACGATCATCACAGTGATCGCGATGAACCCGTCCTCGCCGAGGATCAGCCGGTCGGACAGCGTCGACTCCCCCACGTCACCGACCGACAGCCCGTCCACGTAAACCTGCCCCACCTCGACCCGTCCAGTGATCTCCGCGCGGCCGTCCACCAGATCCACCACCACGCCGTCCTCGGCGATCACCACCCGCTCCGGCGGCACCCCGGTACGGACCGCTAGCGCCGCGTTGGCCCGTAGGTGACGCCACTCACCGTGTACCGGCATGACGTTGAGCGGGCGGATCGCGTTGTAGAGGAACAACAGCTCCCCGGCTGGCGCATGCCCGGACACGTGCACCTTCGCGGTGCCCTGGTGCACCACTGTGGCGCCCAGCCGAGTCAGCCCGTTGACCACCCGGAATACCGCGGTCTCGTTGCCAGGGATCAGCGAGCTGGCCAGCACAACGGTGTCCCCAGAGCGGATCCGGATCTGCCGGTGCTCACCGCGAGCCATCCGGGTCAGCGCCGACAACGGCTCGCCCTGCGAACCGGTGGAAACGAACAGCACCCGGTGCTCGGGCATCGCCAGCCCCTCATCAAGGTCCACCAGCAGCCCCGGCGGAACCCGGAGCAGCCCGAGATCTGCCGCGACGCCCATGTTGCGCACCATCGACCTGCCCACCAGCACCACCTTGCGGCCGTGCCCGGCGGCCACCTCCAGCACCTGCTGCACGCGGTGCACATGGCTGGCGAAGCAGGCAACGATGACCCGCTGGGTCGCCTTCCCGATCACCGAGTCCAATACCGGGCCAATGTCTCGCTCCGGGGTGACGAAGCCGGGCACCTCGGCGTTGGTGGAATCGATCAGGAGCAGGGTCACCCCCTCATCACCGAGCCGGGAGAACCCGGCCAGATCGGTTAGCCGCCCGTCCAGCGGTAGCTGGTCAAGCTTGACGTCGCCGGTGTGCAACACCAGCCCGGCCGGGGTGCGGATGGCCACCGCCAGCGCGTCGGGGATGGAATGGTTCACCGCGAAGAACTCGCAGTCGAACGGCCCGCAGCCGTGCCGGGAGCCCTCCTTGACCTGCCTGAGCTGTGGCTTCTGGTGGTGTTCGCGGCACTTCTCGGCGACCAGCGCGAGAGTGAACTCAGAACCCACCACCGGCAGGTCGGGACGTAACCGGAGCAAGAACGGCACCGCTCCGATGTGGTCCTCATGCCCGTGGGTGAGCACCAGCGCCTCAATGTCGTCCAGCCGGTGCTCGATCGCCCGGAAGTCGGGCAGGATGAGGTCTACCCCGGGCGCGTCGTCCTCGGGGAACAGCACCCCACAGTCCACCACGAGCAGCCGGCCGGCGTACTCGAAGACAGTCATGTTGCGGCCGATCTCCCCGATGCCCCCGAGGGCGACCGTGCGCAGGCCACCGTCGACCAGCGCCGGTGGGGCACCGCTCGGAACGGGCAGCTGGGCGTCAGCAGAGCGGGTACTCACGCGATGACCCCGACCTCAGCCAGAGCGGCGGCGATCGCGGTGACCTGGTCGGGGTCGGCGGCAACCTGCGGCAGGCGAGGATCACCCACATCGAACCCGGTCAGGCGCAGTGCCGCCTTCCCGAAGGTCACTCCGCCGACCATGGACAAAGCCCGGATCAGCGTGAGGGTGCCAGCATGGATGTCCCGTGCCGCGCCCACCTCGCCCCTCTCGAACGCAGTGATCATGGTCCGCAACCGGTCAGCCACCACGTTGCCGATCACGCTGACGACACCCACCGCACCCACCGCCAACCACGGCAGGTTGAGTACGTCGTCCCCGCAGTAATAAGCCAGGTCGGTGGTGGCGATGAGATCGGCACCGCTGCCGAGGTCCCCCGTGGAATCCTTGACCGCGACGATCCGCGGATGCTCGGCGAGCCGGTAGAGGGTCTCGACGGCGATCGGCACGACGGAGCGCGGCGGGATGTCGTAGAGCATCACCGGTAGATCGGTCGCATCGGCGACCGCGGTGAAATGCGCCACCAGCCCGGCCTGCGGCGGACGCGAGTAGTACGGGGTTACCACCAGCAGGCCGTGCGCACCGGCCTGGGCAGCCCGCCGGGCCAGTTGCACGCTGTGTGCCGTGTTGTAGGTTCCCGCGCCGGCCACCACGACCGCCCGGTCCCCCACTGCCTGTACCACCGCCCGCACCAGATCCGCCTTCTCGGTATCAGTGGTGGTCGGCGACTCGCCGGTGGTGCCATTGACTACCAGCCCGTCGCAGCCCCGCTCCACCAACTGGTGGGCAAGCTTCTGAGCGGTATCGAGATCCAGCTGCCCCTGGACGGTGAAGGGGGTGACCATGGCGGTGAGTACCCGACCGAAGGGTCGCCCGGACGTGGAGGTCGACCCGGACGTCGAGGTCAACACACTACTCATGTGCGGCACGCTACCGGTCGCCGCCAGAACCCTCGTCAGCCCAGGTGGGTCGCCCACTACACTCCCCGCCGGCTGCCCTGAATGCCGGCCACGTCCACCTGGTCCCCCTCGATCTCGACGATCGCCTCGGCGCGACCGAAAGCATGCAGCGTCAGCTCCTCGGGCGATCCGATCACGGTGACCGAGCGCGTACCGCGCCGGGCGGTGTGCTCGGACCCGCCCGGAGTGCGTAACACGACGCCGACCGGCGAGTTCCGGTATAAAAACCGGGCACCCCGGCGCAGCAGTTCCCACAACGCCCCAGCGCGGCGCGAGTCGACCGGCCGCGGTTCCCACCCCTGCACGGCCCGACGCACGTCTTCGTGGTGCACGAAGAACTCCACTGTGTTGATCTTGTAATCCAACTTGGGCAAGCGCAACGGCGACCACCATGGGGGCCCGCTGCGGACCAGGTCGATAAGTTCCGGCCAGGGCCGCTGCGCAATGGTCGACTGCACCCGAGCGGTGTATGGGGCCAACACCGGCAGCACGATCCCGGGTCCCGCGTCTGGCCGGCCTTCCCGGACCACGAGATGCGCCGCAAGATCTCGGGTCGTCCAGCTCCCGCACAGCGTTGGGGCGGCCGGACCCACCTGAGCCATCAGATCGCCCAACGCGCGCCGCTCGCCTGCCGCAACGGTGTTGTCCCCCATCACGTTCTCCCCTCACTGGAGTCAGCCCTCTGACACGAACGGGCTAGAGGCAATTTCCGTACCGTCGGGCAGGACGGAGATCTCGAAGTCGCTGAACGCGTTAGGTGCCGCCTTGTGTAGCTGACGCAGGAACTCCACTGCCAGCGCACGGATCTCCACGTCGGCATGCTCGGTGGCACGCATCGCAATGAAGTGCCGCCAGGCCCGGTAATTACCGGTAACCACGATACGGGTCTCAGTAGCATTGGGCAGCACCGAGCGAGCCGCCTGACGGGCCTGCTTACGGCGTTGCGTGGCGTTGGGCTCGCCGGCGAAGCGCTCCTCCAGCCCGGCCAGCAAGTCGTTGTAGGCCAGCTGACCGGCTCGAACCGCCGCGTGGAACCGGGCGTGCAGCTCGGGGTCATCGGCGATGACCTGTGGCTCAACCATGGCAGCGTTCCGCTCGGGCACGTAGCGCTGGGACAGCTGCGAGTAGGACAGGTGTCGGTGCCGGATCAGCTCATGGGTCAGTGACCGGGACACCCCGGTGACGTAGAAACTGGCTGTGCCGTGCTCAAGCACCGAGAGGTGACCGACCTCGAGGATATGCCGGAGGTAGCCGGCATTGGTGGCAGTCGCCGGGTTGGGCTTGCGCCAGGATTGGTAGCAGGCTCGGCCAGCGAACTCGGCGAGTGCCTGCCCGCCCTCGGCGTCGGTGGACCACGGTACATCGGCGGGCGGGAAGAACTCGGTCTTGGCAACCAACTGCACCCGCAACTCCACTGTGCGCACGACTGCGACCGGGTCGGTTCCGTCAGGTTGGCTCACGGCGTATCACTCCTCTCACACGGACCCCGCTTACACAGACACAGCTCCGAGCGCCCGCAGCCTACTTCGACACCAGTGACGTCTTGACCGACGTCATCCATGACGTCATAGTTGACGTCATGGATCTGACCTCTTATCTCAGCCAATTGCGCGAGGACCTCACCGCCGCAGCCTCGGCAGGCGATGAGCAGACCCGGCGCACTGCGGCCGTGCTGAGCGTTGCGCTGGAGCCCGCGGCCCGTCTGGCGATCATGAATGCGCTGTCCGACCTCGCCGCGGAGGTCACCGCGGCTCTGGACGACCGGGTGGTGGAGGTACGGCTCGACGGCCGGGACGTGCGGGTCGCCGTGAGCGCGCCGTCCCACACCGGCCACGCCAGGCCGCGTCCCGAGACTCCGCCACCGCCCTTTGAGCCCGGCGCAACCGCCTTCAGCGACGCCAGCGGCGACATCAGGAGGATGACCTTGAGGCTGATCGACCAGGTCAAGAACCAGGCTGAGCGGGCCGCCGCCGAACAGGGTGTGTCGCTCAACACGTGGATCTCGCAAGCCGTTGCGGGTGCGCTGCGCGGCGAGCCGTGGAACCAGCCCCGCTCGGCGTGGGATGACCGCCGCGGTCGCAACCGGGTTCAGGGCTGGGTCCAGGGCTGAACTGGGTCCTTGAGGAGCGGGTTCTTGAGGAGGAATCGTGGAGCACGATGACACCACCGTGCCAGTGGTTCGCAAGCAGGACTTCGAGTGTGCGGGACCGATCGACGTCTTCGTCGAACTCGACAGCGGCCAGCTGGACATCCACCTAGAGAAAAGCGCTGAAGGCACTCCTGGGGTGACTGTACAGGTCCGCGCCGACCCGACCAACCAGCCGCCGTGGACCGCCGGAATCACCGGCCTGCTGAACTGGCTAGGTGAGCAGGCTGGCAGTGCCCCACCGGGCGCGCTGGCCGCCGAAGCCGTCCGCCGCACAGTGATCGACTTCACCGGGCAGCGGATCACCGTACGCAGCCCGCGAGACTTCCCGCTGCGCACCGTTCCGTTGACGATCCAGGTCAACGCGCCGGCAGGCTCGTCGATCACCGCTCGCAGCGGCTCGGCGGACATCGCCGTGGACGGCGTGGCCGATCGATTCGACGCCTCGACCGGCTCGGGACAGGTCCGTGCGCAACGATGCACCGGCCCGACCGACGTCCGGACCGGCTCCGGCGATGTGTGGCTGGGATCGGTGCTGGGCAGGTTGCGGGTGAAGACGGGTTCCGGGGAGGTCGAGGTGATCTCGATCGAGGGCGCCGCAGGCGGCGGCACCGTGCAAACGGGTTCCGGCGACGTCCGGCTCGGCGACGTCGCACACGACATGAGCGCCCGCACCGGCAGCGGTGACCTCACCGTGGTCGATGCCTCGGCCGGCGGTCTCGAACTCATCACCGGTTCGGGGCAACTGCGGGTGGGGATCCACGCTGGCGTCTGGGCCGAGCTGGACATCAGCTCCGGCTCCGGGCATGCGCGCAGCGACCTACCGGTCGACGGACCTCCCGCCGAGGGCGACGTCGCGGTGCGGGTACGGGCCCGGACCGGATCGGGCGACGCGCTGGTCACCGCGGCACCCTCCTGACCGAGCCACTACCAGGCCCGGTCGCGACGTCCAGCGCCGCGGCCAGGTCACCCCGCTGCCCCACTGCGATCCCGTCCAGCTCCAACCACTGGGCCATCTCCCGCAGCGCCCCGGCGAGTTCGGCGACCACCCGCACACTGCCTGCTGTTCCGGGCTCAGCGAAGGCACCCGGTACCCGCAGCACACCTGCGGCGCGGTCGGCTTTGAGATCGACCCGCGCTACCAGCTCCCCATCCAGCAGGAACGGGAGGACGTAATAGCCGTGACTGCGCCGGTGCTCCGGAACGTAGATCTCGATGCGGTAGCGGAAGCCGAAGAGCCGCTTCGTGCGAGCCCGGTTCCAGATCAGCGGATCGAACGGGCACAGCAACGCCGCGCCGGTGATCCGGGCCGGAGTGCGGGCATCACGATGCCGGTAGGCCGGGGCCTGCCACCCTCGAATCACCACCGGCTCCAACTCTCCGGCTGCCACCAACTCCGCGACCGCCTGCCGGCTGCGCTCGGGTTGCAGCCGGTAGTAGTCGCGCAGGTCGGCGTCGGTGGCCACCCCCAGCGCGGCGCCGGCCCGGGAGATCAGCTCGCGGGCGCCTTCCTCGGCGCCGACCCGGCGGCCGAGCACCTCGGGAGGCAGCACCCTCTCGGGTAGGTCGTAGAGCCGTTCGAATCCGCGCCGGGTGCCGGTGGTGAGCTCACCGATGCCGAACAGCCACTCACAGATCCGTTTGGTGTCCGTCCGGTTCCACCACGAGCCCGGCCCCCGGCGCGGTCCGTTCCCGAACTCACGCTCGAGGGCGCCCGCGCTGATTGGGCCTCGCGCCCGCACCGCATCCAACACCGCCGAGACCAGCTCCGGCGCTCGAGCGGCCAGCCGCCCGTACCCCTGCCACCAACCCGGCTTCTTGGCTCCCGAATGCAGCAACGGCCAGTCCAGCACCGGGACCAGGCTCGCCTCGTGCGCCCAGTACTCCACCAGCAGGCGAGGACGGCGGCCGGTGGGCGCCCACGCTGCACCGTCGAGCAACTCCCTCGGATAGGGACCCAGCCGGCTGAACACCGGCAGGTAGTGCGCCCGGGCCAGCACGTTCACCGAGTCCAGCTGCAGCAGCCGGATCCGGCCCAGCACCCGCAGGAGGTGCCGGCGGGTCACCGGCCCGGTGGGCCGGGAGTCGGTGAAACCCTGCGCGGCCAGTGCGGTGCGCCGCGCTACGGCTAATCCGATCGTCTGCACGGTTGACGATGCTGCCATCAGGCACCGACAATCCGCCGTCGGCCGATCTCGATACCGTGACGCCATGGCACTGGCCCGGGTACGCGCCGCGACCCCCGCAGATGCGCCCGTGCTCGCCGCCCTCCATCGCGCGACCTGGCGGGCCGCCTACTCCGAGCTGTTGCCGCCCGGGGCACTCGATGGATTGGACACGCCACAGGTGCAGCAGGCATGGGCCGAGACGGTGGAAGGCGGGGCCACTGTGCTGATCGCCACCGAGGGTGACCATTCGGTCGGCTTCGTGGTTGCCGGGCCGGCACCCGAGGATGAGGTGGCCGCTGCCGATGGCACGCTTCCCGCCGACGCGGCGCACACCGTCCTGGTGAGCACCCTGCTGGTGGAGCCGAGATGGGGCCGCCGCGGCCACGGCGGTCGGTTACTCGCCGCAGCCGCAACGGCGCTACGCAATGCCGGTGCCACCCGCGGGGTCGTCTGGGTGCCCACCGAAGACCCGGCCTCACTGAACTTCTACCGCCGCGCAGGCTGGAATCCCGACAACACCATCCGCACCCTAGACGCTGCCGGCCACCCCCTCCGCGAACTCCGCCTCACCGGCCCCCTCACCCTCACCCTGCGCTGACCCTCCTGACCCGGGGAGGGTGGGGATGAGGAGGGGTTACAGGGCTAGGAGGGGTTCTATGCCTAGGGTGAGGCCTGGAAGGGTCTGGACTGAGCGGACGGCGAGGAGAACGCCGGGCATGAACGATGAGCGGTCCAGCGTGTCGTGCCGGATCGTCAACGTCTCGCCCTCGGTGCCCAGCAACACCTCCTGGTGCGCGACCAGCCCGGCCAGCCGCACCGCATGCACCCGCACCCCATCGACGTCGGCGCCCCGTGCCCCGGGAAGGGACTGGCTGGTGGCATCCGGCGATAACCCCATCCCGGCCTCGGCCCGGGCGGCCGCGATGAGCGCCGCGGTGCGAGCTGCGGTGCCCGACGGAGCGTCGGCTTTGCGGGGGTGGTGCAGCTCCACGATCTCCACCGATTCGTAGAACCGGGCGGCCATGGCGGCGAACCGCATCGACAGGATCGCCCCGATGGCGAAATTCGGGACGATCAACACCCCGAGCTCGGGCTTGGGCGCGAGCCATTCGCGGACCTGGGCTACCCGAGCGTCGTCAAAACCGGTGGTGCCCACGACCGCGTGGATGCCTTGGTCCACGCAGAACCGCACGTTGTCCATCACCACGTCGGGGTGGGTGAAGTCAACAACCACCTCGGCACCCGCATCGGCGACGTTGAACATCCAGTCGCCCGCGTCGACCATGGCGACGAGTTCCATGTCCTCGGCAGCGTCCACGGCCTTGCACACTTCGGTGCCCACCCGGCCACGCGCCCCGAGGACCCCGACCCGGATTGGATCCTCCGCCGAGCGCGCCGGTTCAGCGGGGGTCATGCGATCAACTCCGCAATCTCGCCGGGCAGATCCTCATCATGGGAGTAGGGACCCACCACAGCAGCGGTGACCGGCTGGCGCAGCAACTCGCGGGCGAGCTCGACGACCTGGTCCACGGTCACGGCGTCGATCCGTCGGAGCTCGTCGGTGATGGTGCGATGCTCGCCGTGGTGCAGCTCCGCCTTACCGATCCGGGTCATCCAGGAACCCGGATCCTCCAGACCCAGCACCAGCCCGCCGCGCAGCTGCCCCTTGCCGCGGGCCAACTCGGCGTCGGACAGACCGTCGCGGGCCACCGAGGACAGCACGTCGCCCACCACCGTCGCCACCTCGCCCAGCCGCCGGGGGGAACAGCCGGCGTAAATCGACAGACTGCCGGTATCGGCGTAGTAGGCCACCGAGGAGTACACCGAGTAGGCCAGCCCGCGCTGCTCGCGGACCTGCTGGAACAGCCGTGAGCTCATCCCGCCGCCCAGTGCGGCATTGAGCACACCGAGTATCGAGCGTCGAGCGTCATACCGGTCCATGGCCTGCACCCCCACCATCAGGTGGGACTGCTCAGAATGATCATTGCACACGGTGAGCGGGCGCCGCCCGGTGATGACGGCTCGGCCGCGACGCGGGCCCACTGGTTGCGCGGAACCGGCCAGGTGGCGCCCGAAACTGTCCTGCACCACAGCCAGCACAGCATTGTGGGTGACGTTGCCGGTCACCGCCAGTACCATCCGATCCGGCGTGTAGCGCTGCCGGTAAAAGCGATGCAACGCCTCGCGGCTCATCCCAGTGATCGACTCCTCGGTACCTAGGATCGGGCGACCTAGTGGATGCGACCCGAGCAACGCCGCGCAAAACTCGTCGTGCAGCAAGTCCTCCGGGTCGTCGTCGCGCATCGCGATCTCCTCGAGCACCACGCCGCGCTCGAGGTCGACGTCGGCGGGGTCGAGCAGAGCGTCACCGAGCACGTCGCACACCAGGTCGACGGCCAGCGCGAGATCCGAGTCCAGTACGTGCGCGTAGTAGCAGGTGTGCTCCTTGTCGGTGAACGCGTTGAGCTCACCGCCCACCGCGTCGATCTCCTCGGCGATCATCGCGGCGGAGCGTCGCGCGGTGCCCTTGAACAGCAGGTGCTCAAGGTAGTGCGCCGCGCCGGCCACCGCGGTGGGTTCGTCACGCGAACCCACCGCTACCCACATCCCGACGACGGCGGAACGACAACCGGGCAGCTCCTCGGTCACGACTCGCAACCCGGAAGGAAGCACGCTACGCCGAAGGGTTCCGCCGTCGGGGTCCTGCCGTGGGATCACGTGCCGGCCGACGCCTCGACGACCGAGCCGACGACGGCGTCATCCTCACCGACCGGTACCAGGCTGATCTTGCCTCGATTGTCGATGTCGGCTACCTCGACGCGCAGCTTGTCGCCGACTTTGACGACATCCTCGACCTTGCCGATGCGCTTGCCGTTGCCCAGCTTGGAGATGTGCACCAAGCCGTCCTTACCGGGCACCAACGAGACGAAGGCGCCGAAGGCGGCGGTCTTCACCACGGTTCCCAGGAAGCGCTCCCCGACCTTGGGCAGCTGCGGGTTGGCGATCGCATTGATCCGGTCGATCGCCGCCTCGGCAGACAGACCGTCGTTGGCGCCGACATAGATCGTGCCATCGTCCTCGATGGAGATGTCCGCACCGGTCTCTTCGGTGATCGAATTGATCATCTTGCCCTTCGGGCCGATCACTTCGCCAATCTTGTCGACCGGAATCTTGATCGCGGTGACCCGCGGAGCGTACGGGCTCATCTCGTCCGGCCCGGTGATGGCCTCGGCCATCACCTCGAGGATGGTCAGCCGGGCGTCTCGGGCCTGAGACAGTGCCGCCGCAAGAACTTCCGACGGAATGCCGTCCAACTTGGTGTCCAGCTGCAGCGCGGTGACGAAATCCTTGGTACCGGCGACCTTGAAGTCCATGTCGCCGAAAGCGTCCTCGGCACCCAGGATGTCAGTGAGCGCCACATAGGCGTTGCGCCCGTCGAACTCGCCGGAGACCAAGCCCATCGCGATGCCCGCCACCGGCGCCTTAAGCGGCACACCCGCATTGAGCAGAGACATCGTGGACGCGCAGACCGAACCCATCGACGTGGAGCCGTTGGAGCCCAGCGCCTCGGAGACCTGGCGAATGGCGTAGGGGAACTCCTCGCGGCTGGGCAGCACCGGCATCAGGGCTCGCTCGGCCAGCGCACCGTGCCCGATCTCGCGCCGTTTGGGCGAACCCACCCGGCCGGTCTCGCCGGTGGAGTACGGCGGGAAGTTGTAGTGGTGCAGGTAGCGCTTGGTGGTCTCCGGGCCCAGCGAGTCGATCTGCTGCTCCATGCGCAGCATGTTCAGCGTGGTGACGCCAAGGATCTGGGTCTCGCCGCGTTCGAACAGCGCCGACCCATGCGCTCGGGGGATCACCTCGACCTCTGCCGACAGCGGGCGGATGTCGGTGATGCCACGACCGTCGATGCGGACCTTGTCGCGCAGGATGCGCTGGCGCACCACGGACTTGGTCACGGACCGGAACGCGGCGCCGATCTCCTTCTCCCGGCCCTCGAAGCGCTCGGCCAGCTGCTCCAGACACCCGGCTTTGAGCTCGTCGAGCCGGCTCTCGCGCTCTTTTTTGCCCGCGATGGTAAACATCTGCGCCAGCTCGTCGGCCACGATCTCGCGAACGGCCTCGAGGACGTCGGGCTGGTGGGCGAGGAAGGTGGGGAACTCCAGCACTGACCTGCCGACCGCCTCCGCCAGCTCCTGCTGGGCGTGGCACAGCGCGCGGATGAACGGCTTGGCGGCCTCCAGCCCGGCGGCCACCACCTCCTCGGTCGGGGCCTGCGCACCGCCGGCCACCAGCTCGACGGTAGCCTCGGTGGCCTCGGCCTCGACCATCATGATCGCGACGTCGCTGTCTGCTCCGGAACTGACCATCCGGCCGGCGACGACCATGTCGAACACCGCCCGCTGGAGTTGCTCATGGGTTGGGAAGGCCACCCAGGTGCCGTCGATGAGGGCAACCCGAGTACCGCCGACCGGGCCGGCGAACGGCAGGCCGGACAGCTGGGTGGAAGCTGACGCGGCGTTGATCGCGAGTACGTCGTAGGAGTCGGCCGGATTGAGGCTCAGCACGGTGATGACGACTTGGACCTCGTTGCGCAGGCCATCAACGAAAGTGGGCCGCAGCGGACGGTCAATCAACCGGCAAGTAAGAATCGCGTCGGTGGACGGGCGACCCTCACGGCGGAAGAAGGAACCGGGGATCCGCCCGGCCGCATACATCCGCTCCTCGACGTCGACGGTCAAGGGAAAGAAGTCGAACTGGTCCTTGGGCTGCTTGGACACCGTGGTGGCGGACAGCAGCATCGTGTCGTCATCGAGATACGCGACAACGGATCCAGCAGCTTGGCGGGCCAGCCGGCCGGTTTCGAAGCGCACGGTACGGGAACCGAAGGCGCCGTTATCCAAGACTGCGGTGGTCTCGTGCATCGAATCTGCGGAAGTAGTGATGGGGTCGGTCAAGTCGTCTCCTCTTCGCAACGCGAGCCACCGCTTGTCATCACGCTTGCGGCACCACCGGTACGAGAGCGAGGACGAGGCCGGTCTTCGATCGAAGCTCTCGGGAGCATCGACAGATCTCCCGAGAACCACTACCGAGGACCGGCGGACGACGCTCCCCGAGGACGAGTGGCGAGGCGGCTCGTGCGGCTATGTGTGGTTGTAATTCAGCAGCCTGGGTCAACAGCGGGGTTCAACGACGCAGGCCGAGGCGCTCGATCAACGATCGGTAGCGCGCGATGTCAACCTTGGCAAGGTAGTTCAGTAGGTTGCGGCGGCGGCCGACCATGAGGAGCAGGCCGCGTCGGGAATGGTGATCGTGCTTGTGCTGCTTGAGGTGCTCGGTGAGGTCGACGATCCGTTTGGTCAGCAGGGCCACCTGCGCCTCAGGGGAACCGGTGTCCCCCCCACGTAGCCCGTACTCGGTCAGGATCTCGCTCTTCTGTGCGGTGGACAGCGCCACGGATCGATCTTCTCCTGTCATCTGCGTACCGTGCGGACCCCGGGGATCGCACTGCTAGGCATGGCAGGGCCGGGTATTGCGAAGCCGGGGGGCAGGCGTCTGCCGACGGTGCCGCCCACCACGGATCACAGCCGGACCCGGGGTAACGTTATCAGCTCACCTCTCGCCCTCCGGCGTCACCCCGGTTCGCGACAGCCAGGATCGCGGCTAGTCGGCCTCGTCATCGACGCCGGAAGCGCGCCGGAGCAACTCGGCGAGCAGCGGGAACCCCTCCTGCAGCAGGCCAGCCGCCGCAGCGAGCTCGGCGGGACCGGCTAACCTGCGCAACCCCGGGACGAGGACCTCGTCACCGTGTTCCTCGATCGGCAACGTGTCGCAGCTGACGGTGGGCCGGGAATCGCGCACCTCCGCCAACGCGGCACGGATCGCGGCCGGGTCACCGGAAGCGACACCAGGGGTGAGCACTCGGCGTTCCAGCATCACCATCCGAGCCAGCACCGCAGGATTGCCGATCTTCGCTCGACGCCCGCTCATCAGCTGGCTGAGCATCGGCGGACTCAGCCCGAGGACATCGGCCAACTGCGCCTGGGAGACATCGAACGCGACCACGAGCCGCCGTACCCGATCGCCGAGCGGCTCCCCGTACCACTCCCGCTGCAAGGCGACGTTGCGCGCGACGGTGAGTTCCTCCTCCACCAGCATCCCCTTCCCGCCCGCTGATCGCGCAGTACCGGCATCCTGCCAGGTCGCTCGCCTTGTGGTGGGCTCAGCTACTGCGGTCGAGCACCTCCCGAGTGCGCGCCACGTCGTCATCGATCTGGGAAACAAGCTGCTCAGGAGTGTCGAAGCGCCACATGCCGCGGAGCCGCTCGACGAAGTCCAGCGCCACCTGCTCGCCGTAGAAGTCCTCGTCCACATCCAGCACGAATGCCTCCACCCGACGCTCCCGTCCAGAGAAGGTCGGGTTAGTACCTACCGACCCCGCCGCGGCCAGCTCCCGGCCACGGTGCACGAAGCGGCACGCGTACACGCCGTCGGCGGGGATCGCGGTGTGTCGTGGGGTTGACAGGTTCGCCGTCGGGTAGCCCATGGTGCGACCGCGCTGGTCACCGCGGACCACGATGCCCTCCACCCGGTGGGGACGGCCCAGGGCGGTGGCCGCAGCCGATACGTCCCCGGCGTCGATACAAGAGCGGATGTAGGTGGAGGAGAAGGTCAACCCGCCCTGGGACAACAGCCCCACATCCCCGGCGGTGAACCCGAACCGCTGACCCAAGGCACGGAGCAACTCGACATTGCCCAGCGCCTTATGACCGAAGGTGAAGTTGTCCCCGACGACCGCCTCCGCCACGTGCAGGCGCTCCACGAGGACTTCGTGGACGAACTCGTCGGCCGGCAGCCGGGACAGCTCGACGGTAAACGGCAGCACCAGGAACACTTCGACCCCGAGCTGTTCGACCAACTCGGCGCGACGCCGAAGGGTGGTCAGCTGCGCCGGGTGGCTGCCGGGGCGAACCACCTCCGACGGGTGCGGGTCGAAGGTCATCAGAACGCACGGAACGCTCAGCTCCCGGGCCCGCCGCACGGCCTGCCCGATCAACTGAGCATGACCGCGGTGCACCCCGTCGAACACTCCGATGGTGACCACGCTCCGGCCCCACCCGTTCGGGATCGCCTCGATTCCACGCCAGCGCTGCACGGGCGACGAGACTAACTGGTCACTCACCCGCCGGGCGCAGTACCAGGACCGAGCGGGCTTGCCCGTCGCGCTCGACCAGCAGCGCGACGGCGTGTCCGTGCGAGTCGATCGCGGCATAGGTCCCGGTCAACCCGACCGCCGGCAACAGCCCCCCATGAGCCAGGACCCGAGCCTGCTGGGCGTCCACGGCGCGGTGCGGGAATGCGGTTGCCACCGCCTCGTCCAACTCTGCCGACAGGCTTGGTGCGCAGGCGATCTCATCGAGAGTACGAGCGATGGCCAGGTCGAAGGGACCCACCCGGGTGCGACGCAGGGCGGTGAGGTGACCCCCGACCCCGAGCGCGGTACCGAGGTCCCTGGCCAGCGCCCGGACGTAGGTGCCGCCGCTGCACTCCACCAGCACGTCGAGGTCGGTGACCCGGTGGCCGCGACGCAGCTCGAGCAGGTCGAACCGGGACACCCGCACCGGCCGGGCGGCCAGCGTGACCTGTTCGCCGGCACGGACCAGCGCGTAGGCCCGCCTGCCGTCGACCTTAACCGCGCTCACCGCGCTGGGCACCTGTTCGATGGCGCCACTGAGATCCGCGATGCCCTCGAGGATCCCTTGTTCGGAGATCGCGGATGGGTCCGCGCCTCCAGTGCACTCGCCAGCGGCGTCATCGGTGCTGGTGGACATGCCCAGCCGCACCGTGCCCTGGTAGACCTTGGGTTCCAGCGGGAGATGTCCGAGCAGCCTGGTGGCCCGCTGCACACCGCAGACGAGCACACCGGTGGCCATCGGGTCCAGAGTGCCGGCGTGCCCGATCCGGCGGGTGCCCAGCAGCCAGCGCAACCGGGAGATCACGTCGTGCGAGGTCATCCCCGCTGGCTTGTCCACCACTACCAATCCGGCAGGCAGGTCCGAAGAACTCATGGCGCAATCCTGCCGTGAGTGGCGATGCGAGTCCTGACTCGCATCGCCACTCACGTGCGCGCAACGCCCGTAACCGCCCACCGGGTGCCGCGAGGCCGGGCCAGCGACACCGAGCCCCCTGCTGTCGAGAGCCGCCAGCGCGGGCTACCCGGCGACCCCCACCACCGTACGGATCACCGCCGCTACGACAACCTGGAGGAGGCCGACTAAGGTGCGTTGTGTCATGACCGCTCGTTGTGAGCTGCGACCAGCACGGTTGCATCGTCCAGGAGACCGCGCACGTTGTCCGAAAAACGCGAACACGCTCAACCTTTCCCCGATGGAGGACGCCTGAGCCTGCGGGCGGACTGCGCGCGCTGCTTCGCGCTGTGCTGTGTTGCGCCAGCCTTCTCAGTCTCGACAGACTTCGCAATCAACAAAGCCGCCGGACAGGTTTGTCCCCATCTGCAATCGGACTTCCGTTGTGGCATCCACGCATGCCTCAGACAGCAGGGCTTTCCAGGTTGCACCGTTTACGACTGCTTCGGCGCGGGGCAAAAGGTCTCCCAGATCACCTTCGGCGGACAGGACTGGCGATCTGCCCAGCAGATGTTCGAGGTGTTCCCGATCATGCGGCAGCTCCATGAGCTGCTCTGGTATCTGTCTGAAGCACTGACACTACAACCAGCCCGCCAGCTCCACGGTGCGCTCAACCTGGCGCTCGACGAGACTGAACACCTCACTCACAACAGTTCCGACTCTCTCCTGGAACTGGATACGGCAGCACACCGACAAAAGGTCAACGCCCTGCTACTACGCACGAGCGAACTCGTGCGAGCTGAAGTCCGGCACCCGAAGAAAGACCGCAGAGGAGCCGACCTCATCGGGGCCGATCTCCAAGGAGCCGATCTGAGAGG
>DATEMN010000318.1:0-8466 GCA_035275565.1 Pseudonocardiaceae bacterium | reverse complement strand
CCCTGATCGCCGTCGGTGGTGGTGCCAGCGTGCTGGGTCGACCGCTGGCCGGCACGCTCGGGCTGGATTGCGAGATACCGTCGGGCGCCGAGGTGATCTCCTCAATGGGTGACGCGTTGTCGTTGGTACGCGCCGAGCGGGAACGCACCGTGTCTGCGTCCACTCCGGCCGACATCGACGCTCTGATCGCGGAGGTGGAGAGCGAAGCGCTCGCTGCTGGCGCCGCGCCGACCTCGCTGCAGGTCCAGGTCAGCCAGATCGGGGATCGTGGGGCGATCCGGGCCGTGGCCGTGGGGGCGCTGCTGCTCGGCTCGGGGGTCGTGCCCGGTCGGCTGCCGCTAAGCCGTGCGGCGATTATCGACGTGATCCGTGCTTCGGGTTGTTCGGCGCAGGTCGAACCGGTCGGGAGCTTCTGGTTGAACTCACTGGATGGTCGGGTGCTGCTGGTTGACCGGTTCGGCGATCCCGTCCTCGATGTCCATGGCGAGGCGATCCTCATCGACGACCCACCCGGCGAGCCACTGGAGGCTGTCATTGCACCGTTGGTCTCCCGCCACGTCCGGCATGTCGGGCCGGTCACCGTGGCGCCCACTACTTGGGTGGTCCAAGGCGGTCGCATCCGCGAGCTGATCGACCCAGACGCGGTTGCGGCCACCCTGCGCGCCGGCGCGGGCACTGCTGCGGTCATCGTCGGGCGCACCTGACCATGGCCCTCTATACCCCCCAAGCTCAGCGGCGTCGACGGCTGGTGATCCTCGCGGTCGCCACGTTCCTGTTCGGCGGGGTGTTGGGAGTGTTCGCTGGCCGCCTCACCGCACCGACCGTGGCCGACCAGGTGACGCAGGTGCGAGGACAGGCCCAGCAGATGTCCGCGCAGCTACGTGTGCTGTCGTTGCACGTCGAGGCCGGCGCGGTTTCGTTGGGAGCCGGTGGCGACGCGGGTGCCGCTCTGGCGCTGCAGCGCGCCGATAGCGACCTCACCCGCGCGCTGCAGCAAGCCCCGTGGATCACGACGCAACAGGGTGATGTCCTCCGTACGCACCTGGATGAGCTGGAACGCATGTCCCGCGCTGACGCAGGAACAGAGTCCTTCGCCACCAATGTCGACCGCCTGGCCAACGAGATCGACACCACCTTCGGTCTCACCCCCGCTGCCTGAGTTGACGCTGATCCCCGGGTATCAAATCCACCGTGGGTTGTGCTGAAGGGCGGTGTTGCATTGACCGTGTGCGGTTAACACCGTTCGGACCGGCTAGCTCAGCACTAGCGGCAATTACCGATGCTGTATTCAGGGCTAACAGCTATCCTTGTTTGGCCGCTGTGGTGGGATCTCACGCGAGGTGCAGTCGGGGCGATAATGCCGAAGTATCGGACTTTCGGTGCCGAGGAGTTCGAGGGCGATATGGCGAGCAAGAGTGGCTGCGAGGGTGATCCCGCTGTGAGTTACCGCAATGTAGAGGCCATGTTGATCGGAGACCGGTCCGACCAGGGGATAGCCGTCGAGCGGTAGGGGTCGCACGCAGAGCGACGCTTCCACGATCGTGGCCGACGCGGCTCCTGGGACGAGCATCCCGGCTCGCGTGAGAAGCTCCTGCCACGTTCATCCAGGTGGTCATTCCCGCTGGTCATATCGACTTGGGCGTCAATGTCATTGGCCTCCACAAGAAGCCGGCGCTCGCCTTTCGGGCGCAGACGGAGCTCAGGGGCATGGATGACGCGATCAGGCCGCGGTGTGATCCCGTCGATCGTGACCGTGAGGCCCCGTGTCCCCGATCCCGGTGCGGACGCGGTGACGAGGGCCAGGTCGATGCCCAACGGTGCGAGCAGCTCAGGGCTTCGCCAACCTGTGCAGCACACGACGGTCTCTGCGGCGATTCGTTCCTCATTGGCAAGGCGCACGCCGGTTACCCGGTTCTGGCTAACGACGAGCTCGCTGACTTCCGCATCGGTGATGAGTTTTGCGCCGAGGGATGTTGCTCGTTGAACAAGCGCCTGCGTTGCCTCGCAACCTCGGACGTATCCCTCATCGGGGAAAAATGCAATCTCGGCGTCCGAGGGGATCGTCACGTTCGGCTCAAGTCCCCGTGCGCGGGAGGCTGTGACGATCTCAGCCCCGTACCCCCACGCTTGGAGCCGGTCGACCCGTTCGGCGAGTTCGTCACGCGCCCGCGGCGATCTCGCCCAAGCAAGGTTTCCGACCGGTTGATACCAGGAAGGCTCGCTGAACTCGCGGGCCAGACGGCTCCAGTCACGCATCGCCTCGACCGAAAAGTCGAAATAGGCGCGCGGCTGCTTCTTGTTGGCGTTGAGCCATCCAAAGCTGGTGCGACTAGTCCCCAAGCCCGGACACGACCGGTCGATGAGAACCACGTCGCCGCCTCGCCGACCGGCCAGCTGATCGGCCAGGGCAGCACCAACAATCCCAGCGCCGACGATCACAGTCCTCGCCACCGGCGAGGGCTTCCACGACCCGCTCATCCAGACCATCTCCTCGCTCAGCCGACGCACCACGCAGCACCGCCGGCTCTGTGGGGGCCATCGAACTACCCCTTGGGTCTTGGATAGCCAGACACCAAGACCGGTCGCGGCGTCGCCATGGAGCAAGTTCGAGGGCGGCTCGCAGCTCGCGCCATGCCTGTTGTCCTGCAGTGGGCAAGGCGGCGAGTTGGGCTTGGGTGTGCTCATCGATGGTGAGCTGGTACACCGTGGCTATAGGCCGGCTTTGGCGCGCGTGACCGGCAACGGTTCGTCTTTTGGTACCGGCTCACCGATACGTAGCGCGGCTACCCGGCGGACCACCCGCCGGAAGTTGTCCCGGTCGGCCTGCAACGCCGCGATGCGCCGCCACCGCTCGAGTGTCTCGAACAGCGCGGTCAGCTCCAGGGTCTCGCGCCGCGTCCAACGCCCTGATGTATGCCGCATCGAACGCGCCCCGGTCCTCAGGCAGCAACGCGCCCCGAATGTGGCCCGGCGAGGCACCAGGCGCCAGCGGGTGCCGCTGCGGCTGCTCGCTGGCGGCGTAAGTCGCAGTCACGCCATTACGATAGCCGCTTACACCGACACTTCTGTCTCTGCTCGGCCATCCACCGCTTGTACACCACATGGTCCGGACTCGCCAGCGGGGTCGGTGGCACCCGCTCCCACACCGGTCGCGACCGTGACTGGGGCCCAATCCAAGGGCCGAACGGTCGCGGAGGTTGACGTTTGTTTCGGTCCCGGCGGCTCAGAGAGTTTCGACGCACGTGTTCTACCTGTGAGCGACGAGCCTCGGAACGCACCAACTCGGACGCCTCCTGTGATAGTACGAAAGGCGAATATGGGCGGTTTCACCGTCGCGGTTTCGGGTAATCTCTGGATGCTTCACAATAATTGGCAGGATATATGTGTTTGTTCGCTGGATTGTGCGCCCACAAAGTCGAACGCCTTCGCGACGTTGGCTATCTGTCGGCATCGGGGACCATAGGAAGTCTGAGTGGGTAGAAACCACGGCAATCATATTATTCATTTTTTTGGGGGGCTATTGGTCGTGGGCGGGATGCTTGCGATGATCGGGCGTGTGGCTCTTGGGTTCCCTGATGACGCGAGCCTTGTCGTAGCGGTCATCCTGGGCAGTGTGAGCTGCGATCAAGGGCAGTGCTCATGGCGTCGCTAGCGGGTTCTCGATGATCTGTGAGGTTCTCGCGGACCTAGCCCCCCGCTAGAGGATCTGATGATGACTTTGACCAGCAGTCTCCGTGTCCTAGCGGGGGGCGGCCATCGTATGCAGCATTGGTGAGGGTGTCAGTGGGTGAGGAGCAGACTGTCGACGAGGCCGGTGGTGGAGGACACGGGGATGCCTAGCAGGCAGGGGAGGACGACGCCGAGGTAGCTGATGCCGGAGGTGATTTTGGTGGTGGTGTCGCCAACGTGGCGTCCGGCGGTGACCGTGCCGGTGAAGACGACGGTCTGGCCGACGGCGGTGGGCGCGGACCAGGTGATAGTGCTGGTGCCGCCGGTGGCGTCGTTCCAGGTGAGGGTTTCGGTCGAGGCCGGTCCAGCAGTGAGCGGGATGCAGCCCAGCGTCAGGGTCACGCTCTCGGCGCCGGTCGCGGTCGGGCCGACCACGCAGGTGTTGTAGTCATAGGCGGTGGTCGCGGTCACTGTCTGCGGGGTGAGGGTGACCGGGGGAGAGAAGGTCCGGGCGAAGCTGCCCAGGCATTCGGCGTCGACGCTGGCCGCACTGGCGGTAGATGCCGGGTAGATCATAGTCGTGAGGGACAGCACAAGCGCGGCAGCTAGCGTGAGCGGCCATCGAAAACGGCGCCAGGATCGCCTGGGCTTGGACTGGGTCTGCGGATCGGTGCTGGGCATGCTCATCGGATTCCTCTCTGGGGTGGCGAGCCCGTCGAGTCACGGCGCGTCACTGAGGGGCTTCGCGTTTTTCGGATAGCTGTTTTGGTGGCTATTTCATTGCCGTGCCGCCCATTCAGGTATTTGTGATGGACCGCTGGGACAGTGTTGTCGCCGAATACCTAGTTTGGTGAGGCACGTCACAGGTCCAACCGTGTGCCGCGCGTGTTGTGGCGCGCGGTGGCGACCTTGGGCAGCGGTACGAAGGTGACGCCAAGGACGTGGAGTAACTCGGTAGTGCGGGGAGGGTTTTGGGTTTTTAGTGACATCGTTGTGGCTAGGTAGTTGTGGTGGTGATGTCCGAGGTGCTTGGTATGCAGTATGGGAGGCCGAATCAGGTGAGCTGATCAGCTGCCATGCCTATGCGGGTGCGCCGGTGTTTGTCACCGGCGCACCGCTTGCGTTGTTGTGGTGGGTGAGTGGGGTGGAGGGGTTAGCAGCTGATGGTGGTGTCTCCGGTGTCGGTGGTGCAGGTGTCGTTGCCGTTGCCGCCGTTGGCGGTGTCGCCGCCGGTGCCGTCTTGGACGTTGATGGTGTCGGTGCCGTTGCTGCCGCTCATGATGTCGGTGCCGTTGGTGTCGGTGAGGGTGTCGTTGCCGTTTTGGCCATCGAGGTCATCGTCGCCGGGGCCGCCGTAGATGGTGTCGTTGCCGTTGTCAAACAGCCAGGCGAACAGGTTGGCGAGGAGGTCTTCGCCGTAGCTGTCATCGTCACCGGGTCCGGCGTAGATGGTGTCGTTGCCGTTGCCGCCGTTGATGACGTCGTCCCCGGCAAGGCCGCAGATGACATCGTTGCCGTTGGTGCCGGTGAGGGCGGCGTTGCTGACACCGTCGTCGTTGCCGTTGGTGCCGGTGATGGTGCAGCCGTGGGCGTTGTTGACCGTGGTGTTCTCGGCGTCGGTGTCATTGCCGCTGGTGGGGTCGGTTTGGTCGGCGTCGACGCTGGCGCTGGCGGTCACCGTGCCGGTAGCCGTCGGCGACAGCGTCAGGGTGACGGTAGCGGCGGCGCTGTTGGCCAGCGTGCCCAGGGTGCACGACACGGTGGGGGCGGAGATGCTGCAGGATCCTTGGGAGGGGCTGGCCGCCAGGATGCCGGCCGAGGCACCGGACATCGTGATCGAGGCGGTGGTGCCGGTGGCGGTGGCCGAGCCGTTGTTGGTCACGGTCAGGGTGTCGGTGAAGGTGTCACCCAACGCCACCGGATCAGCCGAGTCCGCCAGCGAGGCCGCCAGGTCCGCACCGCTGTCAACGTAGGTGTAATCATCGGCCGAAGTGTTGGGGGTGTCCGGGAAATCGTCATCGCAGACATTTGTCGCTCTGATGTCGACGGTGCCGGCGGAGTGAGCCGGCGCGGTCGCGGTCATGCTGGTGTTGCTGTTGATCGTGAACGAAGCGCCGACGCCTCCGAAGGTCACGGTGAATGTGGAACAGAAGCCTTCTTGGAAGCTGTTGCCGGTGATGGTGACCGTCGTGCCGCCGCTGGTGGGGCCCGAGGTGGGGCTGATGCTGGTGATTTCGAAGTCGGCGGCCTGGGCTGGGGTGGCCAGCGCCACTAAACCAGCCACGGACAGCGCGGTGGCCCCAATGAGTGCGGCTAGCCGGCTGAGCAGACCGCGCCGGGTGCTGAGGGGGGATGGGATGGGGACACGGAGAATTCCTTCCTGAGGGGTGTGCTCGGCGCGTGCCTGTACCGCGCCGGACATCTGTGGGGTGAAGGGGTGAGTTGGCGGATTGTCAGTCCGCGCGTTTCCCTCTCGTGATCTCGTGTTAGTCCGCTGGGTGAAACCGCTTCTCAGCAGAGGGCTCCGCTGGATTGCCAGCCTCTCCACAGTCGTGACGTATCGTCAGTGTGTGGGCTGTGGTTGCCGAGTGTGAACGGCCGTATTTCATCACCGCAACCAGTTCACGATGATGAGCGACGGGTCAGGCTAGCGTTTCCTCGCTGGTAGCTGACCAACCGAACGATGAAGGGGGATTGAGATACACCGGGTCGCGGGAGTGGGGGTTGTTGTCCACCTGAGGTGTCCTTGTCTTCCCTTTTTCCGCGGTGCGGGAACGCACCGGCTGCCCTGCGGTGTATCCGCCAGTGAGGGGACGTACCCATGGCACGTCCATCACACCGTTACCTCAATGAAGTAACGATGCCCAGCAGTGCGTACTGTGGGATACCGAGAAGTCGAGATCCTCGCTGAAGTGCGAGGTCAGACCGCGCGGTGCTCACGGGTGGCTGACCGGTCAGGGCGCCCCCGTGCGCCGCGAATCGGGATTCTGTTAATTAATTGACGAAACGGACATTGCCTCCAAAAAATGAACACAAGATGCTTGTGGACTGAACTAGAGACGAACTCAAGATGTCCAAAAGGTGAATCAATAATACCTTGGTGATCTGTATCTGACTCAGAGTTACACCCTCTATGGACACCATGACCTCACCCCCAGGAAGAGAGCGCTGACCCTCGCGCGGCAACGGACCCTCACGCAAGCCTGCGGCCACTGGGCGTAGTGACACCCCGCGTTCACACCGGCTCCCTCCACCCCCAGTGCCTTGCGGAGAACCGCCCTCCACAGGCCGGGAGCGCAAGATCCTCGATCTAGCCCGGAGCTTGTCTCAAGGACTTTCAGAAGGGATTGTTCGTGTATCCGCCCTGCTCAGGAAGCCGCCACAGATCGGCCTAAGACGACGCTCCAAGGCCACGATGACCTGGTGATCTGGGGTTTCTCTCCCGTCTGGTGCAATTCCCGAGCCTCTGTGAAGGTATTGCTCTGTTGTGGCGATGCTGCCGTGGCTGAGTCGTTCTTGACGACTTGCAGATCGGCTCCGCCAGCAACCAACCATGAGGCGTGCGAGTGGCGCAGGCACCCCGGTTTCCAAATAACATCTTAGAGCCTCGACACATTTGTACGAAGTTCCCCGGTTTTTCCTTTCCCTTTAGGCCGGATTATCTCTGTCCGGTATGCCAGGGCGTCCAGGGCGAACCTGCGCCGGGGAGAGCCGCCCCAGCCAGAACCGTCGCTATGCGACCGCCCTTCGGCGGCCCTAGACCCCCTGACATACCGGCTGAGCGCGACTTCGCATCGGGGAGCGAGGGGGGAAAACGAGCCCATCACCAAAAACACGAACACGAAAAGATAAAGGAGGCCCCTGATGAAATATAGCCTGCGGGAGTCACGATCATTGATGTCACCGATCGTTTGCAGGACGAGATTATGAGCATGGTGATCGAAAACGACATCGACTTATGGGCAGGTAATTTGCTCAAAAAGGTGAACCCTGAAGTATTCGACAAGCTCCTAGAGAATCGGATGCGGTTTAACAATGCGTGGTGCCGACCGAACCGGAACATGCTGGCAGCGGCAGAGGCTAAGCGCGAAGGCTTGAAGCTCTACCACGCCGCCGCCGTACAAATAGTGGACGCCCACCCGGAGTTCATCACCCCATCCGGGGTTACATGGGAAGCACACCGATGAATCAACCCGCGAACAAACTCGAACGACATCTTGGCGTTTATCGCAAGCTTCAGCACGAACACCAAACTAAATTCTTAGCAGCCTAAGATCCTGTTCCTAAACTGATCTTGTAGTGGGCGTTGTCTGCGCCGGTAATGGAAGGAACTCCTGGTAGATCGAGAGGTGTCGAAGCGCCGTTCTGTCAGGAGTTTCATTGTTATCGTGCCGCATCCGGACCGCTGATGATCACTGGTATCGGTGAGGTCGATGCGCGGCCCTGCTCCACAGTCCGCACCAGGCTCACCGATGCCAGTGATCATCAGCGGCAGCGCTCCCAGGTTGGTCATGAGAGTTCCTCGGCACCTAGCGCTTCCCCGACTAGCGGCCCTTGGACGCTAGGAGTTTGACACTTGAGTCAAGTTTTCAGGCGGTCATTCGGGCCTCGCGGACGTAGTCGTTGATGTGGTGGTTGATCACTCGTAGGGCTTGTCGCAGGGCTAGGGGTGCGGGTGGGTCGTTGGCTGCGGTGAGCGGGCGCAGGAGCCGGTTGTGGAGTTTGGTGTAGAAGATCACGACTCGTTGCCCGTCGGGGGTCAGGACGTAGGTGTTGGTGTGTGGTAGCCGGGTGATC
>DATEMN010000317.1:0-24336 GCA_035275565.1 Pseudonocardiaceae bacterium | reverse complement strand
TCCCGATCGGGCTGATCGCGCTGGTCGCGGCGGCGCGCCTGGTGCCGTCCCGGCAGCGCACCGGGCAGCGAGTGACGTCTCAGATCGACGTCGTCGGGGTGGTGCTGCTCGGTGCCGGTGTGCTGTGCTTTCTGCTGCCACTGGTGCAGGTCGAAGACGGTGGGTTGGGCCGGCTGTGGTGGATGTTCGGGCTGACACCAGTGCTGGTCGCGCTGTTCCTGCGCTGGGAGCAGCGGATGGTGCGGCGCGCGCGAGCGCCGTTGCTGGACACCCGGTTGCTGTCCGCCACCCCCGGTTACCCGACAGGAGCCGCGCTCGGGTTGGTGTACTTCATTGGATTCAGTGGGATCTGGCTGGTGTTCGCGCTGTACTTCCAAGGCGGGCTGGGATACACGCCGCTGCAGTCGGGGCTCGCGGTGACGCCGTTCGCGCTCGGGGCCGCCGTGTCCGCTGCGATAGCCGGCCGGTTGGTGAACAGGTATCGCCGCTGGTTGACGATGGTCGGGCTGGGTGCTGTCGCAGTCGGGTTGGCTACCACCGCCCTGGTGTTGTACGCGGTACCCGTTGCATCGACGGAATGGATGGTGCTCCCACTCCTGGTGGCGGGCATCGGCGGCGGTGCGGTGATCTCGCCGAATGTCACGCTGACCCTGGAGTGTGTACCACCCCGGATGGGCGGGGCGGCGGCTGGAGCACTGCAGACCGGTCAGCGGATCGGATCGGCGATCGGCACGGCCGCGCTCGCGGCAGTGTTTTCCAGCGTGCTGTCCCACAGCGGCCGCTACCAGAGCGCGATCGCTGCGGCCTTGCTCACCGCGACGGGGTCCGTGTGCCTGGCTCTGCTCCTGGCCGTGCGGGAACTCCACGGCAGCCGACATCGGGTATCACTGGCGGAACCAGACGAGGTCGAAGTGGCCCAAGCCGACATACACCGGTCCTAAGAAAATCTCTAGGAGCTTGGTACGTGGTCGGGCGGGCAACCAGCGTAGGTCGACCCGCTCGCCGTCGATCTCCAGGGCGCCGAGCACGTTGTGGAAGTGGGTGAGGTTGTGTTCGGGTCGTGCGGCACGCTGGTGCGGCAAAGAGCCGGACCTCACCGTCCAGGCTGGTTGTGCAGGCCCGTCACGCGTTCTTGACCGCGGAGACCTCGAACTCCAGCACGATCTTGTCGCTGACCAGGACGCCGCCGGTCTCCAGCGCTGCATTCCAGGTAATTCCGTAGTCCTTGCGATTGATGGTGGTTGAGCCCTCGAAGCCGACGCGCAGATTGCCGAATGGATCGGTTGCCGCGCCCTCGTACTCGAACGGGACGGTCACGAGATTTGTGACCCCCTTGATGGTGAGGTCACCGGTCACCTCGAAGCTGGTCTCGCCGGTCTGGCGGACGGCCGTCGAAACGAAGGTGATTTCGGGGTAGGTCTCCATCGCCGGGAAGTCGTTGCTGCGTAGGTGCTCATCGCGCTGGGCGTTGCGGGAGTCGATGCTCGCGGCTTTGATCGTCAACGTCACGGTCGAGTTGGCCGGGCTGTCACCGTCAAGCATGGCAGTACCCTCGAACTCGTTGAATGCGCCACGGACCTTGGTCACCATCGCGTGCCGGGCAACGAACCCGATGCGGGTGTGGGCGGGGTCCAGGGTGTAAGTGCCGGCGAGGTTGGTGCCGGCGTTGTCCGTAGTCATGTGAAGGTCTCCTGCGAGTCCGGGTCATCCAACTGGATGACGTGTCATCTACGGGACGTGCAACCTACATGACACGTCATTCATTCCGGATAGAGTGGATGGCATGAACAACGCGCGATGGCTCGATGAAGATGAGCAACGGATCTGGCGCTCCTACCTGCAGATGCAGCGGCAGCTGGCTGCCCGGCTCAACCGGCAGCTGCAGGCCGACTGCGGTCTGTCGCTCGCCGACTACGAGGTGCTCGTACAGCTCACCGACACCCAGGACGGGCGCCTGCGATCATTCGAGCTCGCGCGAGGTTTGCTGTGGGAACAGAGTCGACTGTCACACCACCTGAACCGGATGCACAACCGTGGGCTCGTCGTCCGGCAAGAGTGCTGCGAGGACGGCAGGGGCACATTCGTCGTCCTGACTACCGCAGGCCGACGCGCGATCGAGGCCGCCGCGCCCGGTCACGTCGCCATGGTTCGGCGCCTGTTCTTCGACGGACTCACCCGTGACCAGATCCTCATGCTCGAGCAGCTGTCCACCCAGGTACTCGCTCGGCTCGACACAGACCACGGCCGGGCTGTACGTGCTTCTGTGTCAAGTCGCGGCAGTCCGCTGAGCTATCACCGGTCGGCGCTGTGAGGCCGCCTCGCTGATTGCGATCCGACGAGATCAACGTTGTACTTGTCGCAGTGGTGGTAAGCGCCGGTTAGGAGGAGTGACACGATGGCTTTCTGTAGGCACCTCGACCAGATTCGAGACGTGCAGCCCAACACGACAGAGGGTACCAAGACCCGGCAGATCACTTCGATATGATCAAGCCGGTGTTGCTCACGGTTGATGATGACCCTGGTGTGTCGCGTGCAGTGGCGCGTGACCTGCGTCGTCGTTACGGGGAGAGCTACCGCGTGGTGCGCGCCGAGTCAGCGGCCCAGGCGCTGGAGGCGTTGCGGGAGCTGAAGCTGCGTGGCGAGCCGGTCGTGGCGATGCTCGCCGATTACCGGATGCCACAGATGAATGGCATCGAGTTCCTGGAAGAGGCCATGGACCTGTTCCCGCTGGCGCGCCGGGCGTTGCTCACCGCTTACGCCGACACTGACGCCGCGATACAGGCGATCAACGTGGTGGACGTGGACCACTATCTGCTCAAGCCTTGGGAGCCGCCGGCGGAGAAGCTGTATCCGGTCGTTGATGCGCTCATCGAGATGTGGCGTGCGCTCGGTGACCGACCGGTGGAGGAGACGAAGCTGGTCGGGCATCGCTGGTCCAGCGAGTCCTACCGGGCGCGGGATTTCCTCGCCCGCAACTCTGTTCCTTACCGGTGGTACAGCGTCGACGAACCGGAGGGGCGGCGGCTGCTGGATGCCGCTGGCGCAATCGTGGAGGACGTCCCCGTGCTGATCATTGCGGACGGTGCGGTGCTGCGGAACCCATCGGATGCCGAGATCGCTGTCGCGGTCGGGTTGTCGACCCAACCCACCACCGATTTCTATGATCTGGTCGTCGTGGGAGCCGGTCCCGCCGGGCTCGGCGCGGCGGTTTACGGTGCTTCGGAGGGCTTGCGCACCGTGCTGGTCGAACGGGCGGCTACTGGTGGGCAAGCCGGCCAGAGTTCAAGGATCGAGAACTACCTCGGCTTTCCCGACGGCGTGTCCGGTGCCCAGCTCACCGACCGCGCCCGCCGGCAGGCTCAGAAGTTCGGCGCGGAAGTGCTGTCGGCCCGCGAGGTCACTGGGCTGCAAGCCCGAGGCTCGGCTCGTGTCGTGCGCTTCGGTGACGGTACCGAACTCGCGGCGCACGCGATCATCCTCGCGACCGGGGTGTCGTACCGGACCCTGGAGGCACCGGGTATCGCCGAGCTCACCGGGCGCGGCGTGTACTACGGGTCTGCGATGACCCAGGGACCTTCGTGCGAAGGCGAAGACGTCTACGTCGTCGGAGGCGCGAACTCGGCCGGGCAGGCCGCGGTCTTCTTCTCGCGCTACGCCCGCACGGTCACGGTGCTGGTGCGCGGCGCGTCATTGCACGACTCGATGTCGCACTACCTGGTCAAACAGCTCGAGGGCATCGACAACATCATCGTGCGTACCGGCACAGTAGTGGGGGCGGCGTATGGGACTGAACACCTGGAGCAGCTGACACTGTGCGACCGCAGCAGTAGCCAAGGAGAAATGGTGCCCGCCGCATCGCTGTTCGTCTTCATCGGTGCCGCACCTCGCACCGAGTGGCTCGGCGACGCCGTGCGTCGAGATTCCCGGGGCTTCGTGCTGACCGGTCCTGATCTGCTCATCGACGGACGCCGGCCACCAGGATGGCCAGTCGAGCGCGACCCCTATTACCTGGAGTCCAGCATGCCCGGGGTGCTGGTGGCCGGAGACGCTCGGGCGGAGTCGGTGAAGCGGGTCGCCTCCGCGGTGGGGGAGGGTGCGATGGCCGTCACCCTGGTGCATCGCTACCTGGAGGACCGGTGACCACACCCGAGCGTGTCAGCCCCGCAACGTTGCGCACGCTGTTCCTGTTCGAGGATCTCCAGGACCACCAGCTGGAATGGGTAGCTGAGCACAGCCATGTCAAGCGTTACGGCGCAGGTGCGGAGATCGCCACCGAGGGAGAGCCCGCGGAGTGGTTCTACATCCTGCTGTCCGGCGCAATCACGCTGTCTCGGCTGGTCCGAGGCGATGATGTCGAGATCACCCGCAGTGATCAGCCCGGCGTATACGCCGGAGCCACCCAATTCTACCTCGGCGATCAGGTCGCACAAATTTACACGATCTCCGTGCGCACCACCGCCGACAGCACTGTCCTGGCGCTGCCAGCTGCTGACTTCGCCGTGGTGTTCCGTCAGTGGTACCCCATGGCTACGCATCTGCTGCAGGGGATGTTCGTCGGACTCCGCAACGCCGATGAACTCGTCGGGCAGCGTGAGCGGCTCCTTGCACTAGGCAAACTGACTGCAGGCTTGACGCACGAACTGAACAATCCGGCGGCGGCTGCGGGCCGGGCGACCGTGGCGCTGCGGGAACGGGTCGCCGGGATGCGACACAAACTTGCCGTGCTCGCCGGATCTGAGCTGGGAGCCGACGAACTCAAGCACCTCACGGCGATCCAGGAAGAGATCGTCAGGCGGATACCGAGCGTGCCGGAACTGTCCCCGCTGCAGACCAGCGACCGCGAGGACGAGCTGACCGACTGGCTCAACGACAACGGTGCCACCTCCGGGTGGGAGATCGCACCGACGCTGGTCGCCGGCGGTGTCGACGTCGACGACCTGCAGCGCGTCGCGGATGCGCTGGACGCCACTTACCTCGACGGTGCGATCCGGTGGCTGGCTTACACAATCGAGACCGAGACGCTGCTGGGCGAGATCCACAACGCCACCGGTCGCATCTCCGCGTTGGTCGGCGCCGCCAAGCAGTACTCCCAGATGGACCGCTCGTCACACCAGTCCATCGACGTTCATGATGGCCTCAACTCGACTCTCATCATGCTGAGCCGAAAGATCGGTGACCAGGTCAGGGTCGTGAAGGACTACGACCCCAACCTGCCGAAGGTGCCCGCCTACGCCGCCGAGCTCAACCAGGTCTGGACCAACCTCATCGACAACGCCGTCGACGCCATGCACCGCTGCGGAACCCTCACCCTGCACACCGCACTCGACGGGGAGCAACTACTCGTCGAGATCGGCGATACCGGCCCCGGCGTCCCTGACACCATGCACCAGCAGATCTTCGAACCCTTCTTCACCACCAAACCCGTGGGGGAAGGCACCGGCCTGGGACTGGACGTGTCCTGGCGCATCGTGGTCAACCGGCACGGCGGAAACATGCGAGTGATCTCAGAACCAGGTGACACCCGGTTCCAAGTACGCCTTCCCCTCACCGAGCCAGCACGTCGTCGAGCGGGAACAGCTCCGTGATCCTGCGTCAGTCCCGCAGCATCGATTCCTCGAGGTCCAGTTCACGCTGCACGCGGCGGAACACCTCATCATCGATTCGCCGCTCGTCGCGGTACTGCACGAAGACAGCGCGCTCAGCTTGCAGCATTTCGCGGCGCAGCTGCCGGTACATCACGCTGGGAGCAATGCCGTTGCCCGTGTCAGGCCTGCCGAGTCGCTCCCATGCCGCATTGCTCCGCGCTTCGGTGCCGTAGCGCAGCTTGGCGATCGTGGGTTCGTGCAGTGGATCGCCGGTGTCCAGCTCGTCGAGGCGGCGTCGAGCGGCGAGCGCGGCGTCGTGCTGAGCTTGCGCTTCGGCGAGCGCGTCGGCGTAGTCGTCGCTGCCCTGCACCTTCAGGACCCGGATGACCCAGGGCAAGGTCAGCCCGTGCAGCAGCAGCGTGCCGACCGTGACGACGAATGCGAGGAAGAGAATCTCGTCCCGGCCGGGGAAAGGGGCACCGGCCGCGCCGGTGAGCGGGATGGCGAACGCCGCGGCAAGGGACACCACACCGCGCATGCCCGCCCAGGAGATCACGGCGGGGTACCGCCACGGATGTGGGGGACCGCGCCGCCGCAGCCGGGACGACACCCACCGCGGAAGGTAGGTCGCGGGGAACACCCAGGCGATCCGGGCAGCGACGGCCGCGAGGATGAGAGCGATCCCGATCAGGAGCAGTTCCGCCAAGCCGGTGTCGATGCCCGCCACCACGCTGCGCAGCTGCAACCCGATCAGCGCGAACACCAGTGACTCGAGAACCGTGTCGGCCGCCTTCCACACCGCCTGGTCCTGCAGCCGCACCGCGGGCGCGGCCTGCGGAGCCCGGTGGCCGAGGTACAGCCCCGCAATCACGACCGCGATGACCCCCGATGCGTGCACTTCTTCGGCGATGAGGTAGGCAGCGAAGGGCACGATCAGTCCCAGCGCGGTTTCCACCAGGCCGTCGCGTAGCGCGACTCGGACCCGATGCACCAGCCAGCCCAGCACCCATCCGACCGCGGCGCCACCCACAGCGGCCAGCGCGAACACCCCGAGCCCTTGCCACAGCGTGTAGCCCGCGCCTACCGCCGCGGCGACCGCGACTCGATAGGCGGTCAACGCGGTGGCGTCATTGACCAGGCTCTCGCCGCCGAGCAACGTCATGATTCGGCGAGGCAGACCGAGCCGTCGCCCAACCGCGGTGGCTGCTACCGCATCAGGAGGAGCCACTACGGCGCCCAACACCAGCGCCGACACGAGCGGCAGACCAGGCACGAGCCACCATGCTGCGAGGCCGACCACCACCGTGGTGAACAGCACCAGTCCCACCGCGAGCAGCCCGATCGACCGAAGGTTGTCCCGGATCCGCAGAGCGGAGCTTTCCAGCGCAGCGGAGTACAACAGGGGTGGCAACACCAGCAGCAGAACCAGTTCGGGATCGATCTCGTAGTTCGGCATGCCTGGCACGAACGAGGCTGCCAGCCCGATGACGACCAGCACCAAAGGCGGTGACGCTCCCCAGCGGCGGGCGAGTGCGGTCACGCCGAGCGACGCCACCAGCAGGGCGATCAGAGGTAGACCTTCCATCCGCTACCCGCCCTCCCGGCCATCCGACCGTTCTCGATCGGAACACCAGTATGGGTACACCGAGCCGGCGGGCGCGATGCTGTTGATCCCGGGAGCGATGGACTGCGGTCGCGTGAGGCTAGATGCTGGGTGGTGCGAACCGCTGGCCATGGCCTGGGCTCATCGAGCCGGGCGCCACAGCGAGAGGATCAGGATGACCGCAGCAGCGCAGCCGGCGATATTGCGGATGGGTACTGCGCCGGGCCGTTGGGTGTTGTTCGCGACGGTGCTGGGGTCGGGGCTGGCGATGCTCGACGCAACCGTGGTGAACGTCGCGCTGGAGCGCATCGGAACGGACCTGGACGCAGGCTTCTCGGAGCTGCAGTGGACGATCAACGCGTACACCTTGACGCTGGCCGCGCTGATCTTGCTTGGTGGTTCCCTGGGCGACCGGTTCGGCCGTCGCCGGGTGTTCGTCATCGGCGTCGTCTGGTTCGCGGTCGCGTCGCTGCTGTGTGGGCTGGCGCCGAACATCGAGACGCTGGTGGCAGCCCGCGCGCTGCAGGGCGTTGGTGGGGCGCTGCTCACGCCGGGCAGCTTGGCCATCATCTCCGCGTCCTTCCACGGATCGGACCGCTCCGCGGCGGTGGGTGCGTGGTCCGGGCTGGGCGGGATAGCCGGCGCGGTCGGGCCGTTCCTCGGTGGCTGGCTGGTGGAGTGGAACTGGCGGGCGGTGTTCCTGGTCAACTTGCCCGTCGCAGTGCTGATCGTGGTGGTTGCGGCGCGGCACGTGCCGGAGTCCCGTGACCCGGACGCGGCCCCGCGACTGGACCTGGCCGGAACCACACTCGCGGTAGTCGGCCTGGGCGGCCTGACCTACGCACTGACTGCGGCGGGGAACAGCGGCGCATCGCCGACGGTGCTCACCCTCGGCGTGCTCGGTATCGCCGCGCTGGCCGTGTTCGTGTTGGCCGAGCGGCGTTCCACGCACCCGCTGGTGCCAACCGGGCTGTTCCGCGATGCACAGTTCAGCGCGGCCAACGCGGTCACGCTGTTCGTCTATGCGGCGCTGGGGGTGCTGTTCGTGCTGTTGGTTCTGCACCTGCAGGTGGTCGCCGGGTTCAGCCCGCTGCTGGCGGGATCGGCCTTGTTGCCGCTGACCGTCATCATGCTGGTGTTCTCCGCGCGGGTCGGTGCGCTGGCTCAGCGGATCGGACCGCGGATCCTGCTCACCGCGGGGCCGCTGGTCTCCGCGGCCGGAGTGCTGCTGATGTTGCGGATCGACACCGATGCCTTCTACGCGCTGGACGTGCTGCCCGCGGTGACTGTGTTCGGCGCTGGCTTGGCCCTCACCGTCGCCCCCCTTACGGCGACGGTGCTCGACTCCGCAGCTGATCGCTACGCCGGGGTCGCCTCCGGAGTGAACAACGCCGCCGCCAGGGCCGCCGGTTTGCTCGCGGTCGCCGTGGTGCCCGTCGTGGCCGGCATCGGCGGTGACGACTACACCGATCCTGCCGCGTTCGGTGCGAGTTTCCGGACCGCGCTGTTGATCATCGCTGGCCTGCTGGTCGCCGGTGCGCTCGTGGCGCTCGTCTTGATCCGCCGCCCGCTCGACGCGGCTGTGGATACCGCGCAGGGTAAGCCCGTTGACGGTGTCGCGGCGCGGCGGCTACGGCTCGAAGAGTGCGCACACTGCGGCGTAACCGGTCCGCAGGTCCATCCTCGACAGCCCGCCGACAGCCCCCGATGAACAACGATCTCGACGTAGTGCGCGTTCGGTACGAGCTGGTGGAAGGGCCGAGCGGTGGCGTCGATCGGCAGGATGCGGTGCCGACCTCACCGGTGCCCATTGAGAAGCCGGTCAGGACGGCGTCGCGGAGGTCGCGCATGATCATGAGCCTGAATGGGGCGACGGCACCAGCCCTGAACACGCGTTTCCGTACCGTCAGGGAAGCATCGGCCCAGCCGAGCTTGCATAGCTGGGGCCTGCCCGGTATGTCTCGCACTATCCGGCCATAGGAGGACGACGTGCCAGGTGTGCCCCCTGAGAATCTTTCAGAGACAGACTTGCTCCGCGAGCTGGAGCACCTCCATACGACTCGCCACGGCACTTTCCTGCACGGCTCACCCGATGCGCTGCGTGAGCACAGCAGCCGCACCGCGCAGCTCGAGGAGGAATACCTCCGGCGTCATCCCGAACGGGACGTCGACCCAGCCCGAACCCGGTCTGGTGCCAGGGGCGAGGGCGGGAGTGACGACACCCGATCCTGACGGCGCCAGCGCCCACCCCACCCAACAACCACACCGACACGCCACAACCATCACCCTAACCCCACCAACCACAGCCGACCCAGGTAAATAGCTCTAATACCGCCCGGCGTGATAATTCACGCCATTATGCTCAAGTTCTGCACCGAGTTGACGAACTGTCCGCAGCCACACTTTGCCGGGAGCGGCCTCCGATGCCGCTGGCTGGTGACGACGGACCAGGCGGAGGCTCACATATTGTCAATGGATAACAATTCTACCCAGTACCCAATCGTTTAATCAACCCACACGTGTGATCCGGGTCGCGCCGGTCCGTTCCTTGACTCGCTCAGCATGGTATTGCTACTTTGGGAGAGGGGATATTCGGACCGTAACACCCAAGCCGGGCCGCCAATAGGATCTGGATCTTGGCCAAAATGCCCAGAATCGGAAGCGGGCGCCCATCTGAGAGATAAGGCGAAACAAGGTGCAACAGTCGGTAAATTCGCAGACCACACCTAAAGAATCTGAACCGGACAAAGAGCCTGGTCTTCTTCCCGAGGCATCCCAGGTCGATCAGAAAGATCTCCCGGGGGCACACCGGATCGACCAGAACGGTCTCCGGTACGTCGGGAAACACCTGATGATCGATCTGTGGGAGGCCAAAGGTCTCGACGACGAAGAACTGATCGCGCGCGCACTCCGGGACGCGGTCACCGCGTGCGGCGCCACGCTGCTCGAGTTGACGATCCACCGATTCAAACCACAGGGGCTGACCGCGGTCGCCATTCTGAGCGAATCGCACCTGTCTATCCACTGCTGGCCGGAAAAAGGCTACGCGGCGGTGGATGTGTTCACCTGCGGCGACGCCGAACCGGCGCGCGCGGTCCCGGTGCTGCGCGAAGCTTTCCTGCCCGGCTCGCTGCAGGTCGTGGAGCAGAAGCGGGGAGCCAGAGCGGATTAAGTCCTCCCGGATGGTCGCGGACACCCTTATGGATGCCCGCGGGACAGCCGACAGCGGGGATCGATAATCTCGGACCGAGAACCGAATCGAGAGGAACGAGAAGTGAAAACGATGAGCGAAAAGCGTGTATCGGTACTAAAGGAGACGCGGGCTGGGGAGAAACGAGTAATCATCCTTCCGGACCAGGTACGGGAATTCGCCGAAGCCGGGTTCATCGTCCTGGTGGAGGAGTCCGCCGGTATCAATACAGGTGCCGGTAACGACGAGTACGAGCGAGCCGGGGCGAAGATCGTCAGCACCCAATCCGCCTGGCAAGACAGCGATTTCGTGCTGAAATACAAGGCCCCCGGTGAGGCCGAGTACCAATACCTTCGGCCGGGGCTGCAGCTCGGCGCGTTTTTCCACGCAGAGGGAAACCTGGCACTCACCCGCGCGTTGCTGAGCACCCGGACCACGAGCTATGCCTACGAGTTCTTCTGCACCCCGGAGGGGATATTCCCGCTCGCGGTGCCGGACAGCGAGATCTCCGGTAAGCTCGCGATCCTCTACGCCGCTTATCATCTGCAAAGCCACCTCGGTGGCCGGGGCCTGCTGCTGGCGTACGTGCCGGGCGTGCCGCGTCCGAGGGTCGTGGTGATCGGCTATGGCAATGCCGGCGCTGCCGCCGCCCGCACCGCGCACGACCTGGGCGCGGACGTTGTGGTGCTGGGCACCAACCGGGAGCGGCTGCGGCGTTTCCAGGCCCTGATGCCCGGCGTGCGATGCGTCCACAACACCCCCGCCGTCCTTGAACGAGAAGTGCTCAGGGCAGACGTGGTGGTCGGCGCCATCCTGGTCTCCACCTACGACACCCCGCCGATGATCGACGAAGACCTGGTGCGGCGGATGCGGCCCGGGGCGATGATCGTCGACGTCACGGTGGGTTACGGCAGCGGTTACCTGCCAACCTTCGACCGGCAGACCACGCACGTGGAACCGGTGTACGAACGGTTCGGCGTGCTGCACTGCAAGATCGACGCGATGCCCGGTTCAGTTCCGCTGACCGCATCGCGTGCGGTGAGCCCGCTGATCACGCCCTACCTCATCGAGCTCGGCAACGCCATCTACGGCGGCGCACCGTCCCCCACGGCCACCGCTGGAATGATCACCAAGGACAGCGAGGCGACCCACCACGAGGTAACGCGGCACCTGGCGTACGAATCATCCTTGGTGGCCGTCGGTGGCAGCTGACACCCACGGCGTGCCCAGCTGGACCGGTTGTGCCGACCTGGCCGATCAGACCGACCAGGCCACCGCTGACGACGGGCCAATGGTGCAGTACACCGAGCGGGCGGAATTCTACGAGGTGGAGTACCAGACAACGGTAGATCAGCCATTTCTCCGCCGGCTGGTCACCGACCAGGTCCGCTCGATCCTGGAGATCCCCTGCGGATCGGGGCGCAATCTTGGCTGGCTGCACGAGACCGGCCGCGAGGTGGTGTGCGCTGATCTCGAAGCGGCGATGGTGCGGCGGGTGCGTGAGCGCATCGCGGCTCTGGGCGCACAGGCCCGGATAAGCACGGTGACGGCCGATCTGCGCTGGTTCGACCTCGGTCGCCGATTCGACCTAGTGCTGGTGCCTCAGGAGGCATTTCAGCTGCTCTGCCAGGCCGCCGATGCACAGGCGGCGCTGCACCGGCTCGCCGCGCACGTCGCGCCTGGCGGTCGCCTGCTGCTCGACCTGCACCGGTTCGCCGGGCAGGACAAGCCGGATGTGCTGCCGGACTACTTCGATCCCGCCGTACCGGAGGGCATGCTCGTAGCCGAGTGGACCCGCCCGGTCGAGAACGGGCGCCAGCTCACCCGTGCCCGCCGACAGCACGACCACGGCGAGACCGTCCAGATCGTCTACCACTACCGCTTACACGGTGACGAAGGCATGGCCGGCCAGGGGGACGCGGGCCTGGCCAGCCAATGGGCATCCAAGATCGTTTTGCGCCGTTACCAGCTCGCCGACATCCAGGACCTGGCAACGCAGGCCGGCCTGACGATCCAGAGCGTGGCGCGCGACTACGCGGGGCGGCCGTACCAGCCCGGAGCCGGACGAATGATCACCATTCTCTCCCCGGCCGGCGGCGACGAGAAAGGCAAGAAAGGCGCGGGGCTATGAGCCAGGCACAGCCGGGAATCCGCAGTGATATCGACAAGAACGAACTCGACGGGTACGAACTCGACCCGCAGCGCCTGGACTACTTCCAGCGTTACTTCACGGAATACTTCCAGGACGAGTTCATCCCTGGGCAGGGCACCGAACACATCCTCGACACGATCGCTGGTCTCGGTGCGGTGCGGCGTTGGCTGGATCTCGGGTCCGGTCCGTCCACGCTGTTCTGGTCGCTGCCCTTGGCCGACGTCGACGACATTCACTGCGTGGACGCCTCGCCCGAGGCGTTGACTGTGCTCCGCGATGTCGTGCGCAGCTCGGCGCCACCGCCCCGGTGCTATCAGCAGGTACTGCACCGCTACGGAAAGGACGAAGCGCATTTCCAGCGGATGCGCCGCCGGGTTCGCGGCTACCACGTGGCTGAGCTGCTAAACAGCTGGCCGGACGCCGTCGCCGGAGATGCTTTCGACCTGGTGACCGAGTTCGGGCTGTTCGGCCTCTCTCCAGGAACGGATTTCTACCGCCAATGTTTCCGGCGGCTCGCCGAGCACCTGCCGGCCGGTGGCCGGGCGGTCGGCGCCGACTGGGTCCGCAGCGCGGAGCTCATCGCTCTGGAGAAGCACGACAACACCTACCTCACCGAGGACCTGGTCTGGGAGGCGGTGACCGATTCCGGGCTTAAGCTACGCACTCTCCAGTGGTGCCCGATCGTGGGGGACGAGCTATACGACGCGCTGATTGTCTGGTCGGTGAGCCGGGATCGAACAGATCAATAAATCCGGCCTGCTGCACCGAAAGACGAGAAAGGGAATCGAAATAATGCCCCAAACAGAAGTATCGGGCGGCCTGGCGTCTACCCTGCCAGGCCGATACTACCGGGACTCCGCTATATTCGACCTCGAACAGGATCGCCTTTTCGAGAGCTACTGGTTCGGTTTTACGAATCAGTTCGACGTGGCCACGCCGGGACAGTTCCGGACCGGCCAGGTGGGCAAGGAGAATGTCATCGTCATCCGGGGTCGGGACGGTCGACTCCGCGCCTTCCTGAACGTCTGCCGGCACCGGGGTACCCGGCTGTGCCCGCAGGACCACGGGCAGCTCAAGAACACCCTGCGGTGCACCTACCATTCGTGGACCTATGCCCTGGACGGAAAACTCGTGGGCGGCCCGCACCTGGCAACGATGCCGGACTTCGACCGGGACAAGTACCGACTACACCAGGTGCACCTGCGGGAATGGCTGGGCTACGTCTGGGTGTGCGTCGCCGACGAACCACCGTCTTTTGCCGACACTGTGGTCCGGACCGTGACCGATCGGCTCGGCGGGCCGGAACGGATCCACAACTGGTCGGTGACCGATCTTCAGGTGGGCCAGCGGATCTCCTACGACGTGCGGGCGAACTGGAAAATTATCGTGGAGAACTTCATGGAGTGCTACCACTGCCCCTCCATTCACCCGGAGTTCATCAACGTGGTCACCGAGTTCGCCAAGGGATACGCAGCGCAGCACTACGTTGGCCGGGGGATGAAATTCGGCGAGCTGGCCGAGGGTTTCACCGTGGATGGCGCCGGGGGTTTCGGTAAGCTTCCCGGTGTCACTGAGGAACAGGACCGAAGCTATTTCGGTATCACCATCAACCCACAAGTATTCATCAATCTGGTGCCCGACCACGTAATCTTTCACCGGATGTTCCCGCTGACCGCGGAGCGGACCATCGTCGAATGCGACTGGCTCTTCTCCCCCGACGTCGTGGCGGCCAGCACCGACGCGGCCGACGCCGGAGCGGCTGAGCACGACATTAGCCATTCAGTTGAATTATTTCATCGCATCAACCAGCAGGATTTCGCCGCTTGCGAGGGATGCCAGGTCAACATGGCTTCCCGGGCCTACCGGGATGGCGGCGTGCTGATGCCAGCTGAACACCATGTGCGCACGGCCTTCCTCGACTGGTTCGAAACGGCCATCGGCCCCCACTGATCATAAATTTTCGTGATCTGGTTCAGTACCGGATTTCGCGACCGCCCCTTCCGTAACTGGTCCTTCCGCAACTGACCGCTGCGGGCGGGGAGTGGCCGCAGGGCGGGCGGCGAGGGTGAGGGCGAAAAGTCCACCGGCGACGACAAGGGCGAGTGGGAAACCGTAGCGGTCGGCGACCGCGCCCAGTGCGGCCGGACCGATAATGGTGCCGATGCCGAGCGCGAAGACGGTGGCGCTCATGCCGGTGCTCGGCTGTTCTGGGAATACCTGGTAGCTCCACACCGCGAGCAGGCCGGAAATTGCCATGAAACTGGAGCCGTAGAGGACAGCGGACCCGGTGATGGCGGCGAGGTTTCCCGGTGCGGCACCGAGCAGGGTGATGGCCAGGGCCATGGCTGAGATCAGCACAACATGGGACCGGCGCAGGCCCAGCCACCCGATGACAGTGCCAGTGAATATACCCGCCGTACCCGCCAGGCCCATCAAGGTCCAGAACAGTGGGGCCACTGGCCCGCCGGTCCGGATGGCGTCGGTGATCGCTTCCACGGCGAAAGACCAGTAGACCGCACCGGACAGCCCATAGCACAGGGCAGTCAGGTAGATCGGGATCGCACTGCCCCGAGCTAGCCAGGACAGCATGACCGACAGCGACATCCTGGTTCCCGTTCCGGCGTCACCGTGCTTGGTGGGGTGCGGGCCACCCGGCAGGACACGGGCGTTGTAGACGGTGACCAGCAGAGCTGTCCCAGCGAAGACCATCCAGGCGTAGCGCCAGTGCCCCCCGGCGGTGACCAGCGCCAGCGGACCGGCGACTACCACGGCGAAGGCGGTCCCGCACGGCAACAGGGCGAGCACGCGGTCCCGGCGGGTGGTCGGCAGCATCCGATCGACTGCATCGGAATAGGGTGCCCAGGCCCAGCCTGAGCTCATTCCGGCCAGGATCAGGCCCGGCACCAGCACCTCCACCCCGGGGGCGAAGGCCACCATTGCCATGCCCAGGCCCGCAGACAGTCCAGCCGCCATGATCAGCGGTCGCGGACCGAACCGCGCCGCCAGCACCCCCACCAGGGTCAGCGCGACCAGATAACCGACGTAGGACGCACTAGCCACCACTCCGGTCAGCGACACCGACAGGTCGAACTCGGCACGGAGGTCGGGCAGGAACAGCCCGTAGCCGTACCGGGCGAAGCCGAAGCCGACCCCGATTGCCGTCACCCCGGCGATGCTCAGCCGTCGCTCCACCAGCAACCGACCAGCCATTGCGGCGCACCCCTCCTCGCTCCGGACCTTTGCCCCGGACTTTCGCTACGGACTTCTGTTCAAGATTGCTGCCGGGCACGGTCGCGGACCAGGGGCGTTGGCGACACAGTCCGCTAAGATTTCGCCATGAGTTCGGCGAGTGTGCGATCGGTGGCCGTGCTCGCCTATGACGGCATGACGGTCTTCGAAACCTGAATCGTCATCGAGGTCTTCGTCTTGCGAGGGCAAGATCTGAAGCAGTGGGACGACTGGTATGAGGTGACGATCTGCGCGGAACGGCCCGGTCGGCTCGCTGTGCTGGGTGGCGCTGAGTGGCACGTTAGCTACGGCCTCGACGTCCTGGCTGTGGCGCACACCGTGGTTATACCCAGCGTGGCCGATGTGTACGCCGAACCGTCGCCAGAGGTCATCGCCGCGCTGCGGCTGGCCCGCAGCCGCGGGGCACGTATCGTCTCGATCTGTTCGGGCGTGTTCGCGCTCGCTGCCGCCGGGCTGCGCGCCACTACCCACTGGCAGTACGCGGACCTGCTCCGGAAGCGGTACCTGAGATCTTGGTGGACCTCCGTCCGCTCTACGTCGACAACGGCTGGATTCTCACCAGCGCTGGCTGCGCGGCCAGCATCGACCTGTGTCTGATGAGAGGTGGTGCGCCGCCAGGGACTCGAACCCCGAACCCGCTGATTAAGAGTCAGCTGCTCTGCCAGTTGAGCTAGCGGCGCTGGTGTCGGCGCCCTCACGGCGCGACGTGCAGGACGCTAGCACGTTGGGACCGCCGGGCTCGAGTCAGCCCACAAGCAACCGGGCACCGCTGCCGTGCGTCGGTACACAGGTACCCCGCTGGGTGCGTCAGTACAAGTCTGTCGGTCCAATGCGGCAGACTGAAACCCTCTCGTTGTAGATCATGGAAATGGATGGTGCCCGTGCGGGTGAGCAGGTTGCGGCCGGCGGCTAGGGCTCGGCGCACGGTGTCAGGGCTGGCCAGGCAGACCGTGAGGGTCACAGTGCTGCTCGTCGTCAGCGTGCTCGGCACCCTATTGGCGGCGTGCAGCCTCAGTGCACCGAGTCCCGTCACTCGCCAGGCCACTCCGCCACCCCCTCCTCCGCCGGTCGCGAGCATCACCACCGATCCGCCGGATAGCGCGCTTGACGTCTCGCCATTGGCGCCCGTCACCGTCAAGGTCGCGAAGGGCAGGCTCGGCCAGGTGACCCTGACCAACCCGCAGGGAGCACCGGTCGTCGGCCAGCTCGAGCCCGACGGGACGACCTGGAAGACCACCGAGCCGCTGGGCTACGGCAAGGCGTACACGGTCAACGCTAACGCGATGGGCGACGACAACCGGCCGGTGACTATCACGTCCAGCTTCAGAACCGTCGCACCGCGCACCCTCACCTACCCGTCGATCAACCCGACCAACGGACAGACGGTCGGCGTGGGACAGCCACTCGCGGTGTACTTCGACGAACCGATCGCGAACAGGCAAGAGACCGAGAACTCCATTACCGTGACCACGAGCCCGCACGTCGAGGGCGCCTTCTACTGGTTCTCCAACAAGGAGGTGCACTGGCGTCCGCAGCAGTTCTGGAGTCCTGGGACCCAGGTCACCGTGGACATCCGCATCTACGGCAAGGATCTCGGCAACGGAGTGTACGGCCAGCAGGACCGGACGTCGCACTTCACGATCGGTGACGCCTTCATCGCCCGGGCCGACGGCGCGACCCATCAGATGACCGTCGAGATCAACGGCCGAGTGGTGCGCACAATGCCGATCTCCATGGGCCGACCGGACTTCGCCAGCGCCAACGGTGTGCACGTGGTCACCGAGCGCAACGCGACCAAGGTGATGGATTCGACCACCTTTGGCCTCGCGCTCGACGCCGGTGGTTACATCGCCAAGGTGCAGTGGGCCACCCGCATCTCCAACAGCGGCGAGTTTGTGCACGCCGCGCCATGGTCAGTTGCCCAGCAAGGCAACAGCAACGTCAGCCACGGCTGCATCAACCTGTCCCCGGACGACGCCAAGTGGTTCTTCGACAACGTGAAGAAGGGTGACGTCGTCATCAACTCGAACACCGGCGGTCCCGACCTCAAGCCGTGGGACGGTTTCGGGGACTGGCAGATCCGGTGGGGGCAGTGGGTTTCCGGAAACAAGTAGCGGCACCGTCACCGTATGGCGGCGTGTTTCACGATCAGGCGGTTGGCTCGATCGGCCTGCTCGATGGGCGCCAGGTGGGCGGCGTCGAGAACCTCCAACTTCGCTCGATAGATGCCGGTGGCAAGAGCCTTGGCATGCGGAGTGACTGGCGTCCGCTGATCCCGGGAACCGGCGATCACCAGCGTTGGGGTGAGGATCCGTCCGAGCAGCCGGCGGCCGTCCCAGCTAGCGATGGCCCCGCAGCATGCGGCGTAGCCGTCGTCCGGCGTTCCGGCGATCATCTGGATCGCTTGCTCCACCACCTCCGGGTGCGCCGCTGCCCATTCCGGGGTGAACCAGCCAGCGACCACCTCCGGTGCGATCGTGGACGTGCCTACCCACCGAAGTGATGCAGCCCGCTCAAGGTACGGCCCAGGGTCGTCGAAATGAGCGCTGGTGTTGCACAACACGAGCGAGGACAGCCGATCCGGGGCGTACGCGCCGAGACAGATACCGACCATGCCGCCCAGCGAGAGCCCGCAGAAAGCTGCGCATTCGATCTTCAGCCAGTCCAGCAGCGCGAGCACGTCGACGGCCAGATCCGCGATCACGTACGGTCCGGACGGAACCGGTGATCTGCCGTGCCCGCGATGGTCGTAGCGCAGCACTCGGAACCGCTCGGCGAACTTCTCGACCTGCGGTTCCCAGATCTGCAGCGTGCTACCCAGTGGCCCGGCTAATACCAGCACCGGCAAGTCAGCCGGCCCGGTGAGCTCGTAGTGGACCTCGACACCTCTCATGCTTGGCACTCTAAATGCCAGGCACGCAAAGCAGTGGGGTGAGTGACGGGATTCGAACCCGCGACATCCTGGACCACAACCAGGTGCTCTACCGACTGAGCTACACCCACCATGCCAGCACTGCTGACCATGATATCGGGTGCCGGGCCACGGTCACCCGCCGGGCATCTGATCGATGACGGCCTGCGCCGCCGCTTGCGCTTCCTCGGTGCTCGGGCCCGGGTCGGGCACGAACACGGCACGCCGGTAGTACGCCAGCTCGCGGATGGACTCGGTGATATCAGCGAGGGCCCGGTGCGCCAGACCCTTGGCTGGCTGTGCGTAGTAGACCCGCGGGTACCAGCGCCGGCACAGCTCCTTGATCGAGGACACGTCGACCATCCGGTAGTGCAGGTGCTCATCGAGCTCGACCATGTCACGAGCGAGGAAGGCCCGGTCAGTGGCCACCGAGTTACCGGCCAGCGGCGCCGATCGGGCTTCGGGCACCCAGGTGCGGACGTAGGCCAGCACCTGCTGCTCGGCCTCGGCGAGGCTCACGGTGGATCGCCGCACCGCGTCGGTCAGACCGGAGCGCGCGTGCATCTCGCGCACCACCTCAGGCATCGAGTCCAGTGCGGCGTCGTCAGCGTGGATCACCACATCGACGCCGTCACCAAGTACTCTCAGCTGGCCGTCGGTGACCAACGCGGCGATCTCGATCAGCGCGTCCTTGCCAGCGTCCAACCCTGTCATCTCGCAGTCGATCCACACCAGACGGTCATTCACAACAGCGAGCCTACGGCGCCGCCACGTCGTGCTGCAGGAACGGCCCGAGCAATCCCGGCACGGCACGCTCGGCGACGGCCAGTCCGTCGGCGGTCCGGACGTCTATCACGCGATAGGCGCCGTCCCCGGCCGCGGTGGTCGCGGTCACGGTGACCAACCCGGCTCGGCGCTGGAAGAAGGACTGCGACACCGTCCAGCCGATCACCCCGGAGCGTTGCAGCGCCACCGTGGCGCGCACACCGGCACCATGCCGGGTGACCAGATAACGACCGGTGAGCGCGTGCCCCAGGTTGGCATAAGCGTCCAGAGCGAGCAGCACCGCCACCGGCAGCAGGCCCAGCGTCGCCCACGCCACCCAGGGCGGTAGTGGGGCCAGCCAGAGCACCGCGGATCCCACCAGAACCGGCAGTACCGCCCGGGCCAGCCGCCGCCTCAGCGCCTCAAGCGGGTGCCTGCGCAACGTCAGGCGGGTAGGGGAAGTGCCCTCGGTGAGCACGACCCCCGCGACCCGGTGCGCCTCGTCCCGGGGGGCGGGCGGCAGCAGGGTGCCCCGGCCGTGCCCGCCGCCCAACCCGGTGGCCACGGCGATGGTGCGTGCCCCACCCCCAATCCGCAGCAACGGTGGCTCGACCACCTCGACTCCGCGCACTCGACGTTCCTCCAGCGACACCGACCGGGTGGTGAGCAGCCCCCGGCGGATCCGCAGGGTGCCACCCGGTTCGCGGACCAGCCGGAACCTCCACCACGCCTCAATGAAGATCAACACCGAGCCCAGCAGCGCGATCACCAGGAGCAGCACGGCGAACGCGGAGACGCCCACCCACAGCGGGGCGATGCTGAGTCGCTCGCGGATGCCGCCGAGATTCGTGAGGTCGGCACCGAGCTCGCCCGCGAGCTGGCCGAACGCCCCGGCGACGGCGCCCACCGCAACCAGACTGGACACCGTGAACGGGGCAAAACGCAGCCAGGACCAGTCCAGCGCGGCTAATTCGGTCGCCGCGACCGTGACGCTTGAGTGGTCCGGCTCACCGGCATGGAGGGGGGCCAGCAGGCGCTGTCGCATGCGGTCGGCCTCGGCCGCGGATACCGCATCCAGGCTCAGCTCGCGCGATTCGTCGCCCTCGGTGCGCTCCCCGGTCCCGATCCTGACCACTGACAGCCCGAACAGTCGGTGCACCGGCCCGGCAGTGACGTCCACACTGCGAATCCGGTCCCGTGGGACGGATCGGGCGTTGCGGAACAGTAAGCCCGAACGCCGCTCGACGCGCTCATCGGTGATCCGGTAACGGGTGGTCGACCAGCGCAGCACTCCGCTGAGCACGACGATCAGCACACCGATCAACCCGTAGATCTGTCCACCGCCGTCCTGCCCGACGCCGACCACCAGCGCCACTGCGAGCACCGGCAGGAACCCGGCGAGCTGGCGGATCGGCGTGACCGCAAGCATCCGGGGGTTCAGGCGCTGCCAGTCCCCCGTCATGTGGCATCCCCGGGGGTGGCCTGCGTGGTCTCCGTGAGCCGCTCGACGAGTTCCTCGGCCAACTCGCGGTCCAGCCCTGCCAACCGCAAGGCCCCGGCCGCCGATGCGGTCGTGACCGTGACGGTGGCCAGGCCGAACAGCTGCTGCAGCGGCCCGCGCTCGGTGTCCACGGTCTGGATCCGTGACATCGGTGCGACCCGCCATTCCTGGCTGATCCAGCCTGCTGAGGTGTAGACGGCGTCCTCGGTGGTCTCCCAGCGGTGCACCCGGAATCGCCACCGCGGCATCACCAGCACATAACCGACGCCGATGACGACCACCGCAGCGGTGACGCCGGTCAGCCACGGCCGCGCGTCGGCCCAGACGATCAGGCCGATCGCCAGCGGGATCAGGGCGGCTGTCACCTCAAGGGCGGCCTGGGTGGTCCACCAGGTGATCGCCCGGCGACTCACCAGTTGGTGGGGCGGCCGCAACCTCAGCGGCTCACTCATGCTGAGACCTCACTCATATCGAGGAATCACCCCGACGGATGGCTTCCAGGAAGCGCGCCGGGACCTGCGGGACGCGCCCGGGGTCCCCGCCGGTAAGCAGCAGCGCGGCATAGGTCGTGCGGGCAGCCTCCTCCAGGTTGACCGCCCGCTTGTGCGCAAGCTCCACCGAATCGGCCAGCACCGAGCAACCGTGATGCCCGAGCACCAGCACGTTGACCCCACCGGCGAGGGCCTCGGCCGCGGCTATCGCGAGCTCGACGGTCCCAGGCTGGCCGAACCGGACAGCAGCGACTTCGCGCAGATAGTACGCGTGGTCGGTGGTGGTCAAGGCGATGTCATGGCCCATTGCGACGAGCAGCACGCTGGTTTGTGGGTGCAGGTGGACGATCGCGTTGACGTCCGGGCGTCGGGCGTAGATCTCGGTGTGCAGTCGCCACTCACTGGACGGGTTCGGATGGCCGCCACACAGCTCGCCGTCCGGAATGCTGATCAGCGAGAACTCGGCCAGCCGCAACCGGTCTAGCCAGGTGTCCGCCGCAGTGATCCAGCACCGGTCCGAGCCTGACCGACGGGCCGAGAGGTTACCACCCGATCCGACCACCAGCCCGGCGCGGACGGTCTCCACACCGACGTGCGTGAGCTGGTCACGCAGGTCGCCTCCGGGGTAGCTCACCTCAGGAGCCTAGAAGCCCGGTCCAGCCAGGCCGGGCCGCGGGTTCACGTGCTGCCACCCGCAGTGACGAGGCACTCACGCTGCCGCCCTACACTTCGAACTCTTGCAGTGGTCGATCATGCAAGTGGACCGGAAGAAAGGAATGCCTCGATGCGGCACAGAAAAGGCGTCCGAGGAATGGGACTCGCCGGAGCGTTCTCCGTATCGATCCTCGTATTCGCCGGGCCGGCCCAGGCATCGCCACATGAGGTCGACGTGGCGCACCAGGATGGTATTCATCGTTTCTCCGTTCAGCTGAACGGCGCGGAGTCCGTTACTCCCGGGGATGCCGATGGGCAGGGTTTCGCTCGACTCGACCTCGACCCGCAACAGGGGACGGCCTGCTACGAGATCACCTGGAAGCAGCTCGACGGTATGGTCACCGCGTTTCATCTCCACGCCGCTCGACGCGGCAGTGACGGCCCGCATTGGATCGATTTCTTCAACAACCAGAACTTCGCTGGAAGCCACACGGTCAAGGATTGTGTCCGTAGCACGCGGGAGAAGATCGAGACCGTCATCGAGTATCCCTCCTCCTACTACCTCCAAGTCCATTCGACCGCGTTCGACAAGGGAGCGATCCGCGGTCAGCTGGGTTAGTGGCATGCCCTGGAAAGACAACGTAAGACAGGATAGGGGCATGCCAGGATGAGCTACTGGCTCGGGATCGACGTGGGTACCACCTTCACCGCCGCGGCTGTCTGCCGGGACGAGGGTGGGCGGCGCCCGCTCCCCGAGGTGATACCGCTGGGCAGCCGTGCCGCTGCCGTGAGCTCGGTGGTCTACCTGGGCGAGGACGGGCAGGTGGTCGTCGGGGAGGCCGCCGAACGCCGCGCCGTCACCGACCCCGATCGGGTGGTGCGCGAGTTCAAGCGGCGCATCGGCGACGAGGTCCCGATGCTGATCGGCGGTGTCCCGCATCCCGCCTCCGAGATCGCCGCGATGGTGGTCCGCTGGGTCGTCGACCGGGTCGCCGAGCGCGAGGGTGAACCCGCTCAGGGCATTACAGTCACGCATCCGGCCAGTTGGGGCGCGTACAAGACCAGGATCATGGCGGAGGCGCTGCGCGCGGCCGATCTGTCGGAGGTCGTGTTCCGCACTGAGCCGGAGGCGGCGGCAGCGACCTACTCGATGCAGGAAAGAGTCGCGACTGGCAGCACCATCGCGGTCTACGACTTGGGCGGCGGCACCTTCGACGCGGCTGTCGTGCGCAAGACCGGCCCCGGGACATTTTCGGTGCTGGGCCTGCCGGAGGGCATCGAACGACTGGGCGGCGTGGACTTCGACGAGGCGGTCTTCGACCATGTCGTGGCCAAAGTTCCGGGTTTGAGTGAACTCGATCCGGAGGCCCCCGCCACGCGTGCGGCGACCGCTCGGCTGCGGCGCGAGTGCACCGAGGCCAAAGAAGCACTCTCGGCCGATACCGAGGTCACGATCCCGCTGCTGCTTCCCGAAGTCCAGTCGCAGGTACGGCTGGTCCGGGCCGAGTTCGAAGACCTAATCCGCCCGCAGGTGGCCGAGACCGTTGAGGCGCTGCGCCGAGCGCTGCGTTCCGCCGACGTCGGTCCGGAAGAGCTTGATGCAGTGCTGCTGGTCGGTGGTTCTTCACGGATACCGCTCGTCGCGCAGCGCGTCTCGGCCGAACTCGGTCGCCCAGTCGCCGTCGACGCTGATCCCACGGCTGCGATCGCACTCGGGGCCGCCCTCTCCGCGCTTCCCGCCGCGACCACCACCGACTCCGATACGGTCAGCGCCCACATCCCACACCGGCCAACCCTGATCACCGCCCCGGCGGACCTCGAACCTGCCGAACGCAAGCAGCGCCGAGCCAGGTCATGGCGGGTTCAGCAGATCGCCGCAGCGGGTCTCTTCGCCCTCGTCCTCGCTGGCGGAGCGGCGGCCGTGCCGTATGTGAACTCCCGCAGCGGCTCCCTTCCCCCGGCGGACGCAGGCACTCCAGTGGACGCAGGCACTCCAGCGGACGCAGGGACCTCCCCGCCCGCAGCTCCTATTCCCGCACCGAACACCGGAAGCGACAGCGATCGGAGCGCGCATAGCGGGGTCTCCAACGGGGATGTCCGCACCACGCCCACCGCAGCACCGCCTGCCCGGGCCGGTGTCAACGCGGGCACGACTGAGCGCATTGCCGTGCCGCCGACCACCTGGACCACCACCTGGACCACGAGCTGGTCCACACCTCCCTCCTCACGCAGCAC
>DATEMN010000316.1:0-22586 GCA_035275565.1 Pseudonocardiaceae bacterium | reverse complement strand
TGCGGGCTGGGGAGTTCGCGCTGGGTCGCATCGCGACCTCGCTGGACCGGGCCGGGGCTGAGCGGGATGCGGTGGTGGCCGAGCGCGCTGAATGGGAGCGGGGCCTGGGCGGGGTGCGGGGGCGGGTTCGCGAGCTCGCTGAGGAGCTGGCCACCCTCACGGACACGGTGCACCGTGACGAGGTGCTGCGTGCTCAGCAGCGGCTGCGTATCGAGCAGCTGGAGACCAGGATCGCCGATGATTTCGGCATCGGCCTTGATGATCTCGTCACCGAGTACGGGCCCACGGTGCCGGTGCCTCCCCCCGCCGGGGAGGTGGCCGAGTACGAGGTGGCGGCGCAGCGCGGCGAGCAGGTCAGGGCGCCGCGGCCAGCTCCTTACGATCGGGCTGAGCAGACTCGCCGCGCTCAGCGGGCCGAGCGCGATCTGGCCCTGCTTGGCAAGGTCAACCCGCTGGCGTTGGAGGAGTTCGCCGCGCTCGAGGAGCGCTATAAATTCCTGTCCACCCAGTTGGAGGACCTCAAGGCCACCCGACGTGACCTGCTCACCGTCGTCGCCGAGGTCGACCAGAAGATCCTTGAGGTCTTCACCGAGGCTTTCCACGATGTGGCCCGCGAGTTCGAGACCGTCTTCGCCACCCTGTTTCCCGGGGGGGAGGGGCGGCTGGTGCTCACCGAGCCCGATGACATGATCATCACTGGGATCGAGGTGGAGGCCCGTCCGCCCGGCAAGAAGGTCAAGCGCTTGTCGTTGCTGTCCGGTGGGGAGAAGTCGCTCACCGCGGTGGCCATGCTGGTCGCGATCTTCCGGGCCCGGCCGTCACCGTTTTACGTGCTCGACGAGGTGGAGGCGGCGCTGGACGACACCAATCTGAACCGCCTGATCGCTCTGTTCGAACTGCTCAGAGACCGCTCGCAGCTGATCGTGATCACGCACCAGAAAGCGACCATGGAGATTGCCGACGCGCTGTACGGGGTAAGCATGCGTGGCGACGGCATCACGACGGTGATCTCGCAACGGCTGCGTGGCGCCACCGACTCCGCCGGCGCTGCCTGACGTGGATGGGAATCGGATGGTGTCGCTGCCCTTGACCATGCTGGACGAAGCGCTCCTGCTGCTGCAGGAGGCTCGTTCGTCGTGGAACGTTCAACTCGAGCTCGGTGCTGGTTGTCACCTGGACGAGGCGAGATTCCGGCTGGCAGTGCTGACCTGCCTGCGGCGTCACTCGCTGACCCGGGCTCGGCTGGTGCTGGCACGCAACGGTGAGACGTCGTACCAATGGGACTTCGCCGATGACGTGGATCGGGATCCGCTCCAGGTCGTGGACTGCCCCGACGAAGCCGCGCTGGACCGGCTTCGCGCGCGGATCTACACCTCGCCGATCGCGCTGGACGTCAGTCCCGGGCTGCGGGTGGCCTTGGCCCGGCGCCCCGAGGGGGATCTCGTGTTGCTCTCGGCCAGCCACATCGTCGCCGACGGGGTCGGCGTGGTGCGTCTGATGCAGACCATCACCCGGGCCTATCGGGGGGAGCCGGATCCGCCGGACCCCCTGCCGCTCGCGCCGGCCCGCGATCTCGGCTCGTTCCTGGCCCCGAAGTCCCGCAGCGAACGGTGGGCACGGGGATTAGAAGGGTTGCGGCGTTTTCGCGAGGCGCTCGATGCGCCGAGCCGGATCGCGGTGGTCGGCGGCACCGACCGTGACGACTTCGGTTTCGTCTTTCGTACCCTCGACCTCGGCGAGACGACGACCCCGGGGCTCATGCGGCGGGCCCCCGGCACGACGGTCAACGACGTCCTGGTCGCCGCACTGCACCTCACGGTGCATACCTGGAACTTCAAGCACGGTGTGGAAACCGGTCGGATCGGGGTGATGATGCCGATTAATGTCCGACCCGCTGACCGTTCGTGGGACGTCGTCAGCAACCTCACCTCGAATGTCACCGTGTCCACCGCCCCGGACGATCGAGTGGACCTGGCCACCGCGACCGCGGCGGTGGCCAGGCAGACCTATCAGATGCGACGCCAGGACCGCGCGTACGGTTTGCACGACCTTCTGGAGGTCATCAAGAAGGTGCCCCTGCCGGTCAAACGCGTGGTGTCCAGGTTGTCACCACTAACCGGTGACCGGTTCGTCGACACCGCGATGCTGTCGAACCTGGGCCGCATCCCCGAGCCGCCCACTTTCGGGGACAGTTCTGATTCCGAGCTGTGGTTCTCCCCGCCGTGTGACCGCGCCTGCACCGTCGCCATCGGAGTCGTCACCGCCGGACAGCGACTCTCACTGGTCGCCCGGTACCGCTACAGCCAGTTCGACGCCGGCGCCGCGGCAGAATTCACCGACCTCCTGATCGCCCAGGTGCAACGCTGACGCTGCGGATCGTGCTTGCTACGACACCCGCGGGATCTCGGCCGGCCAGCTGGTCCTGCAGCGTCGCGTGCCGGAACTGGTAGAAACCTCCGACGGTACGCAGCACGCCTCGCTTCCGGGCGTCTTCGAGGAACGGCATGAGGCTGACGGCCGGCACGTGGCCGCGACGCCGTAATTGGCGCCAGGCCAGGGTGGTCGGCCAGCTCTCGGGATAAGTGAGCGTGACCCCGATCCCGATCCCCATCCCCATGAGCCCGGCTCCGAGCCCGAGTCCGACCCCGAGCCCGGACTCGACCCCGAGCCCGATCCCGACTACGAGCAAGCCCCCGAACCAGGCCCCGAGTCCGGCTATGAGTCCGGTTATGAGCCCGGCTCCGAGCCCAGCCATTCGGTCGTTGCGCCAGATCTCGCAGGGACCCAGAGGGCTGCCCTCGCTAGCGCCGCCTTCGAAGAACATGTTCATGAGTACGTACGCGAGCCAGAGCATGAGCCCGGACATGAGCCCGGCAAAAAGACCGACCCCGAGCCCGTACCCGAATCTGTACCCGAGGCCGACCACGAGTCCGCCCCCGGACCCGACGACGAGCGCTTCCCTGAAAACCTGAGGCGAGATGGCGGCACGCCAGTTCGCAATCCTGAACCGTCGAGGCTTCCCAACCCCGACTCTGTACACGAGCCCGATCACGAGCCCGACCCCGACTCCGATTCCGACCCCAAACCCGGACATGGGCCTGTCTCCGAGTTCGAACCCGAACCCGAACCCGTACACGGCCCCGAGCCCGGCCGCGAGCCCGAGCCCGACTCCGCGCCTGAACACGAGTCCGAATACGAATCCGAGCCCGATCGTGAGCCCGTTCCCGAGCCCGGACACGATCCCGAACATGGGCCAGGACATCTGTCCGAACACGAGCTTGTCCCCGAGTCTGACCATGAGCTCGGGAACGAGCGCTAACACGAGCCCGTTCCCGAGTCCGATCCCGATCCCGTACAAGAGCCCGACCACGAGCCCGGTCGCGAGGATGCGTGGGACGACGGGAGCCCAGCTGGGGATACGCCACCAAGCGAGGTCGCGTTCCTTGCCCATCTTTCGGGCAATGCAGGTGAGCGTTTTGCGGGCCTGTTCCTCGCTGTATCGGGGTGCTGATCGGCCCGGTCGGGGGGTGTAGGCGGCGGGGAGGACGCGAGCGATGAGGTGGTGCTCGATGGTTTCGGGACGGTGGGGACGGGTCGTGTCGAGGAGTTCGCTGACGTCGTCTCCGGTCTGGTAAGTGTCGCGAAGGAGGGTGAGAGTCAACGGGGTGGACAGCCCGCGGGCCAGCGCACCGTCGGGGTGCTCGCGCAGCTGGGCGAGCAGGTCCGGCCAACCGGCCGGGGATGGTCCGGCACAGGCCCGCTGCAGGTAGTCCGCCGCCTCCGGCCCGGTGATCTCGTGCAGGTGCACCGCGACGGCTCCGACCAGCCACGCCTCGGTGGTCGCCAGCAGCATCTCCTCGCTGCGGGTGAGCACTATGACGCGGAACGGGGCATCGCTGAGGGCTTGTAGCGCGGCCGGGCGCAGTGCCTCGTCCATCTCATCGAGCCCGTCGAGGATGAGCGCGATCTTGTCCCGCGCGGCGACCAGCGCGGCGGCGTCGGCATCGCCGCCGTGTCGCTGGAACATCGGATAGGTCGCTACCAGCTGGTCACGTAACCAGTCCTGCACCGAGGTGGTGTTCGGGTCCCAGCGGTGTCCGGTGAACAGCACCGGTACCGGCACCCTGGCCCGCTGGGTGTCGTCGACGCTGTCGCGGTGGGCCAAGGCGTCGAGCAGCAGCAGGATCGCCGCGCCGCTCTTGCCTGCGCCCGGTGCGCCGACCACGACGATCCGCCCGGAGGCCAGCCCGGCGAACAGCCGATGCAGCTTCCGGCGCCCACCACCGGCTCGCAGCTCCTCCTCGGTGATCACGGCGTGGTCGGGCAGCGGCGAGAACGCCGGTGACACGTCTGGGGCGACGACCACAGCGGCCAGCGGACCCGCCACGTCCAGGTCGCTCAGTGACCAGCGGATCGGGATCGGCGCCGGTATCACCAACCGGCGCTCGTCAGCCGCTCTGCGCCACTCCCTGTACACCGCCTGGGCCAACCGCGTGGCCAGGGCGTCCACCAGCGGGGAATCAACGGGGCGACGCCCGTACTCCAGCTGCACCAGCGCGATCACAATGCTGCCGAAGGCCAGGACGAGTGTCAGGACGGCGATGCGAGTGCCTTGCTCCGCCGGTGGGAGACGGAAGATCCACACCAGGCCCACGACGCCACTCACCAGTACCAAGCCCACGGTCATGGGCAGCCGATCCCGGGTCCACCTGCCCATGACCGGAAGTCTGACAGATCGGCACCACTCGGCGACATTCCGTTACCGGATGGTGCGAAACCCAAGGCCAGTTCCGAGGTTTCTGACGCGATGTCCTGACCTGCGGCGCCGCCACGGGTGACTACGGGGCCTCGGCTTTGCTAGGGGTTGCGGAGCAGACGCTTGAGCCCGGCACCGAGGGCGGCGTCGCCGTCTGTCACCGTCACTCGGCCCGTCTGCAGGAGTTCCTCCCAGTCGACCCTGCCGTACAGGGCCAGGAGCCAATCGACCGGATCACCCGGCAGGTCATGGTGATGCAGGGAAGGGATAGCTGGTGCCAGAGCAGCGGGTCCTCGGCGGCTCGGCCCCGGGTGGCGTCGAGGAAGGCAGTAGCACTGCTCCACACCCCTGGCGTGCCCGGAGTAGTCCTTGGCGCCGATGATCAGGTGGGCCGCGGCTTCTCCCACGGTCCACTCCGATCCTGACATCGGGGCGCCGGGGTTCGTGAGGGAGGCGACCAGCGCGACCGTACGGGGCGTGAGCGCCCGCAGTGTCCGGCGGGCGGCCGTGAGGTCGACCGTGGTCTCACTCACCTCAAAGCTCCTCGTGCTGATGGCATCTGGTCGGCGATCCAGTCCTTCGTTCGGGGCTGCGCGAGTCCCCGCCGTGGCTATTGCCTCACACGCTGAGGACGAACGAGGTGAAGAATCCGGCGGCGCTGGCCAGTGCCACCAGCGATCCGCCCGTTCTGAATGCTTCCGGCGCGAGCGTGTCGATCACCGAGGCCAGTACTGCACTGCCCGCGAAGGCCAAGGGCAGGCCAGCTGTAGCAGCGGTAGCGAGGCTCCTGCGGCGAACGTGCCCGTACTCCCACTATCGACTCTTTTCAGACTGCTGAGATTCGCGCTCGCTGCCGGAAGAGATCTGTTGCTGTATCACACTGACATACTCCTGCGGGTCCTTATCGCTGGTATCTAGGTCCCGGCTGTCCGGATGCCCGGCTTTGAATTGGAGGAACCGGTGGCCCATTTCCTCGCGCACGCTAAGGGGGGCGTTGCGCCGGAAGTCGGGGAGGGCGTCGTCCTCCTCCTCGGCCATGTGCTCGCTGTTGGCCTCCCGGGTCTTGCGGACGGCATCCCACCACTGGGGGCTGCCGATCGGGTGCTGGGCTGCCTCCCGCACCCCGTCGCGGATGTCGTTGTGATCGCCGATCGCGTCGATGGTTTCGTCTTCGGCGTTGTCGCCTCGGCGCAGCAACTGCGGGTAGAAGATGGCTTCCTCAGCCACCGCGTGCACGTCGAGCAGTGCCGCGAGCGGTTCCCAGATCGCGCGTAGCTGTTCGGCCTCGCTGGCGTCGTCGAGGGCGGCGAATTCCCGTCGAAACGTTTCGTGATCGTCCAGGATCAGCTGCGTGATGTCGGCCATCGGGCACCAGCTCCTCACATCGTCGTGCTGTCGCTGAAACGTCGAGTGCTGTCACCGCGGGGAGTACGGCGGAACTGACACCCTGATCGGGGTTACCCCGGCGGTGGCCGCGTTACACCGTCAAGCCGGAGTGGGGTCAACGCGGCCGGGTCGATGACGACGTCCGGCGGAGCCGGCTGGCCAGTGATCATTGACACCCCGATCGCCGCCAACGCAGGAGCAGCCTCAATGCCGGAGCCACCCTGCCCGGCGAAGAAGTGGAAGCCGGCATGTTCCGGTCGGCTGCCGACGACGGGAGCTCGGTCGGCCACGAACGAGCGCAACCCAGCCCAGGCCGACTGCACCGAGCGCAGCCCGAGCGCGGTGAGTTCCTCGACCCGTTCCAGCGCCCGTGCCACGTCCTCCGGATCAGGGCGGGCGTCGCCCGGATCCACCGGAGTCTCGTCTCCCGGCGAGAGCAGCAGGTGCTCACCCTCTGCTTTGAAGTAGCAGCGCTCGGTCGCCTCGACGACCATCGGCAACGCTGTCGCGTCAGGTGACCGGATCCGGCTCGGATCAGACACCCGGGCCACCACGATCGTCCGGCGCAACGGCTGCAGCCCGATCTGGCGGACTCCCGCCAGGCCGGCGATGACGTCGGCCCACGCCCCGGCCGCGTCGACCACGTCGGCGGTGTCGAGCACCTGTTCGTCGCCGTATCGCACTCGCCAGCCGGCCGAGGTCGTCGTCAGGCCGGTGACCGGCATCGACGCGAGCACGGTTCCGCCCCGGGCCCGAAGCCCACGAACGTAGGCTTGGTGTAGGGCCATCGCATCGATATCGCAGGCAGCTTCGGTGACCGCTGCGCACCGCAGCAGGTTCGGCCGCAGCGTGGGGCAGCGTGCGATCGCCTCGGTTACGGGGAGCTCGACCGGAGCGTCCGGCTTGCCGGTCAGCTCGGCGAGTTGTGCCCGCAGTGCGCGCTCGCCCGCGTCATCGAATGCCACCCACAGCATCGGTCGTGGGCTGAGCAGTGGCGGCCCGCCCAATTCCTCCGGCAATGCCGCAAACCGTGGGCCGCTGGCGCTGATCAGCGCTCGCATCGTCGGTGTGCCGTGGCCAGGCACGTATATTGCTGCCGACCGGCCGGTGGAGTGGCTGGCAAGGCTGACCTCCGCCTCGAGCAGGGTGACCCGGCGGTGCGCCGCGAGCTCGTAGGCGATCGACACGCCGGCGATGCCACCGCCGATCACGACTATGTCAGGGTTCGGGGTCACCGCAGCGATGCTAACCGCCGCGCTGGTCGCGGTGCGGGTCGTGACGCCGCCGAAGGCGTACCCGAGGCACAAGAGTGGGAGGCTGGTGGGCATGGCCCGCCACTGGATCCGTCCGGCACCCGCGCTCGCTGGCTTGCTCGCTGCCACGGGCGTGCTGCACTTCGCCGTCCCGGAGCCGTTCGACGCCATCGTGCCCCGCGCGTTGCCCGGACTACCGCGGCGTTGGACCTACCTCAGCGGTGCTGCCGAGTTGGCGGTGGCGGTCGCGGTGGCCGCACCACGTACCCGACGGCTGGGTGGGGTGGCTGCTGCCGCACTGTTCGTCGGGGTGTTCCCAGCCAACGTGCAGATGGCGTTGGACTGGAACCGAAGGTCGCTGCCGCAGCGGGCGCTCGCCTGGTCACGGCTGCCGTTACAGTTGCCGTTGATCGCGTGGGCATTGCGCGCTTCCCGCGACCGAGCAACGACAGGAGCGCCATGAGTAGCGCCGAATTGCCCGACGTCGACGCCATCGAGCAGCAAACGCCGATCCACGATGTCGGGGACCGTGAGGACGACCTCAGTGAACTGCCCACCGATGTCGATCCCGCCGACGCGGTCGAACAGCACCGCAGCCTGGGTGGCGATGACGCCGAGGACTACTACCCGCAGGGCTGAGCTGGCCGATGCATCGGGCTGATGTGGTTGCCGGCTGCCGGATTCGGGTAGGTAGCCGGCATGACCGCCGACCGTCCTACCCCACCCGGCCCCGATCCAATACCGGTTCCACCACCCGATCCGGTACCGGTTCCGCCCCCTGACCCGGTACCGGTTCCACCCCCTGATCCAGCTCCATCCCCTGACCCGGGACCGTCGCCGCCACCCGTGCCGACGCCGCCTGGACCGGTGCCGGTTCCGCCGAGCATTTGATTGTCCAGAAGGCCGCCCCGTCGCAGACGGTTCACGATGTCGACCTGTCCGTATCTACGGTGAATCAGTCAGTTGCTGCGCTGATTGTGGAGCCTGGGCCAGCGGCGCCGTACTCGTCGCGTAGTGCTGGCAGGAGCTCGGCCGCAGCGAACTTCAGGAAGTCCGGCTGGGTGTCACCGCCTACCTGCGCGAGGGCGATGTGTGTGAATCCCGCCGCCACGAACGGGCGTATCGCCTCGATGTGCGCTGCGAGGTCCGGGCCACAGGAGAATGCCTTACTGATGTCGGACAGCCGAACGAACTGGCTGGCTGCGTCGAATGCGGCAGTGCCCGGAAGCTCGGCGTTGACCTTCCAACCACCGCCGAACCAGCGAAACTGATCGTGTGCCCGCCGCACAGCTTCATCGAGGTCGGGTCCCCAGCTGAGCGGCTGCTGACCGATCTTCGGCCGGGTGCCTCCTGCGGCTCGGTCGAACGCCTTCACCAGCTCCGGTCCGGGCTCAACGGCGATCATTGCGTCGGCCAGCGGCGCGAAGGCGCCGATCGATTGTGCGCCCGAGACCGCGACCGCGATCGGAATCTGGCGCTCGGGTCGATCCCACAGCTTGGCCGAGTCAACCAGGAAATGTTCACCTGAAAAATTGACATACCCACCGGCCAGCAGCTCACGGATGATCCGGATCGCCTCACTGAGCATCTCATGACGGACGTTGGCCGGCGGCCAACCGCGGCCGACCACATGTTCGTTGAGATTCTCGCCCGCACCCAGCCCGAGGGTGAATCGGCCGTCGCCTGCCAACAGCGCTAACGTCGCAGCTTTCTGCGCCACCACCGCAGGGTGATATCGCATGATCGGGCACGTTACATAGGTCATCAAGCCGACCCGCTCGGTACTGACCGCGACGGCTCCTAGCACGCTCCAGCAGTACGGCGAGTGCCCCTGAGTGTCCAGCCAGGGAAAGTAGTGGTCGCTGATGACCTCGAAGTCGAAGCCGGCCTGCTCCGCAGCGACCGCGTCTTTGACCAGCTCACGAGGCCCCCGCTGCTCGCTGAGCAGGGTGTACCCGAATGCCACCATCGGCTGTCTCCTCCACACCGGGTCGCGATGCCGGTTCGGTGCCCGGCATCGTGGTTCCCCAGTGGTCTACCCAGTCGACGCCAACCTCACGCGCGGTCGTTTCGCTCGGCTGCAGCGCGGGTACGTGGTGGGCACCTGGGTAGGGGTGCTTACCTTGTCCGAACAGGGAGAGGGAGTGGTGTCGTGCGCGTCGCCGTCACTGGAGCGACCGGCAACGTCGGCACGTCAGTGCTGGCGGGACTGTGTGAGGACCCTGCGGTCGACGAGATCGTCGGTATCGCTCGCCGCAGACCGCCACAACCGGTAGAAAAAGTGCGATGGGTAAGCGCCGATGTCGTCACCGAAGATCTCGTTCCCGTCTTCGCCGGCGCCGATGTCGTGATCCATCTTGCATGGTTGATTCAGCCCTCCCGTGATCTGCGGACGACGTGGTCGACTAATGTCATCGGTTCCTCACGGGTGTTCCAGGCAGCCGTCGACGCCGGTGTGCGAGCGATCGTCTACTCATCTTCAGTAGGGGCATACTCGGCGGGGCCGAAGGACCAGTTCGTGAACGAGTCCTGGCCGACCGACGGCGTTCCGACCAGCACCTATTCCCGAGAGAAGGCATACGTCGAGCGCATTCTCGACGCCTTCGAGATGCGCAATCCAGACATGCGGATTGCCCGACTGCGGCCCGCTTTTGTGCTGAAGCGGGCGGCGGCGAGCGGGATTCGGCGGTTGTTCGCCGGGCCTTTCCTGCCGACTCCGCTGCTACGTCCTGATCTCATTCCGCTGGTGCCACGGCTGCCGCAGCTGCGGTTCCAGGCGGTGCACAGCCTCGACGTCGGCCAGGCGTTCCGGCTAGCCGCGCTGCGGGCTGACGCCCGTGGCGCATTCAACGTGGCCGCTGAGCCGCCGCTCGGTCCTGACGAACTGGCCGCGCTGTTCCGCGCCCGGACGGTACCGGTGCCGGCCGGGCTGCTGCGCAAGCTCGCCGCCTTCGCCTGGCGGTCCCGTCTCGTGCCGACCGAACCGGGAATGGTGGACTTGCTCCTCGCGGTGCCACTGATGGACACCACACGGGCCTGCGACGAGCTGGGTTGGCAGCCGACGCATTCCGCTGGTGATGCTCTCCTCGAGTTACTCGAGGGTATGCGCGACGGCGCTGGCGCCGACACTCCACCGCTGTACCCCGGAGACGGCGTAGCCGGGCGACTGTCGGAGCTGGGTACCGGGGTCGGCGCCAGGGACAGGCGCTAGTGCATAGGTTTCAGTGTTGTCCACCGTGTTCACCCACCGCTTGCCTGCTCTCAGGCCCCAGCGCCGGGGCGACCGGTAGCTGTCCAGCGTGATCATGCCTGCCAGTGGTGCTCACGTCACCCACCCTGAGTAGTGAGCTATGAGAAGAATTAGGACAAAGGACTGGCAGGCACTGGATTCAACAAGCAAGATCATCTTGGGTGGCCCGGACGACACCCGGGCCAGGTGCCCTTGCAATGAGGGGGGTAACGGGTGAGTCGATCTTGAGTCATGCAATCTGCAACCCTGTGACCTGCGGCGGAGCGCCCCCGGCAGGACTCGAACCTGCGGCCTAGCGATTAGAAGTCGCTTGCTCTATCCAGCTGAGCTACGGGGGCCGGGGCGCGGGTGAGCGCCCGTGAGCAGGGTAGCGAGGGGACCAGCCGCCGCCGTACCTGCGCCTGCCGATCGCAATTCAGCGGGGCTAAGCGGGGCGATACGCGCCTGAAGAGTGATCGCCTAGTCTGGTGGGCGTGACGATCGAGACAGCCTCTCGCCATGCTGTTGGGGCGCGCAGCCGGATCGGCGGGTTGGTCGCTGTTGGGGTGCTGCTGGCGACGGCTGTCGGTGCTGGGCTCGTGATTCTCCTGGGCGGTGACGGGCTCATCGGGCTGGGGTTGCCCGATCCGGGGTTGCTGACCCGGGTTGGGCTGCCTGTTATGCGGGTGTTGTCTGAATGTGCTGCGGTGGTCACGGTCGGGTCGTTGCTGTTGGCGGCGTTCCTGGTGCCGCCGCAAACCTCCGGCTACCTCGATACCGGCGGCTACGCCGCGGTGCGCACGGCACGGATCGCCGCCCTCGTCTGGGCTTTGGCTGCGGCGCTCATGGTGCCGTTGCTGGCGGCGGACGCGGTGGGCCGCTCGGTGACCGAGGTGTGGGCTCTGCGGCTGCTGGCATCACTGGTCGCTGAGCTGTCCCAGCCTGGGGCGTGGGCGTTGACCGCGGGGATCGCTTTGGTGCTGGCCGGGTTGTGCTGGGTCGCGTTGACCTGGGGTGCGGTGGTGTGGTTGTTCGTGCTCTCTGTCGTCGGGTTGATGCCGGTGGCGTTGACCGGGCATTCCTCGGCCGGCGGCGCCCACGACATCGCTACCAGCAGTCTGCTGTATCACGTGGTCGCTGTCGCGTTGTGGGTTGGTGGTCTGATCGCGCTGCTCACACACCTGGCTCGGCGGGGTGATCATGCTGGGTTGGCCTGTGCCCGGTTCTCCCGGTTGGCGTTGGTCTGCTGGGTCGTGATGGCTGCTTCTGGGGTGATCAACGCGATAATCCGCGTCACCCCCGATCGGTTGCTTACCGCCTACGGGCTGCTGGTGGTGGGCAAGGTGATCGCGCTCGGGGTGCTGGGCGTGTTTGGTTGGTTGCATCGCCGTGGTGCGGTGGCGGCGGTGGTCGAGCGTGGTGATCGCTCCGCCATCCTGCGGTGGGGTGGCGTCGAGGTCTTAATCATGTTTGCGACGATCGGGCTGGCGGTGGCGCTGAGCCAGACCGCACCCCCCGGTGGCATCGCCGCCTGGCCCAGCAGGACCGAGGCGCTGCTGGGTTACGACCTGTCCGGTCCGCCCACGCTGGGGCGGTTGCTGCTGGAGTGGCGGCTGGATCTGGTGCTCGGAGTCGCTGCGGTGGTGCTGGCCGGTGTCTACCTCGCCGGGGTGCGACGGTTGCAGGTGCGGGGTGACGCCTGGCCGGTGGGTCGCACGGTGGCCTGGGTCAGCGGTTGTGCGGTCATGCTGATCGCGACGTCGTCGGGTATCGGCCGGTATTCGATGGCGATGTTCAGCGTGCATATGGGTGTGCACATGTTGTTGTCGATGTTGGCGCCGATCCTGCTCGTGCTCGGTGGGCCGGTGACGTTGGCGCTGCGGGCGCTGCCTGCGGCGGGGGCGGGCAACCCGCCGGGGCCGCGGGAGTGGCTGGTGGCGTTCACCCACTCCTGGGGCGTGCGGATGTCCACGCACCCGTTGATGGCCCTGAGCATGTACATCGCGTCGTTTTTTGTGATGTACTCCACCGGCCTGTATGACGCCGTCGCGCCGTCGCACTGGGCGCATTTATTGATGAATGCGCATTTCGTGCTGATGGGGTATGCGTATTACTGGCTCATCATCGGCATCGACCCCGCGCCCCGCCGGTTGCCGCATCTGGGCAAGCTCGGTCTGTTGCTGGCGGCGTTGCCCTTCCACGCGTTCTTCGGGATCTCTTTGATGAACTCCTCCACGGTGATCGGTGGTGACTTCTACCGGACACTGGCGCTGCCCTTCGTGCCCGACCTGCTGGCCGACCAGCACACCGCCGGAGCGATGGCGTGGGCCGCCGGTGAGATCCCGATGGTGGTGGTGCTGGTAGCGCTGCTGGTGCAGTGGGCGCGCAGCGACGCCCGTGAGGCCCGCCGGTTCGACCGAAGGGCTGACTCGGACGGTGACGCCGAGCTGGCCGAGTACAACGCGCTGCTCGCCCGGCTGGCGGCCGAAGGTAGCCCTGCTCGCGACGACAGGTCGTGACGAACAATTCAGGTTGAGATACCAGCGCTCCGGGGACCCCACGCGCGTGGCGCCACCGACAGTGTTGCGCCCGTTCGTGTGATCAAACCGAGAAAAGTGCACTAAGAGTTGTGAACTACCTACTCTAAGTGGGGTAACGGATCACTCGAAATGATGGCACGTAACAGTGTTGACTCTTACCTGAAACACTCCTGTAACAGCTCGTTCATACCGTGCACCGCAGGCATGGTCGCCGCCGTGGTCTGATGCAGGAGGTCGATGCTGTGAGCCACACCCTCTCTGCGGGTTCCCTTTCCGATCGCGCTGACGCGGATACTTTCCGCCGGCGAACGAGAGGACGCCTGTACAGCGTCGCCGTGGTCGTCGCGGCTGCTGGGTTGGTAGTGGCTGGCTGCGGTAGCCGGGTCGGGGATTCAGCTGGTTCCTCTGCCACCTCCTGTGCCGACACCTCCGGCGACTCGGTGAAGATCGGGTTCCTGAACTCGCTGTCAGGAACTATGGCGATCAGTGAGAAGACGGTGAACGATTCGCTGATTCTGGGCGCCGAGCAGATCAACGCCAGCGGCGGCGTGCTGGGCAAGAGGCTGGAAATCGTGACTGAGGACGGTGCGTCCGAGCCGACGGTCTTCGCCGAGAAGGCCGCCAAGCTGATCAGTTCCGACTGCGTGGTGGCGGTCTTCGGTGGCTGGACATCTGCCTCCCGCAAGGCGATGCTCCCCGTGTTCGAGGGTGCTAACTCATTGTTGTTCTACCCGGTGCAGTATGAGGGTCTCGAGGCGTCCCCCAACATCTTCTACATCGGTGCGACCACCAACCAGCAGATCGTGCCCGGCCTGGACTACCTGAAAGAAAAGGGCGTCACATCCCTGTTCCTGGTGGGATCTGACTACGTCTTCCCGCGCACTGCGAACAAGGAGATCAAGGCGTACGCCAAGGCCAACGGTATCGAGGTGAAGGGTGAGGAGTACGCGCCGCTGGGGCACACCGACTTCGCGACGATCGTCAACAAGGTGAAGGCTGCCGGGGCCGGTGCAGTGTTCAACACTCTCAACGGTGACTCGAACGTGGCGTTCTTCAAGGAGTATCGCAACGCCGGTCTGACCGCGGACAAAATGCCGGTTCTGTCGGTGTCGATCGCTGAGGAGGAAGTCGGCGGTATCGGCGTGGACAACCTGGTCGGACAGCTGACTGCGTGGAACTATTACCAGACTATCGACTCTCCGGCGAACAACGCTTTCGTGCAGGCGTTCAAGGCCAAGTACGGCCAGGGTCGGGTGACTTCCGACCCGATGGAGGCCGCGTACACCTCACTGTTCCTGTGGAAGGAGATGGTGGAGAAAGCGAAGTCATTCACGACTGACGACATCAAAAACGCCGCAGACGGGGTGAGTTACGAGGCCCCGGAGGGGACCGTCACGGTCAACGGCGAGAACCATCACATCGCCAAGATGGCGTTGATCGGCAAGGTCGGATCAGACGGGCTGATCTACACCGAGTCGAGTTCCGGTGCCCCGATCGAGCCGGACCCCTTCCTCAGGAGCTACGACTGGGCCAAAGGGCTAACCGGCTGACGAGTGCGAACCACGCCCTCTCCAGTTTCCGGAAGGACACCTGGCATGGAAGCCCTGTTGAGCCAGCTGTTCGCCGGCCTGTCGCTGGGCTCGGTTCTGTTACTCGCTGCTCTTGGGCTGTCCCTGACGTTCGGGCAGATGGGTGTGATCAATATGGCCCATGGCGAGTTCATGATGGCGGGGGCTTACACCGCTTTCATGGTCCAGGGTGTTATCGCCGACGCCGGGCTCTCGCTGTTGCTGGCCATCCCGCTTGGCTTCCTGGTCGGTGGCGTGATGGGGGTGATCCTGGAGGTCACCCTGATTCGCCGGATGTATCACCGACCGCTGGACACCCTGCTCGTCACCTGGGGGGTGGCGCTGATCCTGCAACAGGCCGCCCGCGATATCTTCGGTGCCCCCAACGTCGATGTCCGCGCCCCGAGCTGGCTGTCCGGCAGCGTCGACATCGGGGTCATCCAAGTGCCGGTAGCACGGGTGTTCATCCTGGTGCTGGCGATAGCCACCGTCATCGGACTGTCTGCGCTGCTGAAGGCGACGCCACTGGGGCGCCGGATTCGCGGCGTCGTGCAGAACCGTGACCTGGCTGAGACCGTCGGTATCTCCACCCGGAGCACCGACCGGCTCACCTTCTTCATCGGCTCCGGCCTAGCCGGGATCGCCGGTGTGGCAGTGACCCTGCTCGGTTCCACCGGTCCCACGCTGGGCACCAACTACATCGTCGACGCCTTCCTGGTGGTGGTGGCAGGCGGCATCGGCCAGCTCAAGGGAGCCGTGATCGCGGCGTTCGGGCTCGGTCTGCTGCAGGCCACCTTCGAGTACTCCACCACGGCCAACATCGCGAAGGTCATGGTCTTCGTCGTGATCGTCATCTTCCTGCAGATCCGGCCGCAGGGCATCTTCAGTGTCCGGACCAGGAGCCTGGCATGACGGCGCTACTCCGAAGGCAGACCGGCAAGCTCCCCGGAGAACTCAACGCCAACTACGGTGTCCTGCTCGGTTTCGTCGTCGGTGCTGTCGCGCTGCTGGTGGTGGCGCCCGCCGTGCTCTCGGACTTCCGGCTGTCGCTGCTGGGCCGGTTCGTCTGCTACGGCATCGTGGCCGTCGGGATCGGCCTGGCCTGGGGCCGCGGCGGCATGCTGACGCTGGGGCAAGGCGTGTACTTCGGCCTGGGTGGTTACGTGATGGCTATCCACCTCAAGCTCGCCGACGCCGGACCGTCCGGGGTGCCCGACTTCATGCGGCTCTACGGGTCGGGCGAGCTTCCCCTCTGGTGGGAGCCGTTCCGGTCCCCGGTGGTGACCCTGCTCGGAGTGGTTCTGGTTCCCTCGGTGGTCGCTTTCGGGCTCGGTGCCGCGATCTTTCGCCGGCGGGTGCGCGGCGCATATTTCGCCATCTTGTCCCAGGCGCTGGCGGCGGCCTTCGCGATCCTGCTGATCGGCCAGCAAACCACGACCGGAGGGACCAACGGGCTCAACGGGTTCCGCACGTTCTTCGGATTCAACCTGGTCGACCCGGTGAACAAACGGATGCTGTTCTTCATCGCCGCGGCCACCCTGCTGGTGATGCTGGCCATCGTCTGGCAGCTCTACCGCTCCCGGTACGGGGAGCTCCTTATTGCGGTCCGGGATCAGGAGGAGCGGGTCCGGTTCCTGGGCTACGACCCAGCCAACATCAAGATTGTCGCGTACGTGCTGGCAGCGGCGATGGCCGGCATTGCAGGCGCGTTGTTCGTGCCTATCGTCGGGATCATCTCGCCGGCCAGCGTCGGGGTTGTCCCCTCGATCGCCTTTCTGATCGGGGTGGCGATCGGCGGCCGGGCCACACTGTTCGGCCCGGCGCTCGGGGCGATTGCGGTGGCCTGGGCGCAGACTTCACTCTCGGAGAGCTTCCCTTCGTTCTGGACCTACTTCCAGGGTGCATTGTTCGTTTTGGTGGTGGCCTTCCTGCCCGGCGGGCTGTCGTCAATGCGTTCGTCCGGATCGGAAGCCGGCCGATGAGTATGACGGCCGACCACCTGGAGCTGTCCGACGTGCGGGTGGTGTTTGACGGGCTCGTCGCGGTCGACGGGGTTTCGATGACCGTGCTGCAGGGCGACCTGCGGTTCCTGATCGGTCCCAATGGCGCAGGCAAGACCACCCTGGTCGACGCGATCACCGGACTGGCCCCGGCCACCGGGTCGGTCCGGTTCGGCGGGACTGAACTGATCGGCCAGAAGGTGCACCGGATCGCCCGGCTGGGTATCGGACGCACCTTCCAGACCGCCAGTGTGTTCGAGGAACTCACCGTATTGCAGAACCTCGACATCGCCGCCGGCGCCGGCCGCAAGCCGCTGTCACTGTTGCGCCGCCGCTCGTCGGTGCCATCGGAGGTTGCGGAAGCCATGAACACGGTTGGGCTGACCGCGCTGCGGGACCGCCAAGCAGGTGTGCTCGCGCACGGGCAGAAGCAGTGGTTAGAGATCGGCATGCTGCTGGTGCAGGACGTGCGGGTGCTGCTGCTGGACGAGCCGGTGGCCGGGATGAGCGCCGAGGAGCGGGCCCAGACTGGTGAGCTGCTGTGCCGGGTCGGCGCTGAACGCACGGTCGTGGTGGTCGAGCACGACATGGACTTCATGCGGTCATTCGCCACCTCGGTCACCGTGCTGCATGCCGGAAAGGTGCTGAGCGAGGGCACGGTGGCCCAGGTGCAGGCCGATCCGAAGGTCCAGGAGGTCTACCTCGGTCGGGCCGCAAGTGAGGTTGCGACCGAGGAGGTCTGATGTTGGCATTGACGGATCTGCATGTCGGCTACGGACGGACGACTGTGGTGCACGGCGTGACCGTTGAGGTACCGCCGAATGGGGTCACCGCGGTCATGGGGCACAACGGCGCGGGCAAGACGACCCTGCTGCGGGCCGCGGTCGGGCTGCTGGCGCCCAGCTCCGGGCGGATCCTGCTGGACGGCGAGGACGTCACCCGGATGCGGACCCACGAGCGGGTCAAGCGCGGCCTCGGCTATGTCCCGCAAGGTCAGCAATCCTTCCCGCAACTGACTGCCGAGGAGAACCTGCGGCTGGTAGCGGACACCCGGCGAGACGGCAAGAAGCTGATCGCCGAAACGCTCGACCTCTTCCCGGCCCTGGCTGCGCTGATGTCCCGCCGGGCCGGATTACTTTCCGGTGGTCAACGTCAGCAACTGGCGATCGCCCGGGCGTTGATCACCCAGCCGCGGATGCTGATCCTCGATGAGCCCACCGAGGGCATCCAGCCGTCCGTGGTGGCGGAGATCGAGCAGATTATCTTGTCGCTGACCTCCCGGGACGGCCTTTCGATCTTGCTGGTCGAACAGCATGTCGGGTTCGCGCTGGCGGCGGCGAGTCGCTACTACGTACTGGAAGCCGGCCAGGTCACCTCCACCGGGGACGGTGGTGCGGACGCTCACCACGAGGTCCGGGCCGCCATGGCGATCTGACAAGCGCGTGATCGATGGTGAGATCGCGTCGCTGCTGGCCACCGGAGCCAGCGGTGTTGGTCCGCGAACTGGCCGCGCGGTGGATCGCGGCCGGTTTCTCCGCCGATGCCGCTGCGGGATGGATCCGCGCAGGAGTTCGTTCGCCACTGGAGGCGCAGCAGATGGTGTGATCGAAGCCTGCCGTGGACTGCTGTTCAGAGGTTCCGCCAGTCCGATGTCGTCGTCAGGTAAGCCAGGCCCACCGCCTCCTGGGCGATGCGGTTGCCCTCGGTGAGCAGGAGCTGGCAGGGCTGGCGGTGCTGGGGATCGAGCCAGCCGACGAGTTCGTCGGCACGTTGCGTGTCGAGGGGGAGCTGCCCGCCGCGCGGGCGGCCCACCGCGAGTAGCGCGGTGTAGAGCGCGGTCGCTGGCTGCACGGCTGGGAGACCTTCCTGCTCAGCCAGCCGGGAGGCGGCGGCGGGGATTCGCAGGCCTGCCGCGTCCAGGTCACCGAAGTAGCAGATCTCCCGGACCGCGGGCTCCACCGACGCGACTGACAGCACGGATGACTCGAACCCGGCACCGGCACCCCAGGCCAGCGTCCCGACCCGGCCGGGTTCCTCGGTCAGCGCGCGGCGCAGCGAATCGAAGGTGTCGCTGTTCTCGACCACCAGGAGCACATCCCCAGCACTCACCGAGGTGACATGCAGCGGCACCGTGACCCGGTAGGTCCGCAGCAGCCCCAAGGTCAACCGCCCCGGTCCGAACAGTGAGGTTCCCACCAGCGCGTCGAGGGCCTTCTCCGCGCCCAGCAGTTCCAGCGAGCGTTCCCGCAGCGGCACCGGGGGCTGGTCTGCGCCCGCACCGCGAAACAGCCACGCGTTGACCTGCTCCAGTAGCTCTGCTTGCGCCCCGGTCACCCGCAATGTCGCGGCCCACGACAGGTCGGGATGCCAGACCGTGCTCCGGACTGGGCCGCGTGATGGATCAATGGCGGGGATCGTCACGAACTGAGGCAACGGTGGACGCTGGGTTCGGTCGAAAGACGCGGCTGCTGGGAACTCGATCACTCCGGCCGTACCCAGCTCGGTCAGGCAATCGGCCAGGAGCTGACGGCGGCGGGTACTGCCCCGGGTCGCGGGATCGACCTCGTCGAACAGCCGCCACAGATCCGGCAGGGGGACCCGTTTCCTGGGCCACCCGGCCAGCTGCTCGGCCAGCCGGTCGACCCGGCCCGAGGAGCCGCTCACTGAACAGCCGGTCGCCGGAACATCCGGACGGCGGAGAGCTGACCAGTGCCGTCCGGTGGGTCGAGCTGGTCGAGCACCCGGCGGATCTGATTGTCCACCGACAGGTACTTCAGACCCGCCCGCAAGTCGGCGTCGTTGCGCAGCCGGACGATCAACGGGAAGACGCTCAGCGCGCCGGCGTCGAACAACCCGGTGGTGTAGATCAACTGCACGCCCAGGGCTCTCGCCACGCCGAGTTGCAGATCCAGCAGGTAACCGGCCGAGGCCCGGCCGATCGGGTTGTCCAGAAACAGCACACCGGAATGCCGCCGGCGTCCCTCACCGCGGTCGTTGGCCCGCAGCGCGGCCATGGTGCAGTACAGGATGATCGCTGCGGTGAGCTGCTGACCGCCGGAGAAGACGTCCCGGATCTCCGAGACGCGCAGCCGTTCGGTGCGCAGCACCGCATCCGGCTTGAGCATCTCCACCCGGACACCCTTGGGCATCGCCGCACGCACCCCGTGCAGCAGCAACGACATGCCATCGCGCTGCTCTTTCCCACCGCGCGCCAGGCCCGTCGCCGCCTGGTCGACGACCTCACCGAGCCGGTCGAGCAGGACCGCCTCGTCGAGGTCGTCGAACCGGATCCGGACGAACTCCTGCCCGGACCAGTCCGAGAGCCCCTCGGGCAGCCGGGACAGCCGCTGCGCGAGCCGCAACGTGCGCAGCGCCGCGATCACCATGCCGTGCAGCCGCGCGACGATGCCCGCCCGGTGCCGCCCGATGTTGCCGAGGTCGTCATCAAGGGACCTCAGACGGGGCTGCAACGCTTGCGCCCACTCCCCGGCCAGCCGTGGCATCTCGGCCCGGGAGACCCCGAGGATGTGCCGGCGCACCGGGCTGGTGACCGTGTCGAACCGGGACTGCTGCGCGTGCTGAGCCACGGCGTCCGCCGCTTCCCGGACGGTACGCTCAGCACTCTCGCGCAAGGTCGCAGCTTCGCGCAGTGTGACCTTGGATTTCCGCCACCGGGTCAGTGCCGCGTCGACATCTCCCTCGAAGACCGGGACAGTTGGATCGGGTTGCTCCGGCGCGAGATCGTCCAAGCCGGCTACCACCGTCTGGAACCGCTCCACCGATGTCGTGATGCGGCTTGCCTCGGCGTCTACCGCCTCCTGCCGGCGGGCCAGTTCGGTGGCTTTCGCCTGGGCGACCCGGGTGTCCTGCTCGACTTGGCTGATCAGGGCGCCACCGTGCGCGACGTCGCGGGGCGGGCCGTAGGGCTCCAGTGACCGGGCCTGCGGTTTGTACTGGGCGTAGGCACGTTCCTGCAGCGCAACCTCGGTCATCGCCCGCTGTAGCTGGTCCCGCGCCGCGTTGAGGGCTCGCTCGGCTTGCTCGGTGGCTGCGGCCCGGGACGCGGCATCGGCTCCGTCGGGTGTGGACAGCAGTGTCGCCGCCCGGTTCCGGGCTGGGTGGTCGATCTCCTCGACGGCCAAGCGGGCCTGCTCGGCCTGCTTCTCGGCGGCAGTGAGCCGGGCCTGCAGGTCAGCGCCGACCTGGACGGCCGCGTAATCCGCGTCGGCCTTGCGGAACTCGGCGCGCAGCACCCCCAGGGGCTCCTCGGTGTCCGGCCCGGGCTCGTCTGGGTCGTCCAGGGTGGGAAGCTGGGCGCGCTCATCCCGGGCGTTGCGTGCGATGCCGGACTGCCGATCCCCGGTACGGCGCAGCTCACCGGATTCGGTCTGCAACCGGCCCGCCGTCTCACCGGCCCGCCGAGCGAGCTCCTCGGCCTTACCGGCCGCAGCCGTCGCGACCCGTACGGCCTCAGCGAGCGCGGGCCGCTTCGCGGTCTCAGTCTCCAGCGCCGTGAGTCGATCAGCCCTGACCCGGGCCGTGGCCTTCGCGGTGTGCAGCTCCGGCAACGTCGCCGCGAGCTCCTCGGCACGCTGATCGATACCGGCCACGACCTGTTCCGCCGCATCCTGGCGGGCAGCAGCGACCTCAGCCGATACCCGGGCCATCGCCAGGGCATCGGTCAACTCGTCCAGCCGCTCTGGTGGATAATGTTGCCGCCACTGTCGGAGCCGTTCGATCAGCGCTCGGTCGGTATTCAGCGTCTCGGCCAGGGCGGTCATCCGCAGTCCGCGCTGCTTGCCCGCCGCGGTCAGCGCCGCCCGTTCCCGTTCTGCGGCGATCTCATCGAACATCGCCGGGTTCGGCGGTACCACGAAATCCACGCCGGGCACGGTGGCGCCGTCGTGCATTGCTCTGGTGACGCCCACCGCCACCACTGCGCAGGGCAGCAGCTTGGCGTCCGCCAACGCGTCGCGGGCGCGGTCGATGTCCGTCGGATCGTTGAGCAGCACCCCACCGACGAGGTGCGGGAGCCGGTCCAACGCTGCCGGACGTTGCTCGTCGGGCAGCGACGCGAGGTAGCGCCAGCCCGAGTAGGCGGTGACGCCCTGGGCCTCCAGAACCGCCAGTGCCGCCTCGACCTCCGCCGGCTCGGGTAGCAACCCGCCCGCGCCCAGAGCCCGTAACGCCCGGGAATCCCGTTGCTGCTCGATCTGCAAAGCGCTTCGTTCGGACTCGGCCGCGGCGACGGCTGCATCGAGCCGCTCGAGCAACGCGGCGGAGTCGGTCCGTGGATCGACCTGCTCGGTCCCGAGCACCTCGGCCAATCGGGCCACACCGACCAGCGCCCGGCGGGTCGCGTCCGCCTCATCCCACCGTCGCTGGGCTTCGGTGACGGTCGCTTGGCTCGCCGCCTCGGCCCGTCGCGCCGTGTCCAGCTCGGTGCCGGCTTCCCGCCGGTGGGTGCGCAGCTCAGCCTGCTCGGTCAGCACGGCCTCGACCTCGGCGACGGTCTCCTGCTGCACGTCGCGGGCCTGCGCCGCCGCGGTGGTGATGTCGTCGTCGGCGCCGAGCACCCCATCCCGCACGGCCTGGCCGAGGCGTGTCGCGATGTCCGCGAGCGCTTGCTCGGCCTGAGCCGCCCGAGCCCGATGGGTCGCGGTCTCCCCGGTCAGCCGCAGTTGCTCCGCCCGCTGCACCGCCACCTGGGATTCCAGCGCATCCGCGCGCTCCGCCGCGGTGACGGCCGTCGCGTCGGCTTCGGTGGCCAGCCGGTCCAGGGCCTGCGCCAGCCGACCGACGGCCACCGCGCGAGCGCGCAGGGCGGGACGGGCGCGCTCCTCCTCCGCGGCCA
>DATEMN010000315.1:0-5516 GCA_035275565.1 Pseudonocardiaceae bacterium | reverse complement strand
CGCTGCGGTGACCTCACCCCGCATCCGCTGGCCCAGCGACAGCTGCCGCACTGGGGTGGCCAGGAACGGGAAAAGCTCCAACAGCTCGACGCATTCATTGAGACGTCGGGCATGCTCGGCCTCAGACACCCGGTGGATCGTCCGGAGCAGCGCGAAGCTCTCGGCCAGTGGCAGGTCCCACCAGAGCTGGCTGCGCTGCCCGAACACCACGCCGATCCGCCGGGCCAGCGCACGTCGCTGCCGGACGGGATCCAACCCGCATACCCGGGCCCGGCCCGCGGTCGGCACCAGGATCCCGGTCAGCATCTTGATCGTGGTCGACTTGCCGGCCCCATTGGGCCCGAGCAGGCCGACGGCCTCGCCGGGCGCGACGGTCAGCGTCACCCCGTCCACCGCGGTCAGCCGGACTCCGCGCCGCCGCCGGAACTCCCGGCGCAGCCCGTCGAGCTCGATCAGCGCACTCATGATCCGGTGCCGACGTAGTGGCGCAGGCCGGCCCGCCAGACCAGGGCGGCGACCCCGGCCGCGAGCACCGCCACCAGCGGCGCGCTGTACTGCAACACCGGTGCCAGCCCGAGCGGGTCCGGTTTGCCGAGAATCGCCAGTGCCGGGTAGTAGGCGACGAACGCGCCGGGCACCACGAAGGCCATCAGCCGCAGCAGCCACCCGGAGAAGATCGACATCGGGTAGGAGGTGAACGTCCCGGAGCCATACGTCACGGCGTTGGGCAACTCGGTGCCTTCCACTAGCCAGAACGTGGTGGCGCTGGCCGCCACCCAGATCGCGCCGAACAGCATTAGCCCGGTCAGCGGGGTGATCAGGCAGCACGCCACCCGCAGTGGTGTCCAAGAGATCTCCGAGGTCGCCAGCACGTAGCCGAGTAGGACCAGCGCGGTGGCGACCCGGCCGAGCTGGCGCAGCGCGAAGTCGGAAGCGCAGATCTGGGCCATCACGGACAGCGGTCGCAGCAGCAGTGCGTCCAGAGTCCCCGTGCGGACTAGCTGACCGAGCTTGTCCAGCGGGCCGGTCAGGAGATCGGCCAGCCCGAAGGAAATCCCGGCCAGGCTGTAGATCAGCAGCACTTCCTGCTGGGTGAACCCGCCCATCTCATCGAGCCGGGAGAACAGCACCAGGATGACCACCATGCTCTGCAGCTGGACCAGTGCTAGCGCGACGCACTGCAACGCGAACGAGACCGGGTAGACCAGCTGGCTGCGCACCGACGCGGCCAGCAGGCTGCGGTAGACCACCAGGCGTTCACCCACCCTGGATCACCAGCTTCTGTACCGCCCTGGCCAGCATCAGCCGGCCGGCCAAGAGCAGCGCAACCGTCCACCCCAGCTGGTGAGCCAGCAGCGGCAGCACCGTCCCAGCGCCGATGGCGACGTCGATCGGCGCCTGAATGATCGCCGGGAACGGCGTTGCCCAGATCATCACCCTGGCCCAGCCGGGGAACAACGCAATCGGGATCATCAGCCCGGTCAACACGGTGCTGACCGCGCCGTACAGGGCGAGCAGCCCACGCCAGTCCAGCAGCCAGAACGCCGCCAGGTTTAGCAGGAACCGGATCGCGAAGCTGACCAGGAGGGCCAGCAGCACGCTGAGACCGAACGCCACCCAGCGCACCGCCGAGCCGGGCAGTGTCAGGTCGAAGAAGGACAACCCGACCAGCAGCGGGACGGTGAACCGGATCAGCATCGCGAAGCCCGCCCGGCCCAGGTCCTCGGCCAGCAGCGCGGCTTGCAGGTCCAGCGGACGGAGTAGATCGACGGCGACGTCGCCGCTGCGCACCCGCTCCCCGAAATCGGCGTTGCCCCAGATCAGCACCACCGCGATCAACCCCTGGCCGATCCAGACGAAGGTGACCGCGCGGGACGGGTCATAGCCCGCGACCTGGGCGCTGGTGGCGAACACGGTGAGCAGCACCGCGCACCGGGTGAAGCCGAAGACCATGTTGGTGACCAGCCCCGCGACTACCGCCTGCCAGTAGGTTGAATACCGCCGGAAACCGGCGCTGACCAGCCGCAGGTAGCAGGTGAGCACGCCGGACCACGTTAGCCGAGATCTTGCTGGGTACGCTTGCCCTGTTGAGGGGTGAGTCGAGAGGAGTGCCCAACCGGTGGGCAAGATCAAAGTGACAGGGACCGTCGTCGAGCTCGACGGCGACGAGATGACCCGGATCATCTGGCAGTTCATCAAGAACAAGCTGATTCAGCCCTATCTCGACCTCACCCTCGACTACTACGACCTCGGTATCGAGCACCGCGACGCCACTGATGACCAGGTCACCGTCGATGCCGCGCACGCGATCTCCCAGCACGGGGTGGGGGTGAAATGCGCCACCATTACTCCCGATGAGGCGCGGGTCGAGGAGTTCGGGCTGAAGGAGATGTGGCGCTCACCCAATGGCACGATCCGCAACATCCTCGGCGGCGTGATCTTCCGTGAACCGATCGTCTGCTCGAATGTCCCCCGGCTCGTGCCGCACTGGACCAAGCCGATCGTCATCGGCCGCCACGCGCACGGCGACCAGTACAAGGCCAGCGACTTCAAGGTCTACGGACCCGGCACCGTGACGATCACCTACACCCCCGACGACGGTCGCGAACCGCTACAGATCGAGGTGGCGAGGTTCCCCGAGGGGGGTGGCGTCGCACTCGGGATGTACAACTACCGCACGTCCATTGAGGACTTTGCTCGGGCGTCGCTGCGCTACGGCCTGGCCCGCGGGTATCCGGTCTACCTGTCGACCAAGAACACGATCCTTAAGTCCTACGACGGCATGTTCAAAGACGTGTTCGCCGAGATCTACGAGTCGGAGTTCAAAGCCGACTTCGAGGCGCACGGCATCACCTACGAGCACCGATTGATCGATGACATGGTGGCCGCCGCGCTGAAATGGGACGGCGGGTATGTGTGGGCTTGCAAGAACTACGACGGCGACGTGCAGTCTGATATCGTAGCGCAGGGCTTCGGCTCGTTGGGCCTGATGACGAGTGTGTTGATGACCCCGGACGGTCGGACCGTCGAGGCGGAGGCCGCGCACGGTACCGTCACCCGGCATTTCCGGCAGCACCAGCAGGGCAAGCCCACCTCGACCAACCCGATCGCGTCGATTTTCGCGTGGACCGGGGCTCTCCGTCACCGCGGCACACTCGACGGGACCCCGGAGGTCACCCGTTTTGCCGAGATCTTGGAGCAGGTCTGCATCGGCACCGTCGAGAACGGCAAGATGACGAAGGACTTGGCGCTGCTGGTCGGCTCGGCCACCCCGTTTCTGACCACCGAGGCATTCCTTGACGAACTGGACCGGGGGTTGCAGCAGGCGATGCACCTTGGTCACTGAATGAACGGCGGAGCGTGGGTCGATGTGGAAGTTTGTGCAGAAGAACTGGTTGTGGGTCGTGGCCGGGGCCGTGGTGGTGTATGTACTCGCGCTGAACCCCACGCCCGATAGCGCAGCCGGCGAGTCGGTGGCGTGCACGATGAAGGTCACTGCGGATGTCCTCAACGTGCGATCCGGCCCCGGCACCAACAACCGCGTGGTAGGCAGACTCGCCGAGGGAGACCTGGTCCCTGCCGATCGGACGGTCACTAACGGCTTCCGACAGCTCGGGTCCGGCCGCTGGGCCGCGCAGCGGTATCTGGACAGGGTGCCGGGCTGCAATTGCGGCTGACCTGGCTGCGACAATCACGGCATGTCGTCTCCTGCCACCGGCGGGTGCCCCCGGGTGCTCTCCGGTATCCAGCCCACCGCAGATTCATTCCACCTCGGCAACTACCTCGGCGCGGTCCGTCAGTGGGTGGCGTTGCAGACCGATCATGACGCGTTCTACTGCGTGGTCGATCTGCATGCGATCACCGTCGAGCAGGATCCCGCGCAGCTGCGCCGCCGGACCCGGCTAGCTGCGGCACAGCTGCTTGCGCTGGGCGTCGACCCTGATCGCTCCACGGTGTTCGTGCAGAGCCACGTTCCCGAGCACGTCCAGCTGTCCTGGGTACTGGAATGCCTGACCGGCTTCGGCGAAGCCGCCCGCATGACGCAGTTCAAGGACAAGTCAGCCAAGCAGGGCAGCGACCGAGTCGGGGTCGCGCTGTTCACCTACCCGATCCTGCAGGCCGCCGACATCCTACTCTACCAGGCCGATCGGGTGCCGGTGGGCGAGGACCAGCGCCAGCACATCGAGCTCACCCGGGACCTCGCCCAACGTTTCAACTCCCGCTACGGCCCAACGTTCACAGTGCCCGCAGCGCATATCGTCAAGGGCGCGGAGAAGATCTACGACTTGGCCGAACCGAGGGCGAAGATGAGCAAGTCGACGTCCTTGCCGGCCGGCGTGCTCGACCTGCTCGACGATCCGAAAATATCCGCCCGCAAGATCCGCTCGGCGGTCACCGACACCGGACGGGAGATCCATTACGACCCGGCGGCCAAGGCCGGCGTCTCGAACCTGCTGGTGATCTACTCGGCGCTGTCCGGGCGCACCGTCGACGACCTCGTCGCGGCGTATGCGGGCCAGGGGTACGGCGCGCTGAAGTCCGATGTCGCCGAGGCGTTCGCCGCCTTCGTCACCCCGCTGCGGCATCAGGTTGCCAGCTACACCGATGACCCGGCCGAGCTGGACAAGCTGCTGGCCCGGGGCGCCGAGCGGGCCCGCGAGGTCGCCGGCCAGACCCTGCGGGCGGTATACGACCGGGTGGGCTTCCTGCCACCGGCACGCTGAGGGGCCAGAGCTCGTGACTACCGTAGGAGGTATGCGGGGGAGCGGTCCACAGCAACAGACGAACTCCAAGCCGAGCCTGCTCCAACGGTACCGATTGCGCTACCCGTGGTTGGACCATCTGGTACGGGCCGGGCAGTCCTATACCGCCCACCACGGCGACCATTACGCTGCTGCGATCACGTTCTTCAGCGTACTCTCACTCGTGCCGCTGTTGATGATCGCCTTCGCGGCCGCTGGCTTCGTGCTGGCCGGCAACCAGGAACTGTTGCGCCAGCTGCAAGACCAGATCGGGGCGGCCGCGCCAGCCGGCTTGGGTGACACTCTCAACCAGGTCATTGATGGGGCGATCGCGTCCCGCAATGGAGTCGGCATCGTCGGTCTGCTCGGTGCGCTGTACTCCGGGCTGGGCTGGATGAGCAACCTCCGCGAGGCACTGACAGCCCAGTGGCAGCGGCAGGAGGGCGAGCAGCCGCCCAAACCGGAGGGCTTCCTGCGCACCAAGGTGTTCGATCTGTTGGCGTTGCTGGGCCTGGGGGTGGCCCTGGTGGTGTCGTTCGCCCTGACCGGTGTGGGCACCGCGTTCGGTAGCGCCGTGTTGAGAGCGGTCGGCCTGGAAGAGTTCTCCTGGGCACGGTTGGTGTTCCTCGCTCTCACGGTGGCGCTGTCCGTGAGCGGGATGTGGCTGGTGTTCCTCTGGGTGATCGCGCGGTTGCCGCGGGAGCCGGTTCCGTTGCGCAGCGCGACGCGGGCCGCGTGGATCGGCGCGGTGGGATTCGAGGTGCTCAAACAGGC
>DATEMN010000314.1:0-2441 GCA_035275565.1 Pseudonocardiaceae bacterium | reverse complement strand
CGCGAGCGCGCCGCCGGCCACAGTGGTGGCGACCAGCAGGAAGAACAGCGGGCTGATAGCTAAGCCGGTGGCACGCACGGCCCTACCCTCGCGCATCGGTCGCCCGGCTCCGCCGTCGGGGGGAAATCGTGGGGCTGGATGAGTTCCACCTGACAAAATCGTTGTACGTATTAGGCCTTCTCGGGACTCTCTATTGATTGCGGCGGTCAGCTATGTCTTCGGTCGGGAGGTGCCACCGGCCCTGGGCTGTGACCGCGGTCCCGGATGCGGAGGAGGCGAAGCCCGGTGGAGACACAACGCCGACGAGGCGGAGTGCTGATGCCGGTTGGTGAGTCCGGGAGGATTCCTGTGCCGCGTCGCAACGGATGGCCGCGAGTGTCGGGATTGCGGCGGGAGCGGCTGCTTGAGCGGTTGCGGGTTCCGGCCCGCCTGACCATCGTGCTGGCCCCGGCGGGCTGCGGCAAGACGACGCTGCTGGCCCAGCACTGCAATGACCAGCACAGGAGCGATATGGCGGGCCCGATCATCTGGCACCGCACCGACCGCCTGGACGTCGATCCGGCCCATTTCACCGCCAAGCTTGCCCGCGGGCTGCTCGATGGTGGCGGGCAGCAGGAGGTGGCCACCGCGCCGGGTGGTTTCGAACGGTTCCTCGACCTGGTCAGGGCGGCTGGGCCAGGTCCGGTCACGCTGGTGGTTGACGATGCGCACCTGCTGCTCGGCTCGCCGACGGAAAGTTGCCTCGAGCAGCTGCTCTGCCATGTTCCTGAGGTGTCGGTCATCCTTGCCTCGCGCCGCGCCCCGCACCTGAACCTGTGCCGGATGGAGCTCACTCCCATCACCGTCGTGACAGCCGACGATCTCCGCTTTCGGTCGTGGGAGGTGGAGGTGCTCTTCCGGGACGTCTACCGCGAACCGTTGCCGCCCGACGACATCGCCGCGCTGGCCCGCCGCACCGAGGGCTGGGCGGCCTGCCTGCAGCTGTTCCACCTGTCCACCCAGTCCCGGTCGCTGAACGACCGGCGCCGGGCGCTGAACGCGCTGGCCGGGGGGCCCCGTTTCGCTCGTACCTACCTGGCCAGGACCGTGCTCGAGGAGCTCCCCCAACGATTGCGGACGTTTCTCACCCGAACCTGCGTGTTCGAGGTGCTCACCGCGCGGCGCTGCGATCGCCTGCTCGATACGACCGACGCCCAGCAGCGCCTGGAGGAGCTGGAAGGGCTCGGGGCGTTGACCAACTCGACCGATGGGGGGCAGACGTTTCGGTACCATGAGGTGCTGCGGCGCCACCTGGAGGGCGCGCTGCGCGAGGAGCTCGGCGCGAAGCACACCCAACTGTGGTACTCCAGGACGGCGTCGTTGCTCGAGGAGGTCGGTGCGCTCGGCGAGGCGGTCCGCGCCTACCTGCGAGCGGAATGCTGGGCCGAGGCCACTCGGTTGCTGCGCGACGACGGTGCGCGGGTGATCGCGGCCGAGCCGAGCACAGTGTGGCACGACCTCGTGTCGCAGCAGATGGTCGACGAGGATCCTTGGCTGAGCCTGGCGGTGGCCAGGCGGCTCGCGGGGGAGGGACGGCTGCGCGAGTCCGCCCAGCGCTACCAGCACGCCGAGACCCTGTTTCCCGATCCGGCGGATCGGGAGCGGGCCGCTAGGGACCGTCGGCTGGTCGAACTGTGGGCCGACGGGCGAGCGCAACCTCAGCTGCACTGGATGGACCGGTTGCGCGCCGCGGTGCGCCGCCATCCCGGCTCGGTCCACACCGGGCAGACCCGTGGTGATCAGCTATGTGCCGCGGTCGCGGCGCTGCTCACGGGCAATGTCCGCGCGGCTGGCGGCCCCCTGCGGAAGTTGCTCGACGACCCGGACTGCGACGGCCTGCTCGCGCTGGCGGCCGGCCTCGTGCAGACGGTGGTCGACCTGATGTCCGGCGTTGCGGACGATGGGTCGGCCGAGCGGCTGGCCACTGAAGCAGAGCGCGTCGGTGCGCTGTGGCTGGCTCGGCAGGCCCGGGTAGTGGGTGGGCTCCGGACCGGCGACGCTGAGGAGATCCGGCGGGTGGCGGCTGAGTGCGACGGTGCGGGGGACGCGTGGGGGGCGCTGCTCGCCTGCGCTGCCCAGACGCTGAGCCGGCTGCTGGCCGGCGAGCCCGTGCTGGTCGCTTGGCGCGACGTAATCGCGCGCTGCCGCGCGCTCGACGCCGGTAGCCTCGAGGCGTGGGCGCTGACCTTCACCGCGCTCGCTGCCGCCGGGCAAGGCGAATCGGACGCCGCGTCGCTGGCCCGCCTTGCTGAGTCGTTCAGCCGCGCGGTAGGCGTCTGGGGCGCCCAGGCGTTGACCGCGCTCGCGCTCGCCGCCATCGAGGCTGGGGCTGGCGATGCGCAGCTGCGGCAGGCGCGTTCCTTAGCCGAGACGCACGGGCTGCCGTGGCCGGACGCGCTGGC
>DATEMN010000313.1:0-2094 GCA_035275565.1 Pseudonocardiaceae bacterium | reverse complement strand
CCCCACCACCGCCACCGGGGGCACCGGCTGATGGGCACAAGCGAACTCCACCGTTACCGACTTCTCCCGATCCTTCTCCGCCGACGGGTCCGCAAACGTCCCCCGAAACAACGGACGCCCCGTCGCCTCGTCCAGCCGAGGCCGCACCGGGCGGTTACGCGCCTTGTCCTCCTGCGACTGATACTCCGTCACCGGCGCGATCTCACCCACCAGGTACAACCCCTGCGGAAACCACTCGTCGAAGTCCACCGCAAACCGCACATACTTCGGCGCACCCATAATCAACACTCCCGTTCGTGATCTTCTTTGTCGTCATTGACCTGTCTAGTTATCCATCTTTGTCATGTTAGCTGATAAACTTGTCTAGTGTCACCCCCTTGCCGCACCCCGAACGGGTGATCTATGGCTTTGTTAGCTAAGGCGGTACGGTTGTGTCATGGAGATGGACCAGCCCGATCCCCGGCCCGCATACCAGCGCGTTGCCGACGACCTGAGGCACGCGATCGCCATCGGCACATACCAGCCGGGTGACCAGCTGCCGACCCTGGCGGAGCTGACCGCTCGGTACGGCATCGCTGTCATGACCGCTCGGGACGCCATCCGCCAACTCGTAGCTGACGGCCTGGTCGTGTCCCGGCAGGGCAAGGGAGCGTACGTGCTACGCCAGCCGAGCACCGATGAATCCATTACCGCCGCCCAGGTACTTGATCTGTTGAACCAGGTCAGCAGGTCGGTGGATGATCTCACCGATCGGATGGTGGTCGTAGAGCGGACGCTGGCTGACCGTCAGGGTTGAGCCGCTGCTCCACCGCTGCGATCCTGCGACTGAGCCCAGCCACCTTGTCCGCCATCTGACGGACGCCCGTCAACAATTCCTGCCACTCGGCGTCACTCACCTGCAAACCGGGGTTCACCGATGGTTGCGCGCTCACTTCGGTGCCTTCTCCCTCCCCAACGATCGAAACTCGGTCACGTGTTGTTGCTGTGCCCGCTGTCACCACGGGCCATTGGCGCAGCGACGGTCGGACCCGGCATCAATTCGGCGCATCGCTGCGCGAACCGCAGCGCGGCTGCGGCAAGATCACGGGCGAACTGAGCCGCAAGCTCTGTGCTGCCCGGCTCGTCATCGACCTGAACCGAGAACGTGCCGCCGGTGTCGATCTCCGCCACGAGCTGCGGACGACCGGTCGCCTCGGTCGCGACACGGGCCGTGTCACCGAACCGCGGGTGAACTACGATGTGCAACGCCATGCTGTGCTCCTTTCTCGTACTCCAGTGGTGGGTGACTACTCCGCTGGATCTTGCTGGCTAGACTGGTCAACAGGCCACAAGATGCGGGATGCGCGCATGGCATGCGCATATTCAGGAGGTGACCAGGCCGGTGCAGACCTTCGGCGACACGCTGCGGCAGCTGCGCAGCGAGGCCGGTCTCACCCAAGGTGACCTGGCCAAACAGGCCAACTGGAGTCAAAGCCAGATCAGCCGTACCGAGCAGAACCTGTTCAGCCCCGACACAGTGACCGTCGAGCGCCTCGACCGGGTACTCAACGCCGACGGAAGGCTCATCGCGGCCTACGCCAACACCATGGCACCCAGCTCGGAACTACTCCACCCCGGGCGTGATCCGGTGGTCTTCAGCGACCTCATGCGCAAGATCCACCGCACCGACGTAGGCCGCGATACCATCGATCAACTCATCGTCACCACCGAGCAACTGTGCTGCGAGTACGTCTCCCGCTCCCCCGACGAACTCCGTGACGATGCACATCACCAGCTCGACTACGTCCAACGCCTGCTCGAAGGACCCACCCGGCTCAGCGAGCACCGGGAACTCCTGGTCATCGCAGGGTGGCTAGCGCTGCTGATCGGCTGCCTGAACTACGACCTCGGCCTAGCCCGCTACGACGAGACCGCCCGCACCGCCGCGTTCCACCTCGGCCGTGAAGCGGGCCACGGTGAGATCATCGCCTGGTCATTCGAGATGAGCGCATGGTTCGCGCTCACCCAAGGCCGCTTGCGATCGGTTCTCGACTACACCGACGCCGGCATCAACGCCGCCCCCCACGCCTCCGTTGCCGTGCAACTCGCCGCCCA
>DATEMN010000312.1:0-4005 GCA_035275565.1 Pseudonocardiaceae bacterium | reverse complement strand
CCGGTTCGTCGCTTACGGAACGTTGACACTGGTTTCTCTCGTACACCTTCCCGTCTCGCTTGCCGGACCCGCACCGTCTGGCAGTACCGGCACGTCCCGTCGTTGTCAGGGCCGCTTCCCGCCCTCCCCGGCACCTCCCAGGTCAGACTGCCCTCAGCTTCAACCCAGCTGCTGCGACAGCCAGGCGGCGGAGTCCTCTCACCCCCGCTCGGTCACACCGCGCCTCGTGGCGCACCGTCTCGTCCACGAACCACCGATCACCGGGGGTGTGCCGGCAGGGGCATGCTGCGTCGATCAGTAGCGGGGTGAACCGTTGCACCCAGCGATAGATGGTGACGTGATCCACCACCACGCCACGCTCAGCCAGCAGCTCTTCAACCTCGCGATACGACAGTCCATAACGGAGGTACCAGCGCACTGCCAGCACGATCACCTCCCGCGGAAACCGGAGCCGGCGAACGCCGAGGGTGGCGGGAGGACCGGACGAACACAGCGGAGGCGGCGCATGAGCCTGAGCATGCCGAACGACGTCCTACCTCCGTGCAACAGTACCATGCCGAAGGACCTACCTTCATCTCTGCAACAGCATGGTCACTGTCGATCGCTCCGTCTTCTACATCAGAACTTCTCCAGCTCCCTTCAGGACACACCAATGCCCTGGCCGAATCCTTCAACGCGGCCGTGAAAGTCGAACGGGTCAATCGCACCGTCTGCCCCACCCGCGAACACGCCCGAAAAGACGTTGCCCGGTACATCGAATTCCGCTACAATACCAAACGTCTCCACTCAGCACTCGGATACCAGACCCCGCAACACTCGGATACCAGACCCCGCAAGAGGTCTACGACGAGTACCTGAACCGACATTCCGCAGCATGACATAGCAATTAAACAGCTGTCCGGAAAAACAAGGCAGACCAGGGCTGCCCCGTCCGTCCTCAAGGGTCTTGTCCTGGGACAGGTCCGGAAGGACAGGCATGAAGGCCGCTGGCCTGCGGAATCGGTCACTGCACGCTAGGTGGGACTGCCTACAGTCAGGTGTCCCATGGCCTCGGATCGCGAGTAGGGACCATGGGGTGAGGCAGGTGATGGGCTAGGCCGCGAAGATCTGCACCGCGAGCAGATCGGCGAGGTGCTGACAGGGATGGCAGGGGACCTGGCGTCCCTCGCCGGTCTGCTCGCCCAGTAACTTCCGGACGCCCCTGTATAACAAGCCGTTGTGCAGTACCAGCACACCGCCACGACCACCAAGCACTCCCACCGGTCAACGCAGCTGGCTCCACCTGGCGCCAGGTGTAACGCTTGACGTTATTAACGCTTCGCGTTATGCTCGCTGTGGTGCTGAGGTCGTTCGCGGACAAGGACACCGAGCGTGTGTGGCGGCGTGAGCGTTCTAAGCGGCTAGATCCCAACACCCAACGTGCGGCGCTACGAAAGTTGCTGATCTTGGATGCGGCGGATGTTCTGGACGATCTCAGGGTGCCACCGGGTAATCGGTTGGAGAAACTTCGTGGCGATCGCAGCGGACAGTACAGCGTGCGGGTAAACCAACAATGGCGCATCTGCTTTCGCTGGACCTCTGCCGGGCCAGCAGACGTGGAGATCGTTGACTATCACTGAAACGGAGGGCTCAGGTGTCGACGACAGCATCGATGTCCCCCATCCATCCCGGCGAAATCCTTGCCGAGGAGTACCTGGCGCCCTGGGGGATCACCCAGCACAGACTCGCGGTCGACATCGGGGTGCCACCCCGCCGGATCAACGAGATCGTGCACGGTAAGCGGCGCATCAGTGCCGATACCGCGCTCCGACTCGCCCGCTACTTCGGCACATCAGAGCGATTCTGGCTAAACCTGCAAGGCCGCTACGATCTGGAGGTGGAACGCGACCGCCTCGGCCCCGTTCTCGACGAGATCCGTCCGTTGACCGCTTGATGTTCGAATGGCGTCGACTTGTACTGTGCCAAAACTCGATGCGGCATGTGACCTGGGGTTTGAGTGACGGAGTCAGGCTGGTACTGTTGCACGGAGGTAGGACGTCGTTCGGCATGCTCAGGCTCATGCGCCGCCTCGGCTCGCGGATCTGTTCGAGGTCATCATCGGCACCGGGCTGCGCCGCGGGGAGGCACTAGCGGTGCACTGGTCGGACGTGGACCTGGCCGCACGGGTGCTATCCGTCCACCCAGACCGGGGCACGCTGTCCGACGTCGCCGGGCGGCTGATGTTCACCGCACCAAAAACGAAGGGTCGGCGGCTGGAATCGGGCTGTCCACGCGGGTGCTGGCCGCGCTCAAGCGACAAGCCGCCCGACAGGCCATCGAGCGCGCCGAGTGGGCCGAGACATACGAGGACGATGATCTGGTGTTCGGCCGGGAGAACGGCGCACCGCTGCGACCGGACTGGGTACTGGACCGCTTCCACGCCCTCACCGAACAGGCCGGGCTCCCCCGGGTACGGCTGCACGATCTCCGGCATCTGGCCGCGACGCTCATGCTCACCTCGGGTGTGCCGCTGCCGCTGGTGTCCAAAACGCTGCGGCATACCCAGACAGGAATCACCGCGGACCTCTAAGGGCACCTCACGAAAGAGGCCGCACTAGCGGTCGCGGACTCCCTCGGCGCCGTCTTGGACGCCGCTGCCGCGGAGCTAGCAAACGAGCGTGCGGCGCGCACTGCGACCACATTGCGACCACAAGACCATGATCCGCACCTGCTCAGCGGCTCCGCATGTGGCGTAACCGCTGGTCAGGGGTGGAGCCGCCTCGGGGAATCGAACCCCGGACCTGCTCATTACGAGGAGGCCGTACCACGCCTACTACGGCGTCTACCAGCGACAACAGTTGCAACTCTCACACCTTTGGGTGCACCAGCGGCACCGTTGGACCTGAGTTCGCACCACGTTTGATCCCACGGCGATCTGGCCACATGATGCCGGGCTCGACGGCAGGCCACCGTGGTCTGCTGGATGCTGCAGCGCACCGAGGGTGACCACCTTCGACAGATTCAATGCGGATACCCCATGCCGAACCGGTGGTGCGGTTGCGCAACTCAACCTGTGTGTCGAGAGTCCGCACCTCATGACCATCCGAAAGGGCGCTGTTGCGTTAGGCGCTTGCGGCACCCCGATCGACAAAAAGTTTTCTATGCCGCGGCGGCTCCGGTGGTGGTAGTGATGCCGAGGTCGTGGAAGAGGGTTTGCATGTTGACCCGGAGGGTTTCGTAGTCGCGGTCGACGCGGGTCCAGTGGGTGGGTTTGCGGCCCATGCGGGGACTTCGGATCCCAGCGAGGATGGGGCTGATGACCTGGTCACGCAGTGCCAGGAGGGCGGCGATGGTGCGGGCTGGTGGTGGTAATACGTGGTAGCGGTGGGATCGGCCGGGTTTGGCGAGGAGGTCTTTGCCGCGTAGCTTGCGTAGGTCGTAGGCGGCTTGGCGGGTGGTGTAGCCGGTCTTCCCGGTGATTGTGTGGACCTTGGTGGTGAGGTCTGTGACGGTGAATCCGTTGGGTGCTGCCGAGAGGGCGAGGACGGCGGCCAGGGTGGAACGGATCCGTGGTTTGTTCAGGTCGACACCGCCGATTCGGGTTGCTCCGATCCGAGTAGGCAGCGGCAGCTCATCGAGGGTGCCATCGGGGAGGAAGCCGACATCGACGCAGTCCAGCGTGGTACAGAACCGTTCGACCATGCCGGCGAGCCGGTTGGTGATCTCAGGGAATTTCTCGAGTACGCGGCCGCAGCGTAGTTGTTTGGTGTTGTGGGTGATCGCTTCGAAGCGCAGCACGTGCTCGCCTTTGGTGTAGGCCTTCAACGTCAAGAGCCCGAAGTGGACTTTGAACATGGTCAGGTCATACCGAGGTGTCTCGGTCATGGCTGCGAGTTGAAGCGACAGCTCAGAGCTGCCGTTGCGGCTTGGGCGTTGTTTAGCGCCGAACAGGGTCCGCAAGGTGGGTACGTCTAGCCGGGCGCGGGTCCGATCGACGATGCGGTCGAACACCTTCTCCATCTGAGC
>DATEMN010000311.1:0-5575 GCA_035275565.1 Pseudonocardiaceae bacterium | reverse complement strand
CCTACCCGCAGGCATCGGGCGGGCCACCCTCGATCGCCTGCGCAGCGCGCCGTAATCGGCGCGCCTTTTGGCCTTGCTCCGGGTGGGGTTTACCGAGCCGTCCCAGTCACCTGGGACGCTGGTGGTCTCTTACACCACCGTTTCACCCTTACCCCGGCCCCGTCGATCTCGTGGGGACGGGGCGGTCTGTTTTCTGTGGCACTGTCCCGCGGGTCACCCCGGGTTGCCGTTAGCAACCACCCTGCCCTGAGGAGTCCGGACTTTCCTCGGCGGGCCCGTCACCGAGCCCGACGCGACCGCCCGGCCAGCTCGTCCGCCCCGTCAGCATAGATCACCCCGGGCGTGGTTAGCGTGGTGTGTCGTGCCGGCGGTCGACCTTGCCCTGCTGATCATCGCGGGCGTCGTGTCAGGCATGGTCAATGCGCTGGCCGGTGGTGGGTCGCTGCTGCTGTTCCCGGCGTTACTGGCGGCGGGCTATCCACCGCTGGCGGCGAACGTCACCAACTCGATCATCCAGTGCGCCGGCAGCGCAGGCCTGGCGCTGGGTAGCCGCCGGGAGCTGCGTGGGCAGCGCAGCCGGGTGCTGTCGACCACCGGCGTCGCGGTGGCGGGCTCGCTGGCAGGCAGCCTGCTGCTGCTGATGCTGCCTGCGCAGGTGTTCGACACGGTGGTGCCCGCGCTGGTGGCGCTGGCCAGCGTGCTACTCGGGGTGCAGCCATGGCTATCCCGGTGGATTGGCGAGCCCGAGCCGGATGCCCCCGACCGCCACGCGGTCCTGCTGCCCGCGGTGTTCCTGGCCGCGATCTACGGCGGCTACTTCGGCGGGGCACTCGGCGTCATCTTGATCGCGGTGCTGGCGCTCACCGCGCATGACGACCTGCGCCGGCTCAATGCCGTCAAGGGTGTGCTCTCGCTGATCATCAGTACGGTCAGCCTGGTGGTGTTCGCGATCGGTGCACCGGTGGACTGGCCGGTCGTCGCATTGCTCTCCCCGGTCAATCTGGTGGGCGGCTTTCTCGGCGCGAAACTCGCCGGTCGGGTGCCTGCACCGGCATTACGGGTCGCCGTGGTCGTGGTGGGCCTGGCGGTGTCGATCTACCTGTTCGTCAGGTGACCGGTGTCGTTGACCAGCCGGACCGAGGCAGGGCCGTCAGGATAGAACTCTGCGATCGATAGGGACGCGAGATCCAGATGCAACCGGTGCAGCAGCGACGGTCCAGCATCTAGCGCCATCCGCAGCAACATCTTGATCGGTGTCACGTGGGTGACGACCACCAGGGTGGCATCGCCGTGCTCGGCGATCAACTGGTCACGCACCCGACGCACCCTGTGGTGCACCGCGTCCATGCTCTCGCCGTCGGGCGCGGCCACCGACGTGTCGGTGATCCAGCGGAGGTGCAGGTCAGGATTCCGCTCCCGGGCTTCGGCGAAGGTCAGTCCCTCCCACGCCCCGAAATCAGTCTCGATCAGTCCATCCTGGACGACCAGCGGCACACCCAGCGCGTCAGCCACCGGCTTGGCAGTCTGCTGTGCCCGCAACATCGGCGAGCTGATCACCGCTGCGACACCGTCGGTCGTGGACAGTCGCGCAGCGGCAGCGGCGGCCTGCCCCTCCCCCAACTCGGTCAACGGCAGGTCGCCGCGCCCGGAGTAGCGGCGTTGCGCGGAGTGCTCGGTCTGCCCATGACGCAGCATCAGCAGCCGGGTCGGGGAGCCGGTGGCACCGGTCCAGTGCGACGGTGGCGCGGTCTGCGCTGCGGGCTTGCGGGCGACGCCGGCCTGGGTATCCATCGCCTCGTTGGCCAGCCGATCGGCGTGCGCGTTGCGAGCCCGCGGCACCCAGGTGTATGTGACGTCGCCAAGCTGACCGGCGAGCCCGGCCGCCTCGTTGGCCAGCGGTCGCAGGTGCGGTTGCTTGACCTGCCAGCGCCCACTCATCTGCTCCACGACCAGCTTGGAGTCCAGCCGCGCCTCAGCGCCCTGCGCGCCCTGTTCGACCGCAGCGCGCAGTCCGGCGATGAGGCCCGAATACTCGGCGACGTTGTTGGTGGTGGTGCCCAGCCCGCCGGAGACCTCGACGAGCAGCTCCCGGGTGTCGGCGTCTCGTACCACCGCCCCGTACCCGGCCGGTCCGGGATTGCCTCGCGAACCGCCGTCAGCCTCGATGATGACTCGCCGAGTCACGACCCCGGCTCCCCCAGAACCAGAAGGACACCGCATTCCTCGCAGCGCAGCACCTCCTCGGCAGCCGCCTCCCGCAGCCGTCCGATCGCGGTGCGGTCCAGCTCCAGCTGGCAGGCGCCACAACGTTGCTGCCGTAGCAGAGCGGCACCAGTGCCTCGCTGTGCCCGGATCCGCTCATAGAGCACCACCAAGTCCGCGGGCAGCTCACCAACCAGGGTATGACGCTCTTGTTGTCGGTGTTGTTCGGTGGACTCCAGATCCGCCAACGCCTCGTCCCGGCGACGGGCGACGTCGACACGCCGCTGCTCAATGCCGGCTAGCGCGGCGCGGCCACGGTCAATGTCGGCTCCGATGGCCTCACGTCGCTCCATCACCTCCAGTAGGTCGTCCTCCAAGACCGTCTGGCGACGTTGCAAGGTGGCCAACTCGTGTTGCAGATCCTCCAACTGCTTGCCGGAACTGATCGACCCGGAATCGAGCAGACCGCGGTCCCGATCCTCCCGGGCCCGCACCTGATCGATCTCGGCTTCCAGCTTGCGGATCTCGCGGTCCAGATCCGACGCCGCCGTCTCCGCCGCAACCAGCGAGTCCCGGCCGGCCGCCAAATCCTTCTCGGCCTGCTCGAGCTCGGCCAGCTCGGGCAGTAACCGGCGCCGGTGCGCGGCGCGGGTCAGCTCGGCGTCCACCGCGGCCAGGTCGAGCAGCCGGCGTTGCGCGGCGGGATCGGCGTTCACCGCAGGAAGCTCCCATCAGCTTGCGCCAAACCGATCGTCCAGGGACCGGTACGGCAGTACGAAACATGGACATCAACCGTACCGCCGAGCGCCACCAACACACCGCTCAGTGAGCCGCGATTCGGCTCCGATTGGCGCTGCCACGGCACCCGCAAACCGCGATTCGGCTCCGAATGGCGGTGGACGCGGTCATGGGGGGGTCAGAACGCGTGAGAGGGCGGTTACGAGGTGGGTGGCGATTTCGGGGGGGCGGACTGCGACGCGAAGGTAGTCGGGGGTGAGGCCGGGAAAGGTGTCGGCACGCCGGACTGCGATGCCGGCGTCGGCTAGTGCGGTCCGGACCCGCTCGCCGCAGGGCACATGCAGCAGCAGGAAGGGAGCTGCGGCCGGCTGGTGAACGGTAACGCCGGGCAGAGCGGCAAGCCGGTGAACCATCCACTCCCGGTGTCGCACGGTCTGGGTAGCTGCCGAAGCGGCCTCCGCAATCGCCGAAGGGGCGCAGCAGGCCCGCACGGCTTCCAGCACCAGTGTGCCGACCGGCCACGGCGGGCGCGGTGCGGCCAGCCGGGCGAGCAGATCGGGCGCGCCCAGCGCGTAGCCGGCGCGCAGCCCAGGCAGGGCCCAGGTCTTGGTGAGGCTGCGCAGCACCAGCAGGCCGGGCGTGTCACCGTCAGCTGCCAGGGATTGCGCTTCACCGGGCTCGGCATCCGCGAAAGCCTCGTCCACCACCAGCACCCGCCCAGACCGGGCCAGCGCGCGCACGGTGTCGGCCGGATGCAGCACGGAGGTCGGGTTGGTGGGGTTGCCGAGCACCACGAGGTCCGCATCGAGAGGAACCCGCTCAGGCCGCAGCCGGTGCGCGGTGTCGGTCGGCACCCTGACAACGGGGACGTTCGCCCTGCGTAACGCCACCTCAGGCTCGGTAAACGATGGGTGCACCACCGCAGCTGACCGGGGCGCCAGTGCGGGCAGCAGCGCGAAACCCTCCGCGACCCCGGCGAGCACCAGCACCTCAGCAGGGTCGCGGTCGTGCCGGGCGGCCACCGCGGTGCGGGCGGCAGCGTCCTGCGTAGCGCAGGGGTAGCGGCCGATCCGGTCCAGTGCGAGGACCAACCGCTCCCGCAACCACGCCGGTGGCCCGTCGCCGCGCACGTTCACCGCGAAGTCGAGCAACCCCGGCGCGGCGTCGACATCACCATGGTGACGCAGCAACTGATCCATCGAACGGCACGCTATCGCGCCTCTTACGCCGATGGACTGCCCCGGCAGGCAGAGGCTCCAGAGCCGTTACGATCTGGAAGCCAAACGAGATCGGCTCGCACCCACCCTGGTGCAGATCCAGCCGCTGGTCAGCGCCTGACTGCCGCAGCCGCACGGTTGACCAGCGGCCACAGCACGACCGGCGTCGTGCACTACCTGCGGCGTTACTTGGATCCCTGCACCCGCGATTCGGCTCCGAATGGCGGCGAGAGAGGCGGGCTAGAATAGGTTTCCTTCCGCTGTGCCGAGCATCTGCTCGCGCAGCAGGGGAATCGGTGGGCCGCCATAGGAGAGGAAGCGGTCGTGGAACGCCCGCCAGGCGGCTCGACCACCGCGGTTCGCGGTCCAGTCGGCGCGCAGCTTACGAATCATCAGCTTACCCATCGTGTAGTTGAGGTAAGCCGGGTCGTAGGTACCGCGCGCCGCCTGTTGGCGCGCATTGCCGGGATCCTGGTAAGCCTGTTCGCGGAACATCGTCTCACAGGTTTCCATGCTCATACCCTGCGTGTGCATGCCGATCGCACACAGAAAACGCACGTTGCGCAGCAATGCGTTACTGAGCTGGCCGATGTGCGTCTCCGGCGCGCCCGCACCGAGACCCGCTTCCCACATCATCTCCTCGGTGTAATGCGCCCAGCCTTCCGAGTAGGAGTAGCCGACGAACAGCCGCCCGATCTCGGACTGCGTGCGGTTCGCGTGCAGGTACTGCAGGAAATGCCCCGGCCAGACTTCGTGCACTGAGGTAAACAGCAGGTCCGACTTACCCGGTATGTAGGCGTCCTGGTCGGCCTGGGACCATGTCGGATCAGGCGGAGAGATGTAGTAGGTCGAAGGCATGCCCTTGTCGTACGGGCCGGGGATATCGATGTAGGCGGAGTTCGAGCGCTGGTACGGCGGCGATTCAGCGACCAGCGCCTCCTCCGTACCGGGAATGCTGACGAGGTCCTGGTCGACGACGAACTGGCGCAGCGTGCCGAGCTGAGCACGCGCGCCTTCCACCGGACCGCCACTCGGCTTGTCCGCCTGCATCTTGGCGATACAGGCTTCGATCGTCGCGCCCGGCAGGTATTCGGCGCAAGCCTGCTTGAGCGCGGCGTCGTTGCGCGCGAGATCGGCCCGGCCCACGCTTTCCAGCTCGGCGAGCGAGGTGGTGACCCGCGCGGTCCTGCGCAGCATGTCGGCGAACTTCGCCGGACCGAGCGCGAAGTTCTCGGTAGCCTGCGGTAGGCCGCTGTTGAGCCAGTCCGTAAGGTCCTGCATCGCCCGCGCCGCCGGCTCGATCGCGCTCTCCAGCTCTGCCTGCAGCGCCGGATCCTTCACCTCGGCAAAAATCTTCGGAACATCTTTGCGGTAGAAATCCGGAAAGCCACCGAAACCATTGAAACCATACTGGACGA
>DATEMN010000310.1:0-8851 GCA_035275565.1 Pseudonocardiaceae bacterium | reverse complement strand
CCTGCGAGAACAACCCGTGAGGGGAACCGGTGCCAAGGCACCGGTTCCCCTCACGGCTGACGAGAGAAGTCCATGAACCGACTATTCCCCGTGGCCTTCCTGGTCACGGTGGCGTTGGTGGCCCCGTCGCCAGCGCTGGCTGATCCGATCGGTGGGGTGATCATCATCCCGGGTACCGGTACCGACCTGGACCCGATCCGGTTACGCACCTCAACCGGGTGCCCGACGAAGGCCAGCGCGTACTACGCCACGATGCGTGTCCAGGGTTTCCCACCGGATGGGCAAATTGTCACGGCCAATACCGAAGCCGGCCTGTCCACCAGCACCGGGTTCGACGTGTATGTCGCGCTGATCATGCGGGACTACGCGGAGGAGAACCACACCACGCTGGCCGGCCGCTATGACATCACAGTTCACTGCACCGATGGCCTCGCCCTGGAAAGCTACGGGGAATTCACCGGGTCGCTGAAATTCACCAGCCCTACGACCTACCAGGCGATCGGAGCGGCGAAGCCGCCCGCGTCGCCGCCCCCACCGTGGCCGATGGCTGGTGACAATTATGCGCTGGCTGAGGACCCGGCGTCTGACAATTATGCGCCGGCTGAGGACCCGGCGTCGCCGTCCACCGCTGCGGCACCGGCGACCGGCCGACCGGAACCGTCACCCGCCGCCCAGGTACCTATCGGTCAGACCCCAGAGACCGATGCCCAAATCCCTTTGCCGGCCGGGCAGCGTGCCTCTCAGCGCAACGAGGTAACCGTCCAGGGTATTCCGTGGCTGGCTTTAGTCTTGGTCAGCCTAGTGCTCGTCGCCCTGGTCGCTGCGGTGGTGGCGAAACAGATCCGGAAGCACCACTTGTCGTGACATCCAAAAGTCGGCTAAGGGGATTCCCGAGGAGACTACTCGAGGGTCGTCGGTTGGCGTCGTCGTTTCACGATCGCATAGTTAAGCCGGGATGCGTGGTTAACCGTTGTCCCAGCGGCGACAGCATTCGCTCTTGGGTTCCCGAACTCAACAACAGAGCTGTCTCGGAAGTCCCAGGCGACGCTGCTGTTGAGTTCGGGAACCTAAGAGCGCGAAGTGCGGGAGGCCAGAGTCGACCGAACCAAGTCCCACGCGCGATCGTGAAACGACGTGCGTCTTTTGGGGTTGCGCCGATTCCGCGACGATCACACGGTCCGGTTGTGCGGCGAACCCGATCGCGGTTTCACCCTCAGCTATACCACGTATTCGGCCTCGATTTCTCAGTGAGAGTGAGTCACATCGTGCACAAAAAAAGATTATTGACGTGGCTGGTCTCGGGGACTGCGGTGGTCGCTGTTGCAGCCGGGTCGGCGTTGCTGGTGAGCGGGGTAGCCAGCGCCGACCCACCGGCGGGCAGCCTCGGTTTCCTCACCATCACCCCGGTGGAAGGCACCGACATCGTCCCTATGTCCGCCATGACTTCCGCTCCCTGCACGAGTGAGTCGAAGGCTGCGGACCTGCACATCGTCGGGCCGATTGGGTCGGATCCAGCAACCGTGACCTTTCCACCCGACAACTCGTACCCGGTCGCCACCTTTGACAATAACCAGTTCTCCACGAATGCCCCGTTTGTCCAGGAGTTCAGGGTGCTCCTGAAGGACGCTGCGGCCGAACGTGGCAAGACGATCCAAGTTGGTGAGTACCACCTGACCACAAATTGCCTCGATGAATTCGGTTTCGAGTCGTTGGGCACTTTCACCGCCGGTCTTATCTTTGATACTCCGGAGCACTACACCGTCATCTCCAACTCGACACCGACGCCAGATCCGTCGCCGTCGGTCTCACCCTCGCCATCGGTCTCACCCTCACCCTCGCCGTCGGTCTCGCCGTCACCTTCGGTGTTGCCGTCGCCTTCAGTGTTGCCCACGCCGTCGGTCTCGCCGTCGCCCTCGCCATCACCGGGAGGGGATGGATTGCTGGAAAGGATCATCGCCCAGGTGACGGCCGCACTGCAGCCCATCATTGAGTTCCTGCGGTTCCTCTCTCAGCTCTTTCTTGACGGTCTGCGGCTTGGCGTTGGTTCCCGATGATCAGGGTTGACCGCCACGGACGTGGCGCACGCCCTGGCCGCCATCTGTCCAAGGCGTTCGCGTTCGACAAGAAGCGGCCCACAGGCACAGACCGATTTCGCTCAGGCGACCCTCACAGCCACGGTCATCCCGTCGGCGGCTGGCACGGTGCAGTTCAAGGACGGGACCAAAAAATCTCGGCGGCCCGGTGACCGTCACCAACGGCATCGCGTCGAAGACCGTCGGGACGGCGAGGGCGGGTGCACACCAACTGACCGCAGTGTTCACCCCGGCCAATCCTGCGACCTTCGGCCCGTCGACCTCGACACCGGTGACAGACAGTGAAGGGAGCAGCTTTCTTTGACGCGGCTATGTTCGCAGGAGGTGCATGCGTGACCCTCCCCATCTGCACCGTGCTGACAGGCCGGGTGTGGAAGTGGCGCTTGTGAGTACTCGTTGGGAGGCCCCGGTGCGCGGATTCCGACCTGAGTCACTGGACCGCTCTCCCCGGCTCCTCAGAGTCGATCGCGCCGACCGTCGAGGCGCTGCCGCAATACCGGGGGGAAGGCACCGGGTGGACGGGCGGTTGGCGCCGCGCGAGCACCAATCCCTGCCGCCGCCCGTCGGCACGGCACCCGCCCGCAGCCCCGAATACCGGCTGGTCGGCCAGGCGCTGGTGATGGTTCCGGTGCTGGTCCTGTCCTTTCTGATCGAGCTGGCTTTGTTGGGCAACCTGCGCCATGACCGGGACCAAGCCCAGCTTGCGGCGCAGTTCCGCCTCGAACTCGCCAGGGGGATCGCGCCGGTCGGTCCGATCGACGAGGCGAACACGGTGTTGGCCCTGGGTGCACCGGTTGCTCTGCTGGAGATCCCGAAGTTGGGCCTGCGGGAGGTGGTGGTGGAGGGCACCTCGTCAGGCACGCTGATGTCGGGGCCGGGTCACCGGCGGGACACTCCGCTGCCGGGTCAGGTGGGTACCAGTGTGGTCGCCGGGCGCCGAGCGACTTATGGCGGGCCGTTCCGGTCGGTCGACCAGTTGGGCGCCGGGGATGTGATCATCGTGACCACCGGGCAGGGCAGAAACTCCTTTGCGGTGATCGGGGTGCGCCACGCCGGTAACCCCTTGCCGCCGGCGCTGCCGCCCACTGGGAGCCGGCTGACCCTGGTGACTGCCGATGGGCCGGCGTTTCGTCCCGTCGATGTGCTCCGCGTCGATGCGGCGCTGACCGGTGCCGCCCAATCCCGGCCCGCCCAGCTGCCGTCACAGACCATGTCGGCTGCCGAGGCCGTGATGGCTGGTGACCGTTCGGCGCTCCTGGGCGCCTTCGGATGGTTGGTGTTGTTGGTCGCAGTGGCTATCGCCGTGGTGTGGTTACGCTTTCGCGCCGGGCCGTGGCCGGCCTGGTTGATCGGTGTGCCGGTACTGATCACGCTCGGCCTGACTGTGGCCGACGAGATCGCGGCTTTGCTGCCGAATCTGCTGTGACGACCTGGGGTGGGCGGTCTGGGACACTGATGGGCACGATGACCTGCGCGCCTGTCTGACATGTCTGTTGAGTAACCATGCTCCGCAGCGGGTAAGCCCTGCGTAGCCAAAGAACCGCTGACCAGGGTGTAGGGAGCAGCAGCATGAAGGCAGTGACATGGCACGGCAAGCGTGACGTCCGGGTGGAGACGGTTCCTGACCCGAAGATCCAGTACCCGACGGATGCGATCGTGCGCATTACGTCGACTGGAATCTGCGGATCCGACCTGCACCTCTACGAGGTGCTCGGCCCGTTCATGGGCGAGGGTGACATTCTCGGCCACGAACCGATGGGGATCATCGAGGAGGTCGGCGACGATGTTACTGCGATCCGTCCTGGGCAACGCGTGGTGATCCCGTTCAACATCTCCTGCGGAACGTGCTTCATGTGTGGGCAGGGACTGCATTCGCAGTGCGAGACGACCCAGGTCCGGGATCAGGGTATGGGGGCTGCGCTGTTCGGCTACACCAAGCTCTACGGGCAGGTGCCGGGCGGGCAGGCGGAGTACCTGCGGGTTCCGTTCGGCAACACGTTGCCGATCGCAGTACCCGACGGTCCGCCCGACGAGCGATTCGTCTACCTCTCCGATGTGCTGCCCACCGCCTGGCAAGCCGTCGAGTACGCCGCGATCCCGGCAGAGGGGAGCGTCGTGGTGCTCGGTCTGGGGCCGATCGGTGACATGTCCGCCCGTATCGCACGCCACCGGGGTGCCGGGCAGGTCATCGGCGTCGACCTGGTACCCGAGCGATTAGCACGGGCTCGGTTGCGCGGAGTCGAGGCGCTCGATCTGCGCGAGCACGACAATGATCTCGCCGGGGTGATCCGCGACATGACCGGCGGTCGTGGACCGGACGCCGTCATCGACGCCGTCGGAATGGAGGCGCACGGATCACCCGCGACGGAGGTCGCCCAGCAGGTAGCCGGTGCGCTCCCCAAGCAGGTGGCGGCGACGCTGATGCAGCGGGTGGGGGTCGACCGGCTCCACGCCCTCTACCTGGCGATCGACATTGTGCGCCGGGGCGGCACGATCTCGGTGATCGGGGTCTACGGGGGCATGACCGATCCACTGCCGCTGTTGACGATTTTCGACAAGCAGATCCAGCTGCGGATGGGGCAGGCCAACGTCAAGCGGTGGGTCGATGACATCATGCCGTTGCTCACCGACGGCGATCCGCTCGGCGTGGAGGGCTTCGCCACCCACACCCTGCCGTTGGATCAGGCGCCAGAGGCGTACGAGATGTTCCAAAAGAAGCAGGACGGAGCTGTCAAGGTCCTCCTACAACCGTGACGGCTGTGGCCCCGAGGGCTTGCCACGCAGCAACCGTAACAGCGCCCGTTCCAGGCGGGTTCGAACCTGCTCATCGATCAGATCGCGCGTGCCGGCTCGGCGCACCGCCGCGAGGATCGTTCGGCCTTCGACGTAGTGCTCCAGCACCCGCGGGTCCACGTAGGACGCTCGGGCGACGGCATGGGGGTTACCCAGGTGCTCGGCTACCTCATCCAGCGCGGTATTGATCGCCCGGGCGCGGCCGCGCTGCGAGGTGAGCACACCATCGGTCGCACTCTCGGCGAGTGCGACCGCGGCGAGCACCGTCACGTTCCAGGTGCGTAAGTCCTTGCCGGGTCCCGCAAGGTGATCGTCCGCTCGATGCCGCCCTTCGCCGGGTAGCAGAATTCAAGGGTAGTGCGCAGATCCACACGTCGCGCCAGGCAGGAGGCATTGCGAGGGCACGCAGCCGCGCCACGGTCGCCGGATCGGTGATCTGATTACCGTCCTGGTCGTAGTAGCTGAAGCCCCGTCCCCGACGTCGGCGGGAGTAGCCGGGGTCGCTGGGCTCGACCCGTCGCAACCGCATCAGATCTCCTTCGTCGGTCGCAGGTGATCGGTGACCCACCGGTCACCCCGAGGACTTCCGAGGTCATGTAGCTCGATTCCTGCGAGGCGAGGAACATGTAGAACGGTGCGAGTCGGCCGGCTGCGCTGCCCGTCCTATGGGCGTCTGGGCACCGAACGACTCCAGCTGGTCCTCGGGCATGGTGGCGGGGATCAGGGGGGTCCATACCGGCCCGGGTACTCCACCGCCCGGTTGCCGCTCCCCGGCTCTGCGTGCTGCTTCGTGGGATCCTGCTGACTGAACTGGTCCTGACTCATGATATGTCTCCGCTGGTTTGTGGTCGGGGATGACCCGGAAGCATTCCTTGCTACGCCAGCAACCGCGAGTCGGCCACGCGATCCAGTCCGGTGGGTACGCCGCCGACCGCGAAGCTCAGCGGTGGCGCGGCAGCGGTGGCCCCGGCTCCCGGGTCCCCGCCCACAGATCACCCAGGTGCTGCACGCGAGCCAGCACGTCCGGCGCGGTGAACACCAGGTCGGACGGCTGCCGGCAGTCGCGTACCTCGTCCCAGTCCAACGGGGTGGACACCGTCGGCCGCTCCCGTGCCCGCAAGGAATAGAGCGCCACCGTCGTCTTGGCCGGGTTGTTCTGGCTCCAGTCGATGAACACCTTGCCGGTGCGGACCGACTTCGCCATCCGGGACACCACGAGCTGCGGGGTCTGCTCGGCGAGCTGCTCGGCCACCGCCCGGGCGTAGGCCGAGGAACGCTCCGGGTTGCGCATCCGCACCGGCGCGTAGACCTGCAGGCCCTTACCGCCGCTGGTCTTCGGATATCCGGTCAGCCCGTCTTCGGCCAGCACGGCGAGGGCCCGCTCGGCCACCCGGCAGCACTCCACGACGGTGGCCGGCGGCCCGGGGTCGAGGTCGAGGACCAGCAGGTCCGGCGGGTGTCGGGCACCCCGCGGCCCTACCGTCCACTGCGGAACGTGCAGCTCGAGCACCGCTAGATTGGCCAGCCACACGAGGGTGGCCAGGTTGTCCACGACGACGAAGTGGGCGGTCGCTGAGCCCTTGGTGCTGCCCGGGGTGGGCAGTTCGACAGTGCGCACCCAGTCCGGGGCGTGCCGGGGGACGTTCTTCTCGAAGAAGGACTTTCCGTCGACCCCGTCGGGGTAGCGGCGCAGCGTCACCGGCCGATCGGCGAGATAAGGCAGCAGCACCGGCGCGATCCGGGTGTAGTAGTCGAGCACCTCGCCCTTGCTGAACCCGGTGGCTGGGTAGAGCACCTTGTTCAGATTGGACAACGTGAGCCGTCGACCCTCGACGGTGACGGTTGGCGCGTGCACCGTCCCAGCCGGTGTCTCGCCTGGATCGGATCGTCGGCGCACCATCCAACTCTGTCCCTCATCGTGGGAGAAGAACACGAACCGCCCGCGGGTGCGCTGCCCGTGCAAGGTCACCGCGAGCTCGTTGCCGGTCCACTTCTCGGTCTGGTAGCGGCCGCTGTCCCAGATCGACATGGAGCCGGCGCCGTACTCGCCCTTCGGGATCTCGCCGTGGAACGTCAGATACTCCAGCGGATGGTCCTCGGTGTGCACTGCCAGCCGGACCTCGCCGGGCTGCGTCGGCAAGTTCTTGGGCACCGCGAAGGAGACCAGCACACCGTCGCGCTCAAGGCGTACGTCGTAGTGCAGCCGCCGCGCGTGGTGCTCCTGGATGACGAACCGGTCCCCGCCGGTCTCGGCCGGTGGGTCCGCAACGGGCACCGGCTCGGGCGTGCGCCCAGGATCCCGCCGCCGCCGATACTCCCGAAGGTCGCCCACCTACCCAGACGTACACCACCCAGTCTGTTCACGCGAGAGCGGCTGGAGGCGCCATCCGGCTCCGAATGGCACTGATGGATCGAGGGGAGGCGCGGGGCTTCCCACTGTCGGAGCAGAACGGGCAGTCGTACGCGGATAAGTGGCTCAGGCCGGAGCAGCTCGACGAGCCACGCGACTGACCAACGTCACTCGTCCGTCCCCCAACCTTACAGCCGAACTTTGTGCTGAGTGACCGTCCGCCGAGTGCGGTGCGGAGCCGCTCCGGGTGCTTGGAGGCGCTATTCGGCTCCGGATGGCACTGATGGGTCGGCTGGATGGTGTAGGTGTACTTGGGTGAGTTGGGAGTTGTGGATCTCAGTGGTCATCCATGTGCAGGTTGGCTGGCGGCGGCGGTCGGTCGGGGAACCGGGGTTGAGCAGCCGTAGGCCGGTGGGAGCGACCGTGTCCCACGGGATGTGGCTGTGCCCGAAGATCAACACATCGGTGTCGGGAAAACGGGCGGCGCACCGCTTCTCCCGACCGCGCGCCGAGCCGGTCTCATGCACTACCGCCAGCCGCACGCCGTCCAGCTGTGCCTCCGCGACCTCTGGCAACCGTGCGGACAATGACGGCCCATCGTTGTTGCCGATCACCCCGATCAGCCGGTTCGCCCGAACCAGCAGCGCATCCAGTAGCTCGACGCACACCCAGTCCCCGGCATGCACCACGACGTCTGCCTCGGCGACGGCCCGCCACAGCTGCTGGGGCAGATCTCGGGCGCGGTGCGGGACGTGCGTGTCGGCCATCAGCAGCAGCTTCACGCGTCCATCGTGCCCTCTGGTGGAAGCTGCCTCGCCGCGTAGGTGGCATCCGGCAGGATGGTCAGGTGGAGCTTGAGTCTTTTCTGGCCTGCGCGCGGGGGCTGCTGACCATACCGTCGACTGCCGATCGCCCCGAGGACCTGTATCGGGCCTTGGAGTTTGTGCTCGACGTCGTTGGTCCGGGCTTCACGGTGGAGCGGTTCGAGTCTCGGGGTAAGTCCAGCGCGCTGATGTACCTGGGCCCGAGCCGGCCGCGTTTCCGGGTCGTCTTCAACGCCCATGTGGATGTCGTACCGGCCCCGCCAGAGCAGTTCCAGCCGCGTCTGCAGGTCTTCGCCTTTACGGTCGCGGGTACAGGGGTATCCTCGAACCACAGTTCCAGCGCCTCAGTCACCATCGCCAGTGCCTCCGCTTGCGTGTCACCGAAGCTGGAGACGTCGACCTCGAGGCACTGAGCGACGAAACGGTCGTCCTCACGGCTGACTACGACGGTCACACTCAGCCGGGTGGTCATGCTGCTGATCCCTTCATCGATGGCCTATCAGTCCGCTTCAACTCGGCGGTGTGTTCGGACGTGGCTCATGATCCCTCCCCGTCCGGTCGACAGGTCTGCGGCGCCCAATCAGAGTGTGGCGCGGTCACGGGGTCGAAGTTCGGACCAGCGGCAGGGCTGGGATGTTAGGCGTATGGGATCTTCAAGTTCAAGTCGGTCGACCGGTCCTGTGACCACTGGCCCGCCCACTCCAGGCCCTTTTCGAGCTGCCCGTAGTGCGGTTCCGCATCGTCGCCCCACGGTGGAGGTATGTGGATCCATAGCGGAGGTGCCGCTGATG
>DATEMN010000309.1:0-11406 GCA_035275565.1 Pseudonocardiaceae bacterium | reverse complement strand
GTCGACGGTAACTAATGCGGCTGCTGCGGCAATGACGCTGGCAACCACGACTATAAGGATGTGCACAGGTAACGGCCAGCCCCGTGCATCAACAGCCCAGCCGGCTCCCAAACCTGCCATGATGGCCATTCCCCCAGCTATCGCTGGTGCTACGAATACGGCCAGCCATGAGCGGATCGACATACCTACAACCCGCCGCACAATCGCGAGATGGCTAAGAAGGAAAACTGACCCAAGAAGCGCGACCTTTGACAGCGCGAGTACTACAACTTGTTCCGAGAGCGGCGCCGCCCCTACCCACCAAGCTGACAGCACCAAAGCAAACACACTTGAAACTGCCAGAAGCGAGACAATGCCAGCCGAAAGATACGGACGTCCAAGCGCTTCGAGCATCATACCCACGAGTCCAACGACAACATGCATGGCGGCTATGACGCACAGCAGACGCAACGGTAAGACAGCATTCGACCACTCCGGGCCGAGAATCCGAAGTGCTGGCTCCGCTGCGGCCACGACGACCCCGAGCACAGGAAGGCCAACAAGTCCCCTCAATCTATTGAGCCGCCGTAACCTCTCCCGAAATAGATCGGGGCGCCGCTGGAAGGGGGATAGTTCAGGAAGTACAAGTGCGTTAAATGGCACAACGGCGAACCCAATAAAAGCGTCAACCAAGCGAGCCGCAAGACGATACACCCCCACGGTCGCGGGACCGAAGAATAGGCCGATTATTAGCGCGTCGCCGCTACTGTTTGCAAACAAGGCTAGCTGCGTCAAGAAGGACCCGTTCGAGAAACCGAGCAAATCGCGCAACGCTGAAAAGGAGAACGATAGACGTGGTCGCCAGGTACTGGATCCCCATAATACCAGAACTGATACAAGGTTTGAGGTGAGCTGATAAACCACCAATGCCCATACACTGGGCTCAACGACTGCGACCGCGACCGCAGCTACCCCGCCGACAAGTACACCAACGGAAGTCCGAAGCGTCAACTTCTTAAATTCCATCCGGCGACTCAGCAAAGACTCCTGTACGACAATCAAGGCCATGAGTGGAAGCATTCCGGAGAGCGTAATTATCACGGGCTGCAATGAGGGTAGACCGACGACGCCGGACCACCAGCCCGCGAGTGCTACACTGATCGTGGTCATGAGTAGGCTAACAGCAAGGACGAGCCAGAACGCCGCGCTGGCATGTTCCTGGGTCAGCTCCCGACGCTGAACTAGTGCGTCGAGGATCCCTTGGCGCTGCAGGAGCTCAAAAGCTTGGACATACGCCAGCGCCATGACCACAACGCCGTAACTTTCCGGACCGATGAGCGCCGCGAGCATGACACCGATGACGAGCGATGCGAACTGGCCTCCCGCGCGTGCGATAAACGACCATTTGGTGACGTATAGGAAGTCTCGACGGTTGGATGTGAGTTCAGATGCATCGCCGATGTGGTGCTCTTCGGTATGGTCGATAGCAGCGATATGATCACCAGTCCCGCCGGCGCGAGAAGACGAGTCTCGACGTGTCCTGGTACCACGTGATCCGCCCGCACCGCCTGTCGTAGGTCTGAGTGGTGAGTCAGCCACTCTGGCGCACGGCGGTACCCGGCGTCGCTCGAGCGGCCACCTTAGAGGAGCTCGCGCTAGTGAACGTCTGGCGGTTGCTGGCTATCGCCTTAGGTTCAATCGCCGGGACGAACTCGTGCGTTACGGCCGGTCTGGTATTAGCAGCGCGGTCTCGCTGCACGGTGCCTTCTCGGCCGGGCTCACCCACCCTTGATCGACCTCGACGCCGTCAGCGGACCGGGCACAGTGCCATCTGGCGGATCGTCGATGACCGGCCACCCCAGCGCGTAGTGACCAAAGCTGAGATTAGTGAGACCAGAAACAAACCTCGGGCAATTCGCGATGAGCCCACTATGAGACTTCAGGCGCTCGGCCGGTACCCCGGTGTGCGCCGCCGTGAGGTGCGCCGGGGCTTGTGTTGGTAGCCGTCTCGGCCTGTGACATTGCCATGAGGAGTACTCAGATGGCGCGCGTGGACGCTCCGGCGCGGCTGGAGATCGGCGGCGTGGGACTGTGCGTCCTCACCGAGAGGGAAATTGTTGCTGAGGTGCGCGAGCGGTGGCGTGCCGACCAGGGCGGCAGCATCGTCACCGCCAATGTCGACATCATCCGCGTGGCTAGCCGTGACGCCGACCTGGGAGAGCTGGTAACTAGCGCGTCGCTGGTGGTTCCGGACGGCATGCCGCTGGTGTGGGCGGCGCGGCTCATGGGACGCCGTCTCCCCGAGCGGGTCACCGGGTCCTCGCTCGTCTTCTCGCTTGCCGAGGCGGCAGCTGGGGACGGGCGGTCGATATTCCTGCTGGGTGGCGATCCAGGGGTGCCCGAGGCCGCGGCACGCGTCCTGCAGTCCCGGTACCCCGGGCTGCGGGTGGCCGGCACCTGCGCCCCGCCATTCGGCTTCGACGCCACCGAGGACGGGATGGACCACGTCGTGCGGGCGGTTACCGCGGCAGCCCCCGACCTGGTGCTGGTCGGGCTGGGTTTTCCGAAGCAGGAGCGGACGATCCAGCGGCTGCGCGGCCCGCTGCCCAGCGCCTGGTACCTCGGCTGCGGCGCGGGCATCCCGATGGCGGCAGGCCAGTTTCGCCGGGCACCGGTGCTGATACAGCGCCTCGGAATGGAGTGGCTGCACCGGCTGGCACTGGAGCCGCGCCGGCTTGCCGGGCGCTACCTGCGTGATGACCTGCCGTTTGCGCTCACAATGCTGGCGGCGGCGCTGCGCACCCGGCTGACCCCGTCCCGCCCGAGAGGCGGGACGCGCGCAAGCGCCCCCACGGCGCCGGTCCAGCACGGAGAACGCCCGCTCGCGGTCGTCATCGTCACCTACGCCAGTGCCGAGGTGGTCGCCGACTGCCTTGAGGCACTCCCGGCAGCTCTTGAGGGTGCCGGGGACGCGCGGGTCCTCATCGTCGACAACGCCTCACCGGACGGCACGGTCGATGTCGCGAGGCGGGTGGCACCGGAGGCGGAGATTGTGTGCAGGGGGAACAACGACGGTTTCGCGGCCGGGGTCAACGCAGGGCTCGCCGCAGCCCGGGGTTGCGACGTCCTCGTGCTCAACCCGGACGTTCGCCTCGCCCCCGGATCGGTCGCGGCGCTCCGCGGCAGCCTGCTCGTACCGGATACCGGTATCTCAGTGCCCCGCTTGCTCGACGCTGGGGGCCGGCTGTACCCCTCGCTGCGGCGGCGGCCGACTGCACTGCGCGCTTTCGCGGCGGCGTTGCTGGGCGGCACCCGGGCGGGTCGGGTGCCGGCGCTGGGGGAACTGATCGTCCACCCCGCGCCGTACCTACAGGGCGGCACCGCGGCATGGGCCACCGGCGCCGCCTGGCTGGTGTCAGCAGACTGTGTCGCCGCAGTGGGCATGCTGGACGAGCGGTACTTCCTCTACTCCGAGGAGACCGAGTACATGCTGCGCGCAGCGGATCATGGCTTCGTGGTGCGGCTGGCGCCGGTGGCGGTGGGCACCCACCTGGGCGGTGCGCAGGCGAGTTCACCTTCACTGTGGGCGCTGTCAGTGACCAACCAGGTGCGGCTGCACCGCGAGCGGCGTGGGGTGGTGGCGGCGGGGATCATGTGGCTTGCCCTCGTGCTCAGTGAGGCGCTGCGGCTGATCGTGCACCGTCATGCTGGGCGCCGACGCCATCTGGCCGCGCTGGCCGCACTGGCCCGGATGCGGCGGTGGCCGCAGCGGCCAGAGGTGGGAGCCGAGCGACCGGCCGGTGAGCCGGGATACCTGTGCTTCTCCGCTCAGGACTGGTGGTACCACAACCGTGCCCACTCCGACTTCCAGTTGATGCGCGGGATCGCCCAGCACCGTCGGGTGCTTGTGGTGAACAGCATCGGCCTGCGGATGCCGTTGCCAGGCCGCAGTACCCACGTCATCCGCCGCATCCTGCGCAAGCTCCGCAGTGTCGCGAAGCTGGTGCGCCGACCATTGCCGGACCTGCCGCAGTACTACGTGATGAGTCCGCTGCCGCTGCCATTCTACCGTACGCGCTGGCTCCGTACCCTGAGCGCGGTCCTGGTACGCGCTCAGGTGCGGGCGGTGTGCCTGGCGCTCGGGATGCGGGCCCCGGTGATCGTGACGACGTTGCCGACGGCCTGGGATGTGGTCCGCCCGATGCAGCGGCACTCCCTGGTGTTCAACCGCTCCGACCGTCACTCCGAGTTCCCCGAGGCGGACCGCGCCACAATCGAGCGTCTGGAGCGTGAGCTACTGCGCGGTGCCGACCACGTGCTCTACGCGAGCCGATCGCTACTAACCAGTGAGCGGGCGCTGACCGGCCACCGGGCGCACTTTCTGGATCACGGCGTCGACATCGAGCACTTCAAGCACCGTGAGACTGCCGAACTCCCGGTCGACCTCGCAGCGATCCCCGAGCCCCGGGTAGGTTTCTTCGGCGCTCTTGACGACTTCCTCGTCGACTTCGACCTCCTCGAACGGGTCGCCGCCGAACTACCGGACGTGTCGCTGGTGCTGATCGGCGATGCCACGCACCCGATGGACCGGTTCGCGAAATACCCCAACGTCCACTGGCTGGGTTTCCGCCCCTACGAGCAGATCCCGACTTACGGTTCCGGCTTCGCGGTCGGGATCATGCCATGGCTGGACAACCCGTGGATCGCGCATGCAAACCCGGTCAAGCTCAAGGAGTACCTTGCGCTCGGCCTTCCAGTGGTCAGCACCCCGTTCGCCGAGATCGCCTACTACGCCGACCGGGTCCGGGTCGCGGCCACACCGGCTGATTTCATCGACGCAATCCGCTCCACCCTCGCCGACGGGGGCACCGGGAGCCCGCAGGAGCGCCGAGGCTCGGTGCTGAACGCGTCCTGGGCGGCCCGGTCCGATGAACTCGTCAGGTTGGTCGAGGGACAGCCACGTGACCCCGGGACGGTGTGCCCATGAGGGGCTGGCGCCGTCTCAGCACGTTACGCCGGACACAAGTCGGACGGTTCGGCGCGCTCGTGGTCTCCGCCGCCGGCCTGGCCGTGGTGGTGGTCGCGGCGATCCTCATCGCCACTCGCACCTCCGGTGATCCAGTCGTCGACGGCGCACTCGTGGGTGGAGGCGGCCCCTACTCCCACCGGGTCCCGGCAGCAGGCGGCATCGGCGCCCCGGACGGGCCGTCCGTGCTGGATCTGCCGAAGGTGCCCTGGGCCGGCGGGCCGGCCTACTACGCCCGGTTCCCAGTTGCGGCAGCGGCGGGTTGGGCCGGCCCGAAGTTCTTCCCCATTGGGGTGTGGTTCGAGTCGGTGCTCCACCAGGACGATGTTGACCTGGACAAGGCCGCCGGGCTCAACACGTACGTGGAACTCACCGACGACAGCAACATGGCGCTAATCCGCTCCAACGGCATGTTCGCCATCCCGAGTAGGCCCCTGTCGGACTATGGGAATGAAACTGTCGCGTGGCTGATAACAGACGAGCCCGACATGCTGTACGGCCCCGGTTCGGACCCCTGGACTGGACAGGAGGGCTGGAACACCTGCATTCCCATCCAGGACGAGCGCGGCTCGTGTGGCTATAGCATGATGCAGACCCTCTCTGACCGGCTCCCGAAGGATGGACGCCCCCGCTACGCTAACTTCGGGAAGGGCGTCCTCGAGTGGGAAAGTGACGCTGAGGCCGAGGGGTTCGTGAACCACTACACCGACTTCACGTCAGCGGACCTGTACTACTATACCGAACCGAACCAGCCGCCCGAGGACCGGCGCGCCAGTAAATACGGCGCCCTGATCGACCGGATGCGAAAACTCGACGCGATGGACGGAAATCGGCAACCGATCTGGGCGTTCATCGAGGTGGGTCACCCATTCGGCGAGAATTGGACACCGACCATCAACGGCGATCAGATTACCGGGGCTGTGTGGAGCTCGCTGATCCACGAAGCACAGGGAATCGTATACTTCAACCACAACTTCGGCGGGCCGTGCCTCAGCCAGCACGTCCTGCGGGAGGAGTGTGGAACCACCATTCGTCCGGCCGTTACAGAAGTCAACCGTCGGGTCACAGAACTGGCCCCGGTATTGAGCACTCAATCCTACCAGTGGACCTTTCACCCGGCGCTGGACACGATGCTCAAGGAACATGACGGGTCTTTCTACATCTTCGCGATGCCAGGACCCGGCAGCCGCACCGGCGAGTACACCCTCGCCCTGCCAGAAGGAGTCCGCAGCACTCACGCGGAGGTGCTCTACGAAAACCGCCAGGTGCCCACCGGACCCGCCGGGCTGACCGACTCATTCGACGCCGAGTACCAGTACCACATCTACCGGATCACGCCCTGAGCGGCGACCCGGCTGGTCCACCGGCTGTAACGAGCGGTGACCTGCCACCGATGGCCACGTCGACGGCCGCGAGTGCGGCCGGTACGACTACTAGGCCGAAATAGGGAAAAGAGCGGTCATGCAGATCAACCAAATGAACTCCAAACGCACGCTCGGCCTGCGGGTCGGGGAACTGGTGGAGGTGCGCAGCGCGAAAGAGATTCTCGCGACCCTCGACGAGAACGGCGAGCTGGACTCGCTGCCCTTCATGCCGGAAATGCTGCCCTACTGCGGTCAGCGCTACACGGTGTACAAGGTGGCCCACAAACTGTGTGACACGCAGACCTGGACCGGCATGCGACGGATGCACAACGCGGTTCACCTGGCCGGGGTCCGCTGCGACGGCCAAGCCCATGGCAGCTGCCAGACCGCCTGTCTCATGTACTGGAAGGAAGCGTGGCTCAAGCGGGTGGACAACGCCGCCGACCCCGGGCCCATCGACCAGGCACCGGAACCGGCCCGGTGCACCCTGCCCCTGCTCGACGCTGCGACCAGGGAGGAACCGTTCAGCGACGGTGCGCCACGGTTCTCCTGCCAAGCCACCGAGCTGCTTCGGGCAGCGCCCGAGCAACTGCCGATGCGCGATCTGGACCAGTATGTGCGCGACATCCGCACCGGTAACGCGGGCGTAGTCGCGACCCTCCGCGGTGTCCTCATCGCGCTATTCAACCGGTTTCAGGGATACAGCAAACGGGTGCTCCCGCGTCGGCTGTGGCTCCGCGAGGGGATGCAGTGGGGCTTCGTGAAGGGATCGGGCACTCGTACCCCCACTGCACGAACCGACCTGCGACCCGGTGAGCTCGTCAGAATCAAATCGAAGGACGAGATCATGAAAACGCTGAACAAGGATCGGCTCAACCGGGGCATGGGATTCGAGGAGGAGATGTCGCGGTACTGCGGCCGACAGGCGCGGGTGCTGCGCCGGGTGGACCAGTGTATCGATGAGCGGACCGGCCGGCTGCTAAGCATGAAGAATCCGTGCATCATCCTGGAGGACACGGTGTGCGCCGGCGCATACAACGTGAACTGCCCGCGCGCGATCTATTCCTTCTGGCGTGAGATCTGGCTCGAGCGGATCGACGAGCCGACACATCAGCCGGGGTAGACCCGTAGCAGAAGCGACGAGATAACAGGAAAGTCGATGCGCATGCCCACCGAGCACCCACTGGTGTCGATCTGTCTCCCGGTACGCAATGGCGAGGAGTTCCTGGCCGAGACCGCTGAATCCGTACTTGCACAGGACCATGAGCGACTCGAATTGATTATCTCGGACAATGCATCCGACGACCGAACGGAAGAGATCTGCCGGAAACTGACCCAGTCTGACCACCGGGTTCGTTACCACCGCCAGCAGCGCAACATCGGACTGCTGAACAACTTCGCCGAGGTGCAGCGGCTGGCCAGGGGCGAGTTTTTCAAGTGGATCGGCGACGACGACTGGCTGGCACCTGCATATCTGTCATGCTGCTTGGCCGCCTTCGACAAGGATCCCCGTCTGATCCTTGTCACCACCCAACAGCGCTACGTCAGCGCGGACGGCATGTCGCAAACCCTCCCGTACGATCGTACGGAGCTGCATTCGCCTCAACCGGACGTACGTTTCGCTGAGATGCTGCGTCTGCTCACTGAAAGCCACCTGCTGCTCGACCCGCTGTATGGGCTGATGCGCTTGCCCGTGGTTCGCCGGATTCCCCGCCGGAACATGCTCCGGGAAGACGAGACGTTCGCCGCGACGATGGCGCTTGCGGGACCGTTCGGGCACGTATCGGAGATCCTGGCCCGTCGGCGTACCCGCCCGTTCACCCGGCTGCCAGTCCTTGCCGAACGGCTGGACGTGCCGCGCTGGCGCGCCCGGATGGCGACGGCGTTGCAGTGCCGGGCGCTCCTACACGCCATCGAGCAGGCCGGTCTGGATCCCAGGCAACGCCGCCGGGCGCGAGCCGCCGTCGCGCACCTGTACCTCCGCCGCCACCTTCGGACTGCGATCAGCCGGCGCCGCAAGCTCACCGCGATGCTCGCCGGAAGAACCGGGGAGCAGGTACGTTCTCTTGGCCGTGCCGATGGCTGACCGGGCTGCAGCATTCGCAAGCCGGCGGGTACTCGTCACCGGGGCCACCGGGTTTCTGGGGTCACATCTCGTCGAACACCTCCTGGCCAGCGGGGCACAGGTGCATGCCGTGTGCCGACGTGAAGTGCCGCCGCAGGACGGGTGCGTCCGTTGGGCGCATCTCGACTTGGCCGACGCCAGCGCCACAGCGGACCTGATCGCCTCGATACGCCCGGAAGTGGTCTTCCATCTGGCGGGCGAAGTAACCGGAGCGCGGGACGCGGACCTGGTGCTGCCGATCTTCCGCAGCACCCTGCACAGCACGGTCAACATCCTGGCCGCGGTAGCCACCTCCGGCCGGGGGCGAGTCGTTCTGGCCGGCTCCCTAGAGGAAGCGGGGATCGGCGAGGAGGGAGCGCCGCCGTCGTCGCCGTACGCAGCCGCCAAATGGGCCAGCACAGCTTATGCTGCGATGTTCCGTGCGCTCTGGGCGTCGCAGATTGTCACACTGCGTATCTCGATGGCCTATGGTCCCCGGCAGCGTGATCGACGCAAGCTGGTGCCCTATGTGATCGACTCGCTGTTACAGGGCCGCGCACCACGACTCACCAGCGGCGCGCGACGGGTGGACTGGGTGTATGTCGATGACGTAGTCGAGGCATTCCTGGCGGCCGCGGCAACCCCGAATGCGAGCGGAGTGATGGACATCGGCTCCGGGTCGTCCACTTCCATTGGTGACGTGGTGAGCATGATTCAGAGCGTTCTCAATGTGGACGTCGAACCGGATTTCGGCGCATTGCCGGATCGACCCTACGACCGGGACCGGCTGGCTGACATCACCGCGGCCAAGACGCTGCTGGGCTGGGAGCCGACGGTCGGACTGGCCGAAGGACTGGCCGCGACCGTCGACTGGTACCAGCGGACCCAGGGTCACGATCGGGTGCGGGAGCTGCTGGCCGAGCGGGTGCAGCGTGTAACACGAGGCGGGAAAGACCGATAAACAAAGGGACCGACGCTGGGCTCTTCCGCGAGGTGCGCGTGCTATGACCACAGTTTTCTCAAATCCGAGCTTGGATGATGCTGCCCGTCGCCGACGGCTCTATGCCGGCCAGGTGATGGTGTATCCGGCGACCCTCAGCTCGATGGCGTTCATCGAGCATGCCCAGGAATTGATCACTGAAGGATTCGGGCCGCGGGATCCCGAGACCGCACAGTTCGACATGCCGGTGGAGGAGTTCGCCGCGGTGCTCACCGAGCTCAAGCCGAGGTTCATCCACCACTCCCAGTCCAAAGAACTGATCCGCGCGCTGCTCGCCGAATTCGGTTGTGATTCGGATCAGACCTATTTTGACGTTCCCCGGCTGCGCACGTCGACCTCCGACTCCTACCTCATCTCGGGGATCTCCTACGCGTTCCACCCGCATCGTGATACCTGGTACTCGGCGCCGTTCAGCCAGATCAATTGGTGGCTACCGATTTTTCCCGTGGTCCCGGAGAACGTCATGGCGTTTCATCCGAGGTACTGGTCGCAGCCGGTTCGCAACGGTTCGTGCCGTTACGATTACGATGAGTGGAACCGCACCAGTCGCCACACCGCGGCCCAGCACATCCGAGTCGACACCCGTGAGCAGCCCAAACCGGAGGAGCCCATCGAGCTCTACCCGCAAGTTCGAGTGGTGCCCGAGGCGGGTGGGCTGCTGATGTTCTCCGGCAACCAGCTCCACTCAACGGTGCCGAACACATCCGGGCGGACCCGATACAGCATCGACTTCCGCACCGTGTACCTGCCCGACGTGGTGAACCAGCAGGAGGCGCCCAACGTCGATTCCCAATGCACCGGCACGACCCTGCGGGACTTCCTGCGCGCCCGCGACCTGGAACGCATGCCCGAAGAAGTCGCGCTGAGCTATCAGAACCGGGGAACTGCACGGGTGTGAGCCCACCCGGCGGCGTCCAGTGCGTGGCTGGCTGCCGGAGTCATGACCAGCAAGAGAGGACGGTTCGCCATGGCGGAGGCCGACTCCTCGAGACGGGTACGGGGGGTCGCGGGGGGCATCGTGACCGCCGGCATCGCGCTGGCCCCGTTCATGCTGCTGGCCAGCGGTAACCTCGGTGTCGGCCCGCTCGCTAGGGCACAAGGGCAGCCCGAATCCGAGGTGTCGGGTCTGGCCAACCAGCAGATGCTAGGCGCATCGGGCATTGTGCCCCAGGATGAACGACTGGCCAGCCCGTTGGGCGTGACTGCGCCGGCGGGTCCGCTCGCTATACCACCACTCGCGCTGGACGCCTACCAACACGCTGCGGTCGTCCTCCAGATCCAGCTGGCAGACTGCCAGCTGGACTGGCCGTTGCTGGCTGGGCTCGGAAAGGTCATCTCCGATCACGGCGGAGATCTGCTGGCCCCTGATGGCACCACAATGCGCCCGATCCTCGGCCCACCGCTGGATGGGAGCACCGGCCGCGCAAAAATCGCGGACACCGACAACGGGACAATCGACGGGGACGGCACCTGGGACCGCGCCGCCGGTCCGATGCAGATCATGCCTGTGGTGTGGTCGCGAGTGGGGGCTGACAACGACGGCGACGGCATGGCGAGCCCGCAGAACATCTACGACGCGGCGCTCAGTGCCGGGCGTTACCTGTGCGACGACGACGCCCGGCTCAGCGGCGAGACCGAGCAGGCCCAGGCCGTGTTCCGTTACCATCGCTCCCGACTGTTCGTAGTATCCGTACTGGGTTGGGCCCGGGCGTACGCTGCGGCCGAGCCGCTGCCAGAAGCCGCTGCCGCCGCTTCCCCGTTGCCGGTGTTGCCGTCCCCAACGAGCGTGTTGCCGTTCCCGGTCGTTCCACAGCAGCCAGGTCCCCTTTCCCCTGGACCGGCAGTGTCTCCGGCAATCGCGGCACAGCCTCCGGTAACACCCTCACCAACACCATCGCCGATGCCCTCGCCCTCACCGACACCCTCCCCCTCA
>DATEMN010000308.1:0-7211 GCA_035275565.1 Pseudonocardiaceae bacterium | reverse complement strand
CCGCTCCGGCTCGACGTACTTGACATCACTGTTCGTGACCTCCGGGGAAGGGGTGTCGCAACGTACGGATGTGCCGCACAGCGCAACTCCGCGTGGGTGGTGCCTGCATCGGACCCATCCATCTCCCCGAAGGACGGATGGGTTGGCGAGACTACCGTGGACGTGATGATCACTCGCGACCAGCACACGTCAACGACGGCAAGGATCCATATCGCGGTCTAAGGTGCCCTCCAGACCGCGACAAGCATCCTTGTCGCGGTCTGGAGGGGGCGGGCGGATCAGCTGTCGTTTGGGCTGTGATCACTTGGTGTAGCCGATGTTCTCGTAGATGACGTCGGCGAATCCGGGGGCACCGAAATTGGCCAGGGTGGACCGCACGGCAGCGGCGCCGGTGATCTGATAGAGCGGCACTTGGGGCATCAGATTCCAGATAGCCTGGTCGATCTGCTGGCCGAGCTCGACGCGACGTTTGTCGTCCAGCGTGCCAATGGCCTGTTTGTAGAGCTCGTCGATCTCTTTGCTGGCGATATGACCGTAATTCTGCTCACCGTCGGTGGTGTAGATGTTGTACGTCGAGGTGACCGGAAACGGAGTGCCGGTAAACCCGAAGCCGACCATCTCGAAGTTGCCCGGTGTGACGTAGTCGGTGAACAGGGCCGCCGCCGGCGCCGATATGATGTTCACGGAAACACCGATCTCGGCGAGTTGGGCCTGGGTGAGCTGTGAGATGCGCTCGCTGATCGGGTTGTTCGCGGTGGCGACCAAGTCGATGGTGAGTTGCTGACCGTCTTTGCTGCGGGTGTTTCCTTGCAGCGTCCAGCCCAGCTTGTCCAGCGCGGACCGGGCCGCGTCGGGATTGTAGGAGACGTTCTGGGAGTGGTCGATGTACTCGGCCGAGCCCTGCACGTAGATGTAGTTGCCGAGCGGTGCGGTGTTGGGGACGATCTGGCCGATCAGCGCGTCGGTGATGGCTTGCCGGTTGATGCCGCGGACGACGGCTTTGCGCAGTTCGGGGTCGGCGAGGATCGAGCCCGCACTACCGTTGAGGGTGATGTGGTTGTACTGAGGCCCGATCGCTTGGCGGATCTCGACGCCCTGGATCCCGCGGGCCCGCTGGAAGAGGTTGACGTCCGATCCGATCTCGTAGAAGTCGATTTCACCATTGGCCAGCGAGTCGGCCAGGGCGGCCCGCTCGGTGACCCGGTAGATGATCCGGTTCAGCTTCGCTGGCTTGCCCCACCACTTCTCGTTGCGGACCAGCGTGATGGTCTGGCCGGTCTGATCGATGGTCTGCAGGGTGAAGGGACCCGCGGTGGTGGGTATCTGGTTGATCCAGCCCTTGTTGAACGTCGTCGGATCCGACGTCGTCGTGATCGGATAGATGAAGTCGAACAGGCTGCGCCACTCACCGAAGTTCCGGGCGAAGGTCACCACGGCCTGCTTGTCGTTCTCGCCGCGCTCGACGGACGCGATGTCCTCGTAGCCGGTGGTGCCGGCGGCCAGGAACGCTCGGTTGGTGCCGTTGAGGGCCTGCCACTGCGACTGCAGCTCCCGCCAGGTCAGCGGGGTGCCGTCGTTCCAGGTGGCCTTGGGGTTGATCGTGTAGGTGACCCGCTGGGGATCCTGGCCGGTCAACTCGATGGAGGTGAAGTAGTTCTCGTCCACCGCAACCGACGCGTCGGGTTGCACGACGAAGGCGCCCGGCATCAGGGCCTTCATCACCTCGTCGCCCTCCTTCAGGGTGCCGTCGATCTGCAAGCGGTTGAAGTTGTCCGGGATCGCATCCAGCGGCCAGCTCAGGTCACCGCCGTCGCGCAGCTGGTCGCGGGATACCGGGTTGATGTCGTTGACACCCGCCTTCGCCTTGTCGGTGCCCACCACCTCACCGGTGCCACCGCCACCGCCGCAGCCGGTCAGCATGAGGGTGACTGCTGTCGCGACGGCCACCAAGCCGTGGCTGCGACGAGTTCTCACGATCGTCAGCGTCCTTTCTGACATGTTTCAGTGATCCGGCCTGGGCCGGGAGGAGGAGTCGAGGGCGTCGCGCAGCCCGTCGCCGACGAGGTTGGCTGAGAGCACGGCGACGATGAGGAAGCCCGCCGCGAACAGGAACAACCAGGGGAATGTGAAGGCCGAGTCCTGACCCTCGGCGATCAGCGTGCCCAGCGACACGTCCGGACGCTGCACACCGAAGCCGAAGTAGGACAGCCCGGTCTCGCCCAGGATCGCGGCCCCCACGGTGATGGTGGCATCGATGATCAGCAACGAGGCCATGTTCGGCAGGATGTGCCGGAAGATGATCGTCCACGGTGGCACGCCCATGAAGCGGGCCGCCAGGACGTACTCGCGTTCCCGCAGCGACAGCGTCAGGCCACGGACGATCCGCGCTGAGATCATCCACGCGAACCCGGCCAGCACCAGGACGAAGATCAGCCAGGTCCGGTCGCGGAACGTCGGGGACAGGATCGCGATGATCAGGAAGCCCGGCAGCACCAGCATCAGGTCGACCATCCACATCAGGACGCGATCGGTCCAACCGCCGAAATACCCGGCGGCCGCCCCCACGATCGCGGCCAACCCGGTGGAGATCACCCCGACCAGCAACCCGATGACCAGGGACTTCTGCAGGCCGCGCATGGTCTGGGCGAAGACGTCCTGGCCGACCTGGGTGGTGCCGAACCAGTGCTCGGTCGACGGCGGCCGCAGGTAGGCGCTGTTGTCTATCTCGGCGTAACCCCAGGAAGTCAGCACCGGGCCGAGGTAGGCGAGTAGGAACAGCAGCACGATCGCGGCGAGCCCGCAGACCGCCTTGCGGCTGCGCAGGAAGCGACGCAGCACCAGCCGCCCCCGGGTCGGCTGTACGCCGGAGCCGACGGGCGCGGTGTCGCGACCGGGCTGGCTGAGCGGGACGGCCACCTCGTCGGCACTCGTCACGTGACCCGGATCCGCGGGTCCAAGGCGGCGTAGAGCACGTCGGACAACCAACCCGAGATCAGGATCAGCACCGCGGCGAACAGGGTCACCGTCGCGACGATGTTGGTGTCCTGCTCGGTCACCCCGTCAACGAACCAGCTGCCCATCCCGTACCAACCGAAGATCTTCTCGACGAAGACGCTGCCGGTCAACAGCAGCCCGAAGCCAAACGCGAACAGGGTCGCCATCGGGATCAGCGCGGTCCGCAGGCCGTGCTTGAACAGCGCCCGCCTGCGGGTGAGTCCCTTGGCCCGCGCGGTGCGCAGGAAGTCACTGCCGAGCACGTCGAGCATGGCGCTGCGCTGGTAGCGGCTGTAGAAGGCGATCTGCGACAGCACGATAGCCAGGGTGGGCAGCACCAGGTGCTGCAATCGGTCGAGCAGTTGCGCCCCGGCGCTGCCCTGGAAACTCGGGGTCACCTCACCCTGGAAATACAGCACGGATGTGCCCACGGCCGCGTTGAGCTGCAAGCCGCCGAACTTGAGCAGTTGGGCCATCACGAACACCGGGATGGACAGGACCGCGAACGAGAAGACGGTCGCCGCGTAGTCACCGAACCGGTACTGGCGGATCGCGCTGGCCACCCCGACCAGCACCCCGGCCACGACACCGACCGTGGTGCCGATCAGCAGCAACCGCAGCGTCACTCCGACGCGAGTGATCAACTCGTCGGTGACCTCGACGCCGGCGGTAGTGGTCCCGAAGTCACCCTGCGCAACCCCGCCCAGCCAGCCGACATACCGCTGCGGGATCGGCTCGTCCAGCCGCAACTCGAGGCGTTTGGCCTCGACCGACGCGGCCGACGGCGGAGGATTGCGGCCCTGCAGCTTGGCCAACGGCTCGAAGGTCAGCGAGGCCAGCGCGAACGCCAGGAAGGTGGCGAGCAGGCACAGCACCACGTAGTTGATCAGCCGCCGCAGCAGGAACCCGGTCATCCCTCGATCGCCTCCCTCCGTAGTCGCGCGGATCGGGATCCGGAAAGACGGTACTTCACCACCCCCGAGGCCCCGGCTCCGCCGCCGTTAGGAACCGAATCGCGGTTCTGGGGCCCTCCCGAGTGCCATTCGGAGCCGAATCGCGGTCGTGGGGACGACTGCGGGTACTGAGGGCGCCGGTTGGCCGGTCGACGAAATTCGCATTCCGTCTACGGGCTGTCGGTACACACCAGATCGGTGACCCGCGGGAGCGGAGAGTGCCAGCGACGTCCAGGGCCTCGTGTCCGATGGCGGCGGCGTGGATCGGGTCGCCGGTGGCCATCGTGAGACTGGCCAGCTTGGTCAGGCAGACTGCTTGGGCACGGGTGTTGCCGGCGGTGTGCCCCGCGGCTGCCATCGTGAGCCGGTCGGTGGCCTCGGCTGAGTTGTGACCCAGGATCGCCAGGTCGGCGCGCTGGAGGATATTGGCTAAGCAGCGACCTGTTTCGATGAGGTAGATCCTCACTGCGGCTCCCGATGCCGCTGATGGTACCGAGATCACTCTGGTGCAGAGGTAGGTGGCCCGGTGGGGACTGCACTGAGGCCGGAGTCCGCGCGGCTGGTGTCTGCAGGCACTTGCGTGGCCCGTGCGGGGTGTCGATGGTGGTTTTGTAGCGGGCCGCCTTCCTCGACACCGTCGAGTCGTACTTGCCGGCGAGGGTCTTGAGCAGTGAGGTCTGTATGACCCAGTGCACCCGGTTCAGTCGCCAGACGTCACCGGCCAGCAGGTAGTAGTTGACCAGGCCCCGGTACTGGGCCCCGTAGGTTTCAACGATGGCGCGGTCGTCTTCGTTGACCAGACGGGTCTGCGCCTCGGGTTTGCCGAGTTTGCGGTACGAGGCGCACTTGGCTTTGATCACGTCGGTGGGCACGCGTAGTCCCCACGGCCCCGTTGATGGACCGGCGGTGATTGGCGTGCTGGACGGTGATCTCGTAGCCGAGGAATCTCGCCGCGCCGGTTCTGGCGTGGGTGATCAGTGTTTTCTCCTGGGACAGTTCCAGCTTGAGGTCATCACGCAGGAATGCCGTGAGGCGGGTCTTGATTTGCTCGGCTTCGGCCTTCGGCCCGGTGAACCCGAGGAGTTGATCATCTGCGTACCTGGCATAGCGGAGCCGGCGATTAATCGGTCATCGTCGAGGTGGGCAGGGCTTCGGCGCGGTCGGCGAGTCGGCTGATCGCCGCGACGAGCGTCGGCCAAATCGCGCGCGGCAGGTCGTGTCCCATGCCGGGCACCACGAGCAGTTCGGCGTTGGGCAGTGCGGCGGCAGTAGCGCGGCCAGCGGGCAGCTGGAACACCGGGTCGGCTTCGCCGTGTATCACCAGGGCCGGCGTCATGACCCGGGTTAAGGCCGCGGTGCGATCGCCCGAGGCATAGATGGCCAGCACCTGACGGATGACGCCGGTCGGATCAAAATTGCGGTCGTAGGACTGCCCTGCCACCTCACGGAGCCATGCCTCATCCATCGGATACGCCGGTGATCCGATGACCTTAAAGAGAGCCACCGTCCACTCCAGCCTCTCCGCGCGGCTCGCCGGTGATGGAGCCGAGAAGGCGGCCTGGACCGCCGGGGTGGATGCTCCGATGCCCAGGCATGGGGTGGACATGATGGAGGTCAGGCTGCGGACTCGGTCGGGATGTCTGATAGCCATCGTCTGGGCGATCATTCCGCCCATCGAGGCGCCGACCACGTGGGCCTGGTCGAGCCCGAGCGCGTCGAGCAGGCCGATGGCGTCGTCGGCCATGTCCTCCAGCCGGTAAGCCGCTGAGGAGATGTCGCCGTTCATCGCCGCGTCCAGATTCGGCGATGGCGCGTCATGCAGGTGGGTGGACAGGCCCACGTCGCGGTTGTCAAAGCGCACCACGAAAAAGTTCTCAGCAGCCAGTGTGGCGCATAGATCTGGGTGCCACTCCAGCATCTGGGCACCCAGCCCCATCACCAGCAGCAGCGGACGACCACCCGGGGCACCGAAGGTCTCGTAGGCGATCTCGATGTCGGTACTGACCACAGTGGTGGACTGCATTCCTCAGTTTTACCGGACCACCATGGTTCACTGCATCCGTGTTTCTCCAGGGACCCGAGCGCGGCAGCGCAGACCCCGGGGCAGGCACGGCTAAGCCATGAGATCCGTAGTCGCAGGCAGCACCCGCCACTAGCGGCAAATTTACTCACTGGATGGAGAGACGCAGTCGCCGGTATCGGTCGGCCAGGCCTGCATTTCATGATCTCCGGCACACGGGGGCGCTCATCGAGGGCATCGACAGCATGGTGAAAGATCCGAATGACGGCGACGAAGACGGCACGGCGGGCGCATTAGTACCCGCTCGCTAACAGCACGTAGACAGCACGCCGATAAATTTTGATCGTAATGGTAAAGAACCAGGTATGCATAAGACGTTCTCTGGCCTGAGTCTCTGTTATGGAGCGGGTGACGGGAATCGAACCCGCATCTAGAGCTTGGGAAGCTCTCATTCTACCATTGAACTACACCCGCAGTGCGTCAGAGCTTAACATGGGCTGCGGCGGGACCGGTGAGGATGGTGTCTGGACGTCGCTAGGGTGACGCCGTGCTGCTGTCCGACCGTGACCTGCGCGCCGAGATCGACGGCGGGCGCTTGGGTGTCGACCCGTTCGATGAGAAGCTGCTTCAGCCGTCCAGCATCGACGTGCGGCTGGACCGCTACTTCCGGATCTTCGTCAACACCAGGTACACCCACATCGATCCGGCTCAGCAGCAGGATGAGCTGACGTCACTGGTGGAGCCGGAGGGGGACGAGCCGTTCGTGCTTCACCCTGGTGAGTTCGTGCTCGGTTCCACGTTTGAACAGCTGACGTTGCCCGATGATCTTGCTGGTCGGCTTGAGGGCAAGGCGCTCGCGGTCGATACTCCGATCCCCACCCCACAGGGATGGCGGACCATGGGTGAGCTTGCGGTCGGCGACGAGGTGTTCGGCGCGGACGGTGCGGCGTGCCTGGTCGTCAACGTGACCGGGATCCTGGTCGGCCGCCCGTGCTACGAGGTGGTGTTTTCCGACGGCCAGAGCATCGTCGCGGACGCCGGCCACCGTTGGCTGACCACGACCGCGTCTGATCGCAAGCACGGCAGCGCCGCTGTACGCACGACCGGCGACATCGCCGGCTCCTTGCGCAGGGGAAGCGAGTACAACCACCACGTTGCCCTGGCTGGCGCGGTGCGGTACCCGGAGCAGCCGGTGCCGATCGACCCCTACGTACTCGGTACCCGGCTCGGGGATGGCGCGCGGG
>DATEMN010000307.1:0-6108 GCA_035275565.1 Pseudonocardiaceae bacterium | reverse complement strand
GTTCGAGGTGGAGTTCAGCAGATCGTCGGTGATGGCGTGGGCCGACCCGCCCAGCTCCACCACAGACATCGTCACGACGGAGCTGCGTAGGAGGGGACGAGCGACCGCCGCGCACCTTGTGACTGTCGCTGGTCGTTCCCGAGCGACCGTGCTCTCTGCACCGCGAACCCTGATCACCGACGGTGCCGTCGAGGCGCAAGGAGATCCGAAGAGTCCGCAACGCGCATACCGCCGGGTGGGAACCGGCTAGATCGTGGGAAGCTGGTCACGATGTGAGGAGCTCACTGTGACAGCGCTTCCCCAGCCACTGGGTCGCCTGCTGACCGTGGCCGAGTACGCCGCGCTCGGCGAGACCGAGCCGGGCTACACCGAGCTGCTGGAAGGTCGCCTGTTGATGTCGCCGAGCCCGGTTCCCGATCACAACTTCGCTGAGGCTGAGCTGCTGGTGCAGCTGCGCCCGCAGTTGCCCGATCACCTCGAGGTGATCCCGGACATCGACATCGACCTTGAACTCGCCGGCCCCGACCAGCCGGGGTTCTCCCGTCGACCGGATCTCGTGATCGTCCGGCGCAGCGCGCGTCGACGAGTGCGCGATGAGGGTGGGCTGATCCGGGCCGCCGAAGTGCTCGTCGTCATCGAGGTCGTCTCGCCGGGCTCTCGCCGGACCGACCATGTGGCCAAGCGCAGCGAGTACGCCGACGCCGGCATCCCGCACTACTGGATCGTGGATCTCGATGAGCCGGTGTCGCTGCTCGACTGCCACCTCGCAGAGGGGTTCGGCTATCAGGACGGCGGCAGCATCGCTGGCGTCTTCACCACCACCACCGAGCCGTTCCCCGTCCGGCTACAGCTGGGTCAACTGCTCTGATCTGCCGGTGGCTGGCTGTCCCCGTCTCGTGCCCGCTTAAACGTGGCGCGGTGGGTCCAATCATCCAGCGTCGTCGGCGCTCTGACAGGCGCGCCGCCGAATGTGACGGCGCGGCCGTGTACATCACCGTAGAGCCGTCTCTACACCGGGACGTAACGCTCTGCGGCCGCGATTCGCTTCGAATGGCACGCGGAGGGACCCTCGGAACCGCGATTCGGCTCCGAATGGCGGTGGGCGGGACGGACCGGCGTCGGGGAGGAGAGCCTCACCGACGTGCTATGACGCGAGCCGGCCATTCCGGTTAGCGACTCTGGGCGACGGTGAGTCCCCGTGCCCGGAGCACCCGGCGTTCCAGGGGCGCGAAAACCAGCAGCTCGATGGCGACTCCGACCACCAGGATCAGCAGGATCGAGGCGATCACGAGGTCCATCGCGTTCAGTTCCCGTCCGATGTTGAGCTGCTGGCCGAGCCCGATTCCCAGCGCGGGTGAGTAGGTGATGAGCTCGGCGGCCATCAGCGAGCGCCAGGAGAACGCCCAGCCCTGCTTGAGACCGGCCAGATAACCCGGTAGCGCCGCGGGGAGCAGCACGTGCCAGATCCGGCCGACGGTGCCCAGCCCCAGCACCCGGCCCACCTTGTCCAGCAACGGTGGCACCTGGTAGAACCCGGCGAGCAGCCCGTTGGCGATGGAGGGCACCGCTCCCAGCAGCACCACCGCGTAGATGGCGGCGTCGGACAGCCCGAACCAGATGATCGCCGCCGGAACCCAGGCGACCGACGGCAGGCTCTGCAGCCCGCTGACGAACGGTCCGAGAGCGGCCCGTAGCCAGCGGCTGCGCCACATCGCCAGCCCGAGTACCGTGCCCACGGCCAGCGACGCTAAAAACCCCAAGGCACCCCGGGACACGCTGATCGAGATCGCGTCCCACGCCCGGCCGTCGCTAACGGTCTGGCCGAACGTCTGGAGCACCTCCAGCGGGCTGGGCAGGGCGTAGTTGGGCTTGAGACCAATGCTGTAGGCCAGCTGCCAGAGCCCGATGAACGCCACCACCGCCACGATCGGGGGCAGCACCGAGCGCACGAAGACTGTGCCGGGCCCGGGTCGCGGTGGTAGCGCGGGTGCTTCCAGGGCATCCAACCCGGCCCCGAAGGCCCGGCTGTCGTCGATGGTCCGCGTTGGCTCGTCAACGGGCATGGCGGCTGATCTCCGCTCGGAGATGATGGGTGATCTCGGTGGCCAGTGCACTCACCCCGGGTGACTCGATCGCCCGTGGTTGGGACAGCTCGACCGGCCACTCCCGGACGATCCGCCCGGGTCGGGAACTCATCAACAACACCCGCTGCCCCAGCCGGACCGCCTCCCGCACGTTGTGCGTGACGAAGACGATGGACAGCCCCTGTTCCGACCACAGGCGAGTGAGTTCCTCGTGCAGTGCGTCGCGGGTGATGGCGTCCAGCGCGGCGAATGGCTCGTCCATCAAGAGCAGCCGGCTGTCCTGGGCCAGCGCGCGGGCCAGCGCCACCCGCTGGCGCATCCCACCGGAGAGCTCATGCACCCGCTTGCTGCCCTGCCCTGCCAGGTTCACCAGCGCGAGTAGGCGCTGCGCCTCGGCGCGGCGCTCGCGCCGGCCCACCCCGCGTGCCTTGAGTGCCAGTTCGACGTTGCCGGCCGCGGTCAGCCACGGCAGCAGGGCCGGCTCCTGGAACATCAGCGCCGGGCGGCCCACCGTGACCTCGATACCGCCGGCGGTGGGCTTGTCAAGACCCGCGATGAGCGACAGCAGGGTGGATTTCCCGCATCCGGAGGCGCCCAGCAAGCAGACGAACTCACCGGGTCCGACGTCGAGGTCGATCCGGTCCAGCACCGCCGGCCGGTCCCGCTCGAAGACCTGGGACAGTTGCGTGACGCGGACGCTGCACGGCAGCCCCGAGCGTGACACGGCAGATTCGACAGTAACCAGCGGTTGGAGGTCGGGGATCATGCTCATCAGTCCTTTCCGAGCCCACCGGCCGACACGGCCAGCATGCCTCGTTGAGTGAGGATTCGGTTGAGAATCGACAGGTCGTAGATCCCGTGCAGGTCGACCTTCTCCTTGGCCACTCCTGCCGTGACCGCGCTGTCGGCGCTGTGTTGTAGCGACGCGGCGATGGGGTCGACGGTCACCGTCAGGTGCTGCCAGGCACGGTCGATCACCTCAGGCGTCAACGGTTTGCCGGTGCGGGTTTTGATGCCGTCGTTCACGACGTTTTTCGCTTCGGCGGGGTTCTGGGTCGCCCACTGCACCGCGTCGACGTGTCCCCGCAGCAGCGCCTCGACCGTTTGGGGATGGTTCTCCAGGAATTCGGTGCGGACGATCAGGTGCGTGGTGACGAACTGCCCGTTGGGCCACAGCTCCCGCTCGTCGACCAGCACCGTGGCGCCGGCCTCTAGGACCAGCCGCGACGCCCACGGTTCGGGTACCCACGCGCCGTCGAGCGTGCCGGACTTGACCAGTTGGAGCGTGTCGGCGTTCTTCGTGGGGGTGACGGTGACGTCCCCGCCACCCTGCACGCTGCTGCGCAGGCCCTGCTGGGCCAGCCAGGCGCGCAGCGCGACGTCTTGGGTGTTGCCGAGTTCCGGGCTGGCGAGCGTCTTGCCCCGCAGATCCTGTGCGGTGTGGATACCGGGGCGGGTGACCAGCTGCGCGCCACCGGATGTCGCTCCGGCGATGATCCGGATCGCCTCGCCGTCGCTCTGCCCGAAGGCGTTGATCGCCGGGTTCGGCCCGATGTATGCCGCGTCGAGGGCGCCGCCGAACAACGCTTCGACCGCCGACGGACCGGCGTCGAAGATCTGGGTTTCCAGTTTGGTGGCACCGAGTTCTCGGGCGAACAAACCCTGGTCGATACCGATGATGGCGGCGGCGTGCGTCACGTTGGCGAAGTAGCCCAGCCGCAACGTCGGTGCTGGACCTGGCGCTGCCCCGGAGCTGTTACCGCACGCAGCGGCCAGGACCAGGGTCGGGATGGCGATGAGGGTGGTAAGAGCACTTCGGAGAGCTGGCATGACGGGCGCGTCCTCGGCGTGAGGGGCGCATGGGGTGGCGTCGTGGCGGCATCAATGGCGCCGAACGGCATGGCCACACGCCCGGCGGTATGGAGGGGTCGGGCAGGGTCAAGCCGACATACAGATCATGCTGCGGGTGCGCCCGTAGTCAATGTGGCGGCGGGCCACTAGCTTGAGCAATAGGGCAGGCACAAGGGCGAGGGTACACGAACGAGTGAAAATCGATACGTGTGCCGCCTACCACATTGTGGACGACGCGACAGAGACCTTGACGTGATTGCCGTGGGTGCACTACCCATCACCAAAAGGTTCCATTAGACGCCTAGTTCGGCCCGAGAACCACGAAAAGGTTCCACTTGGCGGGGTCAGTGGGGCAACTGAGGGTTGGTTACAGAGGGTCGCTGGTTTCACTCGATCGTATGCGATGTGTAACGAAACACCGCGTTGTCGAGGTATTAGGTAGTGCAGCCGTCGAACATGGGAGTCTCCAGGACTGGAGGGGGTCGGATGCAGGTGCTGCCGACGAACGACGACGACGGGGGAGCTCCCACTCCGGGGCCGATCCGGGCCATGGACCGCTGGCGGGTGGCCTGGCATGGCCGTCGCGACGGCACGGGTCGAGCGTCCGGCATAGACCCGGATCTGTCGCGCCCCTACCTGGATCTGCTGCGTGCTGAGGCGGATGCCGGCCAGCGCGCCGTCAGTGCCTGGCTGCATGAGAAGATCGTTCCGATCGACCGGGAGGCGGTGCAGGTTCTCATCCTGCTTGAACAGCATCGTCGGGATCCGGCGATCGCGCCGGATCCCACCCCGGTCAGCACGACCCCACCCACGTCGGTGGCTGACGAGCAGCCGATGTCCAGGGTCCCGCCGTGGTTGCGCGAAGCCCGCGAGGCGGCGGCGATACAGAAGGCGTTCGAGCGTCGGGTCCGGGAGCGCAACGAAGCCGAGCAGCGACTCGGTGAACTGGGCAGTACCCGGCACCACCTGATCGAGATCGCCCGGTCGGCCGCGCTCGCCCATGTCGCCCGCTACGGGCAGATGGTGGCGCTCTACGATGCAGCGCTGCTGCGGCGCCAGCCGAACCGGCAGCAGACCGGCGCCCCGCCAGTCCAGCTGGAGCCGTGGCTGACCGGTGACATGCCGTTGTTGGCCCTCGACGTCGAGGGCGAGCTGGCGCAGAGCTATCGGTGGTTCCTCAAGGAGTTCGCGACCCGGACGTCAGCCCGACAGCGCCCGATCCTCGAAGAGGTCCCGCGCGCGAGTTGAGGCTCGAAGGAGTGATCGACGTGCCGCTGCACCCGGGGTCCTTGGCACCCGTGCCGAGCGAGGACGATCTGGCGGGCCCGGACCCCGGGCCGGAGATCGACGGGGCCACGCTGCGAGACCTCGTCGAGTCCGAGGCGCGCAAGGACGCGGCCAGCGGCATGTACGACGCCAACCTCGGTGTCCACGGTCATCCGCTGATCATGGAGAACAAGATCGACCGGTGGCACCACCGCTGGTCGGCCGAAGCGGAGCTGCGCCAGCACCTGGACCGGCGAAGAATTCACCTGTTCCACCGCGGCGCGACCTGCAAGCAGGCCACTGGTGAGCAGATCGAGGACCACCTCGAGCAGGACCTGCGGGATGCGTGCGCGTATCGCGACCGCATGCGCGGTGTCGTGACCGGCACCGAGCCCGGCGACGATGGGGGACACTGGCCGGCACAGAGCCGGATCGACGAGAACCGCCGGTGGGAGGCTCTCAAGGACTGGGGGATCTACCTGGGGGCTGCGGTCGCCGAGGTCGGTCTGAACTACACCGCGTTCCAGCTGATGGGCAGCTCCTTGCAGGAGACGGCGGTGCTCGCGGCGTCCATCATCCTGGTCAACGTCCTGCTTCCCAAGCAGCTCGGCGAGCTGGTCACCCGGGTTCGCCGAGCGCGGCGTGGCCGCAGTGCGCTGGTCGCCGGCCTGGTGGGCGGTGCGGTCCTGTGGCTGGGCGTGTCCCTGTTCGTGGCGCAGATCCGCACGGCCTACCTGCTGCTGCCCAGCGCGTCGGCGGCGCGGACCGGGGGGACGTCCCTGCTCGAACGTGCCGGTATCGGCCCGGTCACCCTCACCGTCGGCTGGCTGCTGGTCGTGCTCGCCGTCGGAACGGTCGTGCTGATCCGCAGCGCAACCAGGTACAACCCGTACCTGAAGAACCTCCG
>DATEMN010000306.1:0-11146 GCA_035275565.1 Pseudonocardiaceae bacterium | reverse complement strand
CGACCTCGACGCAGGCGGCGCCGCCGTTGCTGTGGCTGCTCGTGTGCCAGACAGTCCCGTCCGGCTCAGGCGCGGTCATCATAGTCCTCTCGATCCGCGTAGAGCTCGGTTGCCAGGGTGGCAATCAGCTCCCTCGATTCTCCCGCGCCCAGCGCGGTCTCCGCCAGCGCCCCCAGGATGTCTTGGTAGGCGGCGATCTCCACGGGCTTCTCCAGGAACAGGCTGGAAGTCTCGCTGTCCAAGTAGACCACCGGCTTGAACTCGACGAACTCCCACTCTGTAGCTGAGCATCCAAGGCTAAACTAGGGGAAGTGGCCAGCGTAACCAGTTAGTATCGCCATCTAGCGACACGAACTGGATCGTTGAGTTTGCGACTACTTTGAAGCGGCATGGGTCCGGATTCCCGAGCCTAACCCACCGTTTGTAAGCCGTTTCGACGGTATCCCACAGTCGACAGCATCCACCCTGGATGACACGGTGCTGGCCATCAGTCTCAGGTTCGTTGATGACTTGGGCGTGTGAGCCATCTTCCGCGTGCATGAGAATTCCTGGCCGGCTAACTTTATCCATCGGATCAAACACTTCAGTCGAACAGATCATGCGGAGCCCAGGAAGTTCGAGCTGGAGCAGCCAGAGGAAGTTTTTATCTTCCAGGAAATCGGTGGGAGATAGCGTGGTGAGGCGTCTGGCGACTTTCCTAGCGCCGATCACCGTTGAAGATTCCTCATCTCGAAGCGGATTGTTCAGCTCTCTCCGGAGCCACATAAAATTGCCATCAGAACGCACAACCGAACCGATAACCTCATCGTCTTCATCTTGCCTGCTCAACAAGCACAGCACGCCAGCAATCTCACCTCGGACGTTGATAAGCATCGCCCCACCCGGAGCCAGCTGCTTAATCCATTCCTCCGGAACTTGCGGTACCGCACAGGTCGCAATAATTCGATCATAGGGACCGTGCTCTGGGACACCGTCCAGGCCGTTGCCGGCTACGAGTATCGGAGAATGACCAAGCTCTTTGAGTCGCCGCCGCGCCACGCCGACCAGGTCAGGATCGATGTCGATGCTCACGACGCGTTCCGAGCCAAGCCGATGCGACAGCAATGCTGCGTTGTACCCTGTTCCTGTGCCTATTTCTAGTACGCGATGGCCGTCGTGAAGGTCGAGTGCCTCGAGCATCTCGATCATGAGACTTGGCATAGTGGATGAACTCGTGGGTAGCGCAGCACCTACACCATCAATGGCCTGCGATGGATGCGCCCGACGCTGCACAACAATCGTCAAGTCTGAATACACTTGATCCAGCCATGTATCGACGTCCGCCTCTTGCGCGACCAAGCCGGTCACTGTTGCGCTAGTCTCTGCGGAAATAAATACGTGACGCGGTGTCTGCTCCACAGCCGCACGCCACACCGCGCTATGGAGGATTCCGCGCCACACGAGGTCGTCGGCAAGTGCGATAGCGCGTTCCTGCCAAGGCGTAACTGCGCGCTGCCTCATATCGTCGACCCAGCCAGCAGGTCCGCCATCGCGGCAGTGATCGAGAGCCCAGCCTCCGCCTCCAGCCACCCAAACTGGCCATTGGCATTGCATTCCAGAAAATACCAGTGGTCGTCGGTGACCGCGAAATCGAAAGCACCGTAAAGTAGCTTGAAACGCTTCATATAGGCTGCGATGCTGTTGCGCACGCGCACGGGAACGTTGAGCGGCTCATAGCTAAGTGAATCGTAATCAGTTCGCCAGTCGATGTATGCGTCCGACGAAGCCGCATGGATGGCCGCCCCGAAGAAGCGTTGACCGATTACAGTCACGCGCGCATCATAATGCTTCGGTATCCATTCCTGAAAGAGGTTCATGGTCAACGACAGATCGGCGTCGTCGAAGTCTGCGGCAGAGATTCTGCTAGTGAACACCAGGCGCACCTCGTCATCGGTGACGATATTGGCCGCAGAAAGTGGCTTGTAAACAATTCCCTTTTCCACGGTCTGACAGAAGAGGCGCGCTTGATCCGGGTCGCTGGTCAGCAACGTACGCGGCGTCGTCAGCCCGCAGCTCGCTGCCGCGTGTAGCTGCGCGGGTTTGAACTCCGCATCCGCTACCGACGCCGGATGGTTGACCCACCGAGTGGGTAACGAGAAGAGCAGTCCGCCAAATCCACGTCTCGCCTCAGCTGCAGCAAATGTCAGATCGCCGCCGACAACGTCGTCGGGAAAGATGAAGCTAGTAGGGCGCCGATAATAGATCGACTTCACCTGATCCAGCAAAATCCGACCACTCTCGGTCTCGAACCAGCCGCGCCAACCAATCTCATCTTGCAGCTCGGCGTTGATGGTGACACGGCGCGGGAAGTCCGCCACATCAAAACGACTCACGGCTTCGCCTCGCCGTCCGAGTTCGGCGACAACCCGGTCTGCGGTTCGATCGTTGTCGCTCGTGAGGACCAGGATCCTGGAAGAAATTTTAATCGACCTCGCGTTCGACCTCGTTCACATCTTGATGATTCTCTTCGTTGCCGTCAACGATAACCTTCGTATTCTCTGTCTTTCGGTCAACGGTGTAGGTCTTGGAGTGCTGGCCACACTGCGGTGACGCTCCATCAACCTTCATCGGCATCCGCGCAAGGCGGACACCAAGCGGTCGGCCCGAGGCGGAAGCGGCGCGACCTGCTCCGGCGTGCCGCGGGCGATCAAGGGAAGCCGGTCAGCCGGCCCCATCAAGGGGTCGGCACCGTACCAGCCAAGCTGTGTCATCCCCACGTCCTCTCGGTTCCGTGGAACGGCGATAGTGCCCATGCGTCAAGCACAATGCTTCGATCTTGACCTGCCAAAGCGGGTATGCCAACCCGCGCTGTCGGCCCGGCTGCCAGATATCGAAGGGCAGCACGCTGGTGCCAGGCTCAAGCCGAAGAGTCTAGCGGCACGCTTCCGCAATTTCACCCTCGATCGGACTCGCCACTCGCTGAGAACCGAGGGGCTGGGCAGTTAGCGGGCGAGGGTGGTAAGGAAGGTGTGCCAGGTGGTGGTGGGGACGGTCAGGGCGGGGCCGGTGCGGTTCTTGGAGTCGCGGACCAGCACGGCGTCCAGCATGGGCGCGACCTCAACGCAGGCGGCGCCGCCGTTGCTGTAGCTGCTGGTGCGCCAGCCGACCTCGACGCAGCCGCCGTTGTCATAGCTGTAGCTGCTCGTGTGCCAGACAATCCTGTCCGGCTCAGGCGCGGTCATCATGGTCCTCTCGATCCGCGTAGAGCGCGGTTGCCAGGGTGGCAATCAGCTCCCTCGATTCTCCCTCGCTCAGCGCGGTCTCCGCCAGTGCGCCCAAGATGCGCTGGTAGGCATCGATCTCCACGGGCTTCTCTAGAAACAGGCTGGACGTGATGCTCTCCAGATAGACCACCGGCCGGAAATCGGCGAACTCCATGAATGTGAACGCCCCGGCCATCCCAGCGTGCGCGCCGAGCGCGGTCGGCACTATCCGCAGCGTGAGGTTGGGGCGTACCGACATCCGCAGCAGGTGGTGCAACTGGTCGGACATCACCGCTGGACCGCCCACCGGCAGCCGCAGCACAAACTCGTGCAGGTAGAAGGTGAAGCGTGGTGGATGGTCTCGGCTGAACAGGCTCTGGCGGGCCAACCGGGCGGCCACCCGGTCGTCCACCTCGTCCGCCGGCACGTTGCCCGACCGGCTGAGCAGCGCTCGAGCGTAGTCACCGGTCTGCAACAGGCCCGGCACTCCCGGCTCCTGGAACTCGCTGATCGTCACAGCCTTGCTCTCGTGGTCGATCAAGGTCACGAGTTGCAGGGGCAGCCGGGAGCCATGTTGCTGGAACCAGCCCGGGGTGTGCTGATCCTCGCAGAGCGCGAGCAGCCGGTCGCGCTCCGCGCTCGGCACCCGGCAGACCGCCAGGAATGCCGATGCCTGCACCGCGCTAACGTTGCGCTTGCCAGAGATCAGCCGGGACACCCAGCTCGGTGACAAGTCCAGCAGCCTCGCGACATCTTTGCCGCTGAGTCCCGCGTGTTGCATCGCCCGGCGCAGCCCCTCGCCTAACTCGCGGCTACGGACCGTCGGTTCACGATCGTCCATGATGACCTCCCTTGGCGGCACATACTGCATCACCAGTGCACGCATTGAAGAACTGGGTATTGCGTGTCCTCGGGGGCAACCAGTTGTGTCATCGTCGGCGGGGTAGCGGATCTCGCCGCATCCGGGGAGGTAGCCGATGGACACCATTTCACCAGTGCACGCCGACGCGTTCCGGCTGCTACTCGCAGATCTCCACGATCAGGCGACACCCCATGGCAACTGCCGGACCTGCCCGTCGCCCTGGCCCTGCCCGGTAGTGACAACGATCCACGCACTGATCAAGGACCCGGACCGGGAGTTCGCCGCGATCCTGCGCCGAGCCAACGACAGGGCGTGATGCGCCACCGCCGCCTCATCAAAGCGGTAGGTGATGCTCCACCGCCGCCTCACCAATGCGGTGGCCGTGGGACGCAGCGGCGATTACCGTCGGCGGTGGACCATGACAAAAGGCGACAAGGAGGTCGGCACGAATGAGCGACCCCGAGCAAGGACTCGACAATCTTCTCAGCGAGAGCCGCACGTTTCCCCCGAGCAACGACTTCGCCGCGCAGGCGAACGCCACCGCCGCGCTCTACGATCAAGCCGACGCCGACCGCGAGGAATTCTGGGCACAGCAGGCGCGCCGGCTGCACTGGCATACCGATTTCGAGCAAGTCCTCGACTGGTCTGACAAACCGTTCGCGAAGTGGTTCATCGGCGGCACGCTCAACGTCGCATACAACTGCGTCGACCGGCACGTCGAGGACGGTCACGGCGATCAGGTCGCCTTCCACTGGGAGGGCGAGTCGGGCGATACCCGCACCATCACCTACGCCGACCTGCAGCGCGAGGTCTGCAAGACCGCCAACGCGCTGCTCTCGTTGGGCCTGCAGACCGGGGACCGGGTGGCCATCCAACTCCCGATGATCCCCGAGGCGGTCTTCGCCATGCTCGCCTGTGCCCGGCTGGGCCTGCCGCACAGTGTGGTGTTCGGCGGCTTCTCCGCGGCGTCGCTGCGCCAGCGGGTCAACGACGCGCAAGCCAAACTGGTGATCACCGCGGATGGTCAGTACCGGCGGGGCAAGGCGGCACCCCTGAAAGCCAACGCCGACGAGGCACTCACGAATTCCTCGACAGTGCACCACGTGGTCGTCGTCAAACGCACTGACATCAATATCGACTGGACCGAGGGCCGTGATCTGTGGTGGCACGAACTGGTGGATCACCAACCCGATCAGCACACCTGCGAGCCGTTCGATAGCGAGCACCCGCTGTTCATCCTCTATACCTCAGGCACCACCGGAAAGCCCAAGGGCATCCTGCACACGTCCGGTGGTTACCTCACCCACTGCGCCTACACCCACCACACCGTTTTCGACCACAAAGCCGGCCAGGACGTCTACTGGTGCACCGCCGACATCGGCTGGGTCACCGGGCACAGCTACATCGTTTACGGGCCGCTGGCCAACCGCACGACGTCGATCATGTACGAAGGCACCCCGAACACCCCGCACGAGGGCCGGCACTGGGAGATCGTGCAGCGCTACGGCGTCACCGTCTACTACACCGCGCCGACCCTGATCCGCACCTTCATGAAATGGGGCCAGGAGGTACCCGAGAAATTCGACCTGTCATCACTGCGGTTGCTGGGCAGCGTCGGCGAGCCGATCAACCCTGAGGCGTGGATGTGGTACCGGGAGCACATCGGCGGGCAGCGCTGCCCGATCGTGGATACCTGGTGGCAGACCGAGACCGGCGCGATCATGATCTCCCCGCTGCCCGGCGTCACCGAGACCAAACCGGGCTCGGCGATGCGTGCGCTGCCCGGTATTAGCGCCACCGTGGTCGACGGGTCCGGCGCCACGGTGGGCCATGGCGGGGGCGGCTACCTGGTACTGGACCAGCCGTGGCCGGGGATGCTCCGGACCATCTGGGGTGATGACGACCGCTACCGGGAGACCTACTGGTCACGCTTCGCCGACCAGGGCTACTACTTCGCCGGCGACGGCGCTAAGTACGACGACGACGGCGCGATCTGGCTACTCGGCCGGGTGGACGACGTCATGAACATCTCCGGACACCGGATCTCCACCACCGAGGTGGAATCCGCGCTGGTATCGCATCCGACCGTCGCCGAGGCCGCCGTGGTCGGCGCCACCGACCCGGTCACCGGGCAGGGCATCGTCGCGTTCGTGATCTTGCGCGGCAACGTCGTCGAGGATGAGGCTACCGGCGCCGGCGCGATCAAGGCGCTGCGTGACCACGTAGCCAAGGAGATCGGCGCGATCGCCAAACCTCGGCAGATCATGGTCGTCGCGGATCTGCCGAAGACCCGATCCGGCAAGATCATGCGTCGCCTCCTGCGCGACATCGCGGAGCACCGCGAGATCGGCGACGTCACCACCCTCGCCGACTCCTCAGTCATGGACCTGATCTCCACCGGCCTGCACTCCAACCCCGAAACCTGACCCCCTCCCTCCCGTATCGCGACATGGATGCAGATCGCAGTGCGACGAGGCGCGGTCGCCAGCGCACCCACCCCCGTACCCGCCATTCGGAGCCGAATCGCGCTCACGTGCCCCGTCGAACTGCGATTCGGCTCCGAATGGCGGGTACGGGGGTGGTGTGAGGATGCTTGGGGGATGAGTGATGGGGTGCGGGTGGTGGGGAGTGAGGTGGTGGTGCCTGAGGGGGAGTTGGGGTGGCGGTTCTCGCGGGCTAGCGGGCCGGGCGGGCAGGGGGTGAACACCACCGATTCGCGGGTCGAGCTGGTCTTCGACGTGACGGCCAGCACGGCGTTCACCGAGTACCAGCGGGTCCGCGTGCTGGAGCGGCTGTCCGGTCACCTCGTCGCCGGGGTGCTGACGGTGGTGGCCGCCGAGTACCGCTCCCAGTTACGTAACCGGGAAGCGGCCCGGGCCAGGCTCGCCACGTTGCTCGGCCAAGCGCTGGCCCCGGACCCACCGGCGCGCCGCCCGACCCGCCCGTCCCGGGCCGCCCGCGAGCGCCGGATCGCCGACAAACGACGCCGGACGCTCACCAAACGACTGCGCCGGCAGACGGAGGATTAAACCGGCCGACAGAGGACCGAGCTAGCCGACAGAGGATCGAGCCGGGTGACGAGGTTCCCAACGTCGAAGATGATCCTGTGGGGCGGTACCGAGGGCCGGCGGGCTGCCACGGAGAGTGATATAGGCAGCCACGATGGGTGATCGAAAGGGGCCGTGGCACCATGTGGCCCGTGACTAGCAGGGAGCCGAGCAGCAACGGCCGGCACGCCAGACCGGAGATACCGTCCGGGACACGACTGCCGCTGTCGCCGGACCCTTCCCGTCAGCCTGCCGAGGCATCCCTGGGCGAGCTGGTGCGAGAGGCCGCCACCCACTTCTCCACCTTGTTCCGTGCGGAGGTGGAGCTGGCCAAGGCGGAGGTGACGGCCGAAGTCCGCAAGGGCGTCAAGGGCAGCATCTTCTTCGTCATCGCGCTGGCGATTGTGCTCTTCAGCCTGTTCTTCCTGTTCATCGCGGTGGGCGAGGTGCTGGACATCTGGCTACCCCGGTGGGCAGCGTTCAGCATCGTCTTCGGCCTGATGATGACCACGGCATCGGTGTGCGCGCTGCTGGGCTGGCGCCGGGTACGCAGCATCCGTAAACCGGAGCGCACGATCAGCTCCGTGCGCGACACCGGGGCGGCGCTGACCCAGCGACACGCTGCTAAACCCAGGGCGTGAGCCGCTCACCGGATCCCAGCTCCGTCCGGATTCCTGGGCCGTGGACACACCGGGAGGTATCAGCCAACGGTATCCGGTTACATGTGGCGGAAGCCGGTACCGGCCCGCTGGTGCTCCTGCTGCACGGCTTCCCGGAGTTCTGGTGGTCTTGGCGCAACCAACTCCCGGCGCTGGCCGAAGCGGGTCACCGGGTTGTTGCCGTGGACCTGCGCGGCTATGGCGACTCCGACAAACCACCCCGCGGCTACGACCTGTGGACGCTGTCGGGTGACGTAGCAGGCTTGATCCGCGCGCTCGGGGAACGTCAGGCTGACCTGGTCGGGCACGATTGGGGTGGAATCCTCAGCTGGTGCACAGCCGCGTTGCACCCCAGGTTGGTGCGCTCGGTGACGGCACTGGCCGCCCCGCATCCGCTCGCGCTGCGCCAGGCACTGTGGCGCGACCCGGCGCAGCGCTCGGCATCCCGGTACGTGGCAAGCTTCCAAGCCCCGTGGCTGCCCGAGCGCAGCCTCACCCGGGACGGCGCGGCCCGGGTGGAGCGGATCCTGCAATATGGAGCCGACCCGCAGTGGGCCGCGTCCAGCGAGTTCACCATAGTGGCCAGCCGCTACCGCGAGGCCATGCTGATTCCCGGCACGGCGCACTGCGCGCTGGAGTACTACCGGTGGGTCGGGCGCTCCCAGTTCCGGTTCGACGGACGCCGGCTGTCCCGTGCCGTGAACCGGGCGACCCGAGTCCCGGTGCTCCAGGTGCACGGCGCCGCCGACCCGTACGTACTGGAGCCGACCGCGCGGCGCTCGGTCCAGTGGGCCGGCAACAGCTACCGCTACGAAGTATTGCCCCACGTCGGCCACTTCGTGCAGCAGGAAGCGCCTGAGCGCACCACCACACTGATTATGCGGTTCCTCCAGAACCGCTCGTGAGTGGCATTGAGGGCTACAGCTCGCAACGCCACTCACAGGAGCTACGCTCACGAGGCGCAGGCGCCGGTGGGAATCCGCTCGGTTCGGCTCGATGCCGCAGCGATGTCGTCGGCGATCTCCTCCTCGGTCAGCACGAACCCGGTCTCCTCGTCGTCCACGGCGGCGCCGAACACCAAGCCGAGCACCTGACCGGAGCCGTCGAGCAGCGGGCCACCCGAGTTCCCGCTGCGCACCACGGCGCGGACGGTGTAGACGTTGCGGACCACGGTCGCCGCGTTGTAGATGTCTGGGCCACGCAAGCGGATCCGGTCCCGCACCCGGGCGGCTGACGCCGTGTACGGCCCATCCAGCGGGTAGCCGAGCACCAGCGCGTTCAACCCGGTGCCGGCCGGCTTCCCGGCAAGCTGTAGCACCGGCGCTTTCAGCCCGGGCACCCTGAGCACCGCGACGTCGGTACTCGGGTCATAACTGACCACGGTGGCGTCCAGCCGCGTGACCTTTCCGTTTCCCAAGGGGATCTCCACGGACACCCGTTCAGTCCCTGCGACCACGTGCGCATTGGTGATCACCCGCTCCGGGGCCACCACGAACCCGGTGCCCTCTAACGCCCGCGAGCAGGACTCCGCCCGGGCCCGGACCTTGAGCACGCTGGGCCGGGCGTCCCGCACCACCTGGCTGTTGAGCAGGACCGGATCGGCCGGTTCGACGTTTTTGATCGGAGTGGGCGCGAAGGGGGCGAGCACGTCGGGGAACTGGGAGAGATCCAGCAGCCTGCTGAGCTCGGCCGGCAGCTTGCGCAGCACGTCGGGCATCATCGAGTCGACGACCCGCAGCACCGAGGAGTCCTTCACGGCGCTGGTCAGCCCAACATAGGCCGACGACGTGGTCAACGGCAGCGCGACCAACCAGGCCACCACGACAGCCGCGACGCCCTGCACCACCGCGCCCAGCATGCTGTCCACCTGACGCAGCGCCTCAGCGTCGATCCTGCCGTGCACCGCCCGGCCCAGCCACACGCCCAGCGTCTCGCCCAGTGCGACGAGCACGATCACGATCGACACGCCGACCGCGACTTTGACTTCCGGGCTGTCGAACCGCTCGATGAATCGTGGCGCGATCCGCACCCCGATCACCGCCCCGGCCAGCACGCCGATGAACGACGCCGCCGCGGTGACCATCCCCTGCCGAGCGCCAGAGATCCCGGCGAGCAGGGCCAGCACCAACACCAGCACATCCACCCAATTCACCGGATCACCTCAGTCCGCTCGGCCAACCGCCGCGCCACGTCCAGGTCATGCTCAGTCGCCGGCTCCCAGGGCCGTTCCCACCCGCCCATCGCCAGCAACGCGGCCAGCAACCCACCGGTGAACCCCCAGATAAGCATCCCAGGGAGGAGGAAGGCGGGGTACGAGTACCCGCTGGGCCCCCGCACGGTCAGCCGGTTCACCGGGTCCGCGAGTACCCGCAGCAGCACCCGGGCGACCGCGGTGGTCTCCCCGCGATCCACCGGGGCCACCGGTCCGGGCCGTTCCCAATGACCCAACACCGGCGTGACAACGAAACCCGACGGCGGCAGGTACAGCGGCGGCAGCACCGCAACCGGCCGGACGTCTTCAGCGCGCACCCCGACCTCTTCGGTGGCCTCCCGCAACGCCGTCGCCACCGGCCCGTCGTCAACGTCGTCCACCGCTCCACCGGGGAAGCAGACCTGGCCGGCGTGCGAGGACAACTGGTCGGAACGCAGCGCGAGCAGCACATCCGGTTCACCGGTGGCGGAGTCCTCGGCGAAAAGCACGAGCACCGCCGCCGCTCGGCTCGCCGGCTTCGATGGCCCTTCCCACGGGATCGGTCCGAGATCGCCGGGGCCGAGCTGCGCGATGCGGCGGACCAGGAGGGCGAGCCAGCCCGGCACCGAGGTGGGGTCGACGAGCAGCCCGGTGGGGTGGCTCATCCCACGGTGCCTGGGCCGAGATAGCGCTGTACGACCGCGCGCACCTGCTCCGGGCTGCGCAGCACCTCGGGCGGGTCGACCTGGCTGACCCGGCCGTCGACGGACACCACGAAGCTCAGCGGCAGCACCGCAGGGGCACCCAGTGCGGCGCGCAGCCTCCCCTCGGGATCGCTGACCGACGGGTAATGCACGTTCAGTGCGGCGAGCATGTCCAGCGCGCCTTCAGGCAGCCGCTGCACTTCGACACCGAGCACCTGCACCGCGTCGGTCTCGTCGGCGTAGGCGGCCAGCGCGGGCAGCTCCTGAGCGCAGGGCCGGCACAGCGGCCCCCACAGATTGAGCAACGCGGGCTGCCCAGCCAGAGCCGCCCCGAGGTCGACCGTCCCTGGCTGCCCGAGGCACGGCAGGACAAGCCCGGACAGCGGTCCGCGAACCGGGGCGCCACCCGAAGGTGCGGCTGGGCAGGGCCGCAACACCGCC
>DATEMN010000305.1:0-7042 GCA_035275565.1 Pseudonocardiaceae bacterium | reverse complement strand
GCGATACCCAACACGGAGTAGTCACCGGAGAGCTGGACGATCGGAAACGATCATATCCAGTTCGGGAGGGGGCCGTTAGGAGCAGGACCACTCAAGTGGCACCTCGCCCGACGGCCTACCTCGCGCTATGGATTATCGTATCGCGATGTGGAAGAGCTGCTGACCGAACGCGGCATCCACGTCGATCACGTGACTGTCTATCGCTGGGTGCAGCGGTTCACCCCGCCGCTGATCGACGCAGCCCGACCCTGCCGACACACGCCCGGTGATCGCTGGTTCGTGGATGAGACCTACGCCAAGATTGCCGGACGGTGGGTTTATCTGTACCGGGCGATCGACCAGTTCGGGCAGGTTATCGATGTTCTGGTCTCGGAGAAGCGGGACATGGCGGCTACCCGGCGATTCGTCACCCGCGCGATCGAGCACGGGCCGTCCCCGATCGAGGTCACCACCGGCCGGGCCCCCGCCTCCCCGTGGGTGCTCGCCGCCTGTCATGTCACCGAGCACTATGCGAACAACCGGATCGAAGCGGATCATGGACGGCTGAAGTCCCGCCTGCGACCGATGCGTGGCTTCAAACAGCTCCGCTGCGCGCGAGTCATCAGCGCTGGGCATGCGTTCATTCAGAACATCCGCCGCGGTCACTACGAACTGGGGACCGAGGAAGTCGTAAACCTCTGGGTCATGGCTGCCTTCGATGAGCTGGCCCTGTCGATCTGAACCAACCTGGATTAACGATCTCGCCTGCCTCGGCTTCGCACAACGCAACAGCCCTCTCATAGCTACCCACCAGCTCGTCCCCTTTCGCAGATAACAGGTCCGCACTCACCGCCGCAGCCCCTGAGCGGGTCACCCAAGCCACCCGGTGAGCGCGGCGGACAGCACTCGTGCAGCGTCCTCGTCCAACCTGACCACGCACACACCTGCGGCATGCGGGTCAAGTTCAATCTCACCGTTCTTCTTCGTGACCACCAGGTTCGTGTACCCCCGTGCGCCGCCGTGCTGTACGCACGTCGCGTGGATCACCCGGCGGTTCGCGTTGCGATCATAATCATCGATATCGTTGATCACGTACCCACCGTCGCGCCGATGTGGAACACCTGCCACCCTCTCACTGTCGCCTCAGCTGAGGCGACAGCACGAAGGCGACGTGAGGCAGCATGGGCAACCACGAGCGGCGACAGTTTGCTGTCGAACTGCGCCGGTTGCGGGACCACGCCGGACTCTCCCTCGGTGAATTGGCCGCACGAGCACATGTCAATCGAGGTTACGTGGGCTACGTCGAGCATGGCCAGCGCTGGCCGTCCCGCTCAGTGGTCGCGGCACTGGATGAGGCACTCGATGCCCGAGGTTCGCTGGTGACCGCCTGGACCGCGGGGGAATGCGCAACCCTTCCGGTGGAGACCAGCTCGGACGACAAGGCGCTCACCCTGCCGCTGGACGAATGGACCACGGCAGACAGCGAAACGTTGGCCGAACGGCTCACCGTCGACAACGACCGCGCCCTCAGCCCGGCCACCGCGCGTCGGCTAGTGCACGAATGGCTGGCGGCCGACACACCGCAGACCGTTGAGATCACCGCTGGACGCCGTATTGGCATCGGCATGGTCGACACGGTCACCCGACGGGTCGCACAGCTGCGTCGCGCCGACGACTTCATCGCGGGTCGCGAGCTGGCACCCTGATCGAGCGCGAGCTGCGTGTCACCGCAAGGCTTCTACGCAACGCCGCCTACACCGACCAGGCCGGCCGGGCACTGCTCAACACGGTCGCCGAGCTGTGCCAGCTCGCGGGCTGGGTCACTGTTGATGCGGGCGCACCGCAGCGAGCAGCCCACTATCTCGCGCTCGGAGTGCACGCCGCGCACGCTGCTGGAGACCGGCCCACCGCGGCCAATGTGGTGTCGACACTGGCCTATCAGGTGGCCAACCTCGACAATCCGCACGAAGCCGTCCTGCTCGCCCGCAGCGCCACCGTCGGTATCCGAGGGCACGCCAGCGCCACCACCCGCGCGCTGCTGGGCGAGCGGGTGGCCTGGGCGCACGCGCGGGCTGGGGAGACCCGGCACGCCGAGCGGACGCTGGCAGCCGTGGAGACCGAGTACGGGCGGCGCCGGCCCGCTGACGACCCGGAGTGGGTGTACTGGCTAACTGAGGACGAAATCACGGTCATGGCTGGGCGGTGCTACGTCGAGCTGGGTCAGCCCGACCGGGGGATCCCGCTGCTGACCGGCGTACTGGAGCGCTACGACGAGCGCCAGGCACGCGAGTCCGCGCTGTACACCTCGTGGCTCACCGAAGCTCACGTGCAAGCCGGGAACATCGAGCACGCCGCAGCGCTCGCCCAGCGCACGCTGGAACTGTCCGCCTCGACGAGCTCATCGCGCGGAGACGACCGGGTCACGCTGCTCGCTCAACGTCTGAGCCCGTATCGGGCAGTGGACGCCGCACGCGAGTTCCTGGACCAGGCAGCGGAGCGGCGCGCGGTGGCTAATTCAGCGCGGAGGGCTGACACGAGAACGGCGCATCGGTCAGCACCAGGCGCGCCGCATCGCGACTGACGTCCTGGGCCGGACGTGTCGGTCCGGGGGGTGCGCGGGGGCTGTTGCATCTGTGGAGGATGAGGTCGGGCAGGTTGTGCTGATGCGCCGTCGCCCTCGTTGAGTCTCGCCACGAACTATGTGGCATCGTCAACAAGTTGACGATGCCGTGCTGTTGACAATGGAGCGCGCGGCGCTGGAGTGGTCCGCCCATCAGCAGCTGCCCCGGGTGCTCGTCGGTGAGCTGACGACCCGGGGGCGCCCGTCTGGACGGCTGCGCAACTTGGTGTACCGCCTCAGCGCCGCGAGGGCGTCGAATTCCTCGTAAGCCGCCTGTATCACTGGATCGGCGTCTGTGGTAATGCACGGTGTATGACCCTGAAGGCCCGTGGGCGGTCGATGGTTGTTCGTATGATTATCAAAACGGAGGATGCCATGTGACCAGCGGCAGTAATCGCCGCGTGATCACGCGACGTGCGTTCAGCATGGTGGCCCACGGGGTTCACCAACCTCGTTGTGGCCAGGCGTGGTGGTGACATCGAACTCGATCCGCATGCCGCGGGTGCTTGCGTGATGAAATTGGATGAGACGCCGCACGGGTCTTGTTCGCTGCGCTTGCAGAGTGGTTTGGTGCCCTGGCCGGGGGTGGGATGGTGGGCCGGAATAGCCTCAGTTCGCCACGCGAAGGTGTCCGGCGCCTGTCCCATCGGCGCCCACCGCGTCCGGGCTGGCCTTTCTTTGTTCGCGGCTACGTCGGTGACGCCGGATCTGCTCGAGATAGAGAGCGTTTTTTTCTTGGGCGCGCCGGTAACCTTGGGCCATCTCGGCCCAGAGTTCGGCAACCTTTTTTGCGTCTCCTAGGTTATCGAGCTTCGAGGACCAGTCCACATAGCGACGTCCGTCGCCGTCGATTGATTGATAGAGCGGTTTTAAGCTGTCGCTGTGGCCCTGCTGGAAGGGCTCGAAGACGATGTACACTCGCCATCCTAAATCCGGCCGGAACTCAATCGAGAAGCCGTAATCAGCGAGCCCGTCCTGCGTCCGGTAATCCATGACAGCCATGGGTTTCTCCTCTCTGTCAGAGTCACCTTTACAGTCGTCTGCGGAGGTGATCCCGCATGCTCGTCATGATGCCGGACTCCGGGAGGTCGGGCGTCATCTCCCCATGTCATTTCCACATACTCCCAGGCTGTGCAGTCCCCTGAATGAGCTGATGTAGTCCAGGATATTTCCTACATCTGTGGGATGACTGTGGGCCACGCGCTAGCGGACACAGTGCCGGGGTCAGGTGGCCAGCGCCAGGATCCGGTGGGCGACTACTGCGGCGGGTTGGTCGCCAAGCAGGATCGTGTAGTGGTTGCTGTCGGGACGTCCTCGGCCTCGATCGAGGTGGCCCGCGCGGCCACGGTGCCGACGGCGTCCGGAGGATAGATGTTCGGCGGGTCGTCGAGCATGCCCCGCGGGGCACGTAGCAAGATCACTGGGCAGTTGGTCCGCTCGACCGCCTCCGATGCACCGGTGTTGGTGAACAGGTCGTGCGCGTCGGCGCGCACCGTGGCTTCCAGGTGGTGATCGGCGGAGGCGTCGGCAGTCGGAAAGATCGCATCCCCCGGCAGGTTACCGTCGACCCGTATGAGACCTCGTACCCGGTCTGGTGCGGTGACGGCGGTCGCCGTGGCCACGATGGTCCGCCGCAATCAAGGTGACTGTGCCCGCGAGGTGGGCGGCGCGCCCAGCAGCGTGCGAGGCGGTGATCCCGTGTGCTGCGAGTACCGTCGGCCTCGCACCGGGTCAGCGCCCCCGGGCACTGCGACGTCGAACAGCTGCGGGGGCATAGGTGCAGTCACCGACTGTTCCCAGCGGCCGTATTAGCCGGGGTTATGGCCACCGACCTGCGCGAACACCCATAGTAACACGAAGATCACGATAACGACTTCATACCAGCGGGCGTAAAGCATCTTGACCCTCCTTTAGCCTAGCTACCTCTCCGTACTAAAGCACTCTTGTTCAACCCCGTCTGGTGTGTTCTATGACATCGCTGGGGCTGGACTTAACGGGAGAGACAAGCGGGACCCAAGAGGCGATGGAAGTCTACCTGAATGTACTAATCTTTATACGCAACCGGTGGACGCACCGTGGTTTGCTCGCTACCCGGAGTATAGATCTGACGAGGGTGTCATCGTGATCATGATGAAGATCGAAGCCAGAAGTTGAGGCTTTTAGCTACTTCGATGGCCACCCACAGCAATGCGATGGTCACAATAATGGCTTTAAGCCACCCGGGATCCTTGTCCTTCCCGTTTACCTCGCGTACTTCGTACACCTTGCGCACCTTGTTCTCCTTCGGTCGGGCGTGGTTCCCTCCCGGAAGTGTCACCCCATGTGGTGTGTTCAATGAGACGGATGGAGCTGAACTCGACAAGAGATGCAGATGCGATTCAAGTGGTTGCAAAGTTTTACCCAAATGCAGCAATCTTTGTACTTAATTGGCGGACGTTTGGTGTTCTGTAGGTTGCTTAACGTGATAGTTTCGAGAGGGCCCTGGTCTGAGGTGACCACGAGTTAGGGTGGCTGGCATGCGAGCGACCATGCTGCTCTTGGCTGGTCAGCGGACGTGAGTGCCCGTACTGAAGGAGAGCGGGTCGCGCGAGTGCTCGGGCTGGAGCGGCTGCCGGGGGAGGGCGGTCTGTTTCGCCGGACTTACGTTGACGCGCACTGCTCGGTGATCTACTTCATGCTGCTTACCCCGGACTTTTCAGCGCTGCACGCGCTAGACGGTGTGGAGACCTACCACTGGTACGCCGGATCACCGCTGCGGCTGCTGCTGTTGCACCCGGGCGGGCAGGCCGAGCAACCGGTCCTCGGGCCGGACCTCGCGCGGGGAGCGCGACCACAGGTCGTCGTGCCGGCGGAAGTGTGGCAGGGCTCCAGCCCGATCGGTGAATGGACTCTGATGGGTACCACCATGGCCCCGGCATTCGATTGGTCGGCCTTTCGTCTCGGTCGGCGCGCCGAGCTGCTCGCGGGCTGGCCGCAGGCGGCACCCCGGATTCGTGCCCTGACCCGGACCTGACGCCCGTGCCACCAAGTCGACATGGGTTACCACGTCGGGTGTACTGAGACGCCGCCGTCCACCACGAGATCCTGCCCGGTGATCCACTCTGCCATGGCGGACGCCAGGAACACGCATGCGTTGCCGACGTCGACCGGTCGGCCAAGCCGCCCCAACGGCGCCGCCTGCCGGAATCGCGCGACACCCTCGGGCCAGTCGCGGTCCAGGCCGTCGCGCCAGATCAACCCGGGGGAGACGCTGTTGACCCGAATGCCGCCCCGGCCGTACTCCAACGCCGCAGCGCGAGCAAAGTGGATCACTGCGGCCTTCGACGCGCAGTAGTGCGCGTGCGACCATCCCGGCTGCGTTCCCTCGATGGATCCGATCAAGATGATCGCCCCACCGCTGCCCTGCGCACCCATCGCCGACGCAGCGGCCTGGACCGTCGCGAAGCTCCCGGTCAGGTTGGTGTCGATGACCGCGCGCCATTGGGACATCGGCATCGTCGCGAGCTCGGTTACCGGGTACACCCCGGCGTTCGCCACGACGGTGTCCAGCCGTCCGAACGCCTCGACGGCCATCGCCATCAGGTTCGTGCAGCCGTCGGGATCGGTGACGTCGCACTGGGCCGCGAGTGCCCGCCCACCCCCGGCGGTGATCTCCGTAACCACGTCGGCGGCCCGCTCAGCGCTGGTGCGGTAGTGCACGACGACCGCCGCACCGGCCGCCGCGAACGCGCGGGCGATACCGCCGCCGAGGCCGCCGGTCGCGCCGGTCACCACGGCGGCGGTCCCGCTCAGGTCCATGTCACCCATCGTTGCACCCCAGATCAGCAGCGGTGCTCTGCCACCGTGAGATGCTCGGTATCCAGCGCTGCAGGCGCGCTGTGCGGCACGAAGGGGGCGCGATGACCGGTGTTCTCGCCCAGGCCGTGCCACCTGACCTGTTTCACGCTCGGATGCAGATGGCGCTGTCGTTGGGCTGGCACATCGTGGTGGCCTGCTTCGGAGTGGGATTTCCCGCGATGGTGCTGTTCGCCGAGTGGCGCGCGCACCGTAACGGGGACCAGGACTTGGACGCGCTGGCACACACCTGGGCAAAGGCGCTGGGTGTGTTGTTCGCGGTGGGTGCGGTGTCAGGCACAATCCTGTCCTTCGAGATGGGGATGCTCTGGCCGGGGTTGATGGCGCGATTCGGGCAGATCTACGGATTTCCGTTCACTCTGGAGGCGTTCGCCTTCTTCCTCGAGGCGATCTTTCTCGGGGTGTATCTCTACGGGTGGAATCGATTGCCGCCGCGGATCCACCAGATCACCGGTCTGCCGGTGATCGCCTCCGGGGTGGCTGGGGCGTTCTTCGTGGTGGCGGCCAACGGGTGGATGAACACCCCGACCGGGTTCGAAATTCGCAATGGGCAGGCATCAGTTCGTCGCTGACCCGGGCCATGTCGAT
>DATEMN010000304.1:0-4874 GCA_035275565.1 Pseudonocardiaceae bacterium | reverse complement strand
CCTATCCTGCCGCTAGATCAGTGCGCATCCTGCCGCTGACGACGCGCCTACCTCCCGTGCCGCTGGCCACCCGTGAGTCGGACGGTGTGCAGGTGGATTACAGATCCTGGCTCGAGGTATCGCGGGGTGTGATGTGCTCGGCGTGCAGCGCGCGCAACGCGCGGATGGCCTGCACGGCGTGGCGGCCGTCGGCGGCCTGGATCGCCATCACAGCGATGTACTCGTCGTCGGGAATCTCAAGGCGAGCCCACGGCGCGCCGTCTGGGAAGGACACCCGGAGCAGCAGCTCCCAGGGCAGAAAACGGGACCCGGCCAGATTGCGCACCTCGACACCGTCGGCGCCGGCGCGCACCCGGGGCCGGGCGAACAGCAGGGCCGCCGCGGCGAGCAGCAGCCCGATCAGCACCATGGCCACCTGGTCGGAGAGCTGGAAGTAGACCCCAGTGGGGGTCCGCCGCAGCAGTACTGCGACCACCGAGAACACCGCGACCAGCACCACGGCGGCGGCGATCGCGACCCGGCGGGCCTTGCGCGGCCGGGCCTCGAAGAGCACGTCAGCGGGCATCGCGCAACCCGCGCAGTACCAGGGCTGTCTCCAGCGCAGCGGCACAGGCATGGAAGCCCTTGTCCTCCGAGGACGAGGGCAGCCCGCAGCGGTCCAGGGCCTGTTCCTCGGTGTCGCAGGTGAGCACCCCGTTGCCCACGACGGTCCCGGCGTCCAGCGCGACCCTGGTGAGTCCCGCGGTGACCGCGTCACAGACGTACTCGAAGTGCGGGGTGCCGCCACGGATCACCACCCCCAGCGCGACGACCGCGTCGTGACACCGGGCCAGTTCCTGGCACACCACGGGAAGTTCGACCGCGCCTGGCACCCGCACCACCGTCGGCTCGGCGATCCCGGCCTCGGCAGCGGCAGCACAGGCCCGGTCCAGCAGCGCGGCGGTGATGCGCTGGTGCCACCGAGTCGCCGCGATGCCCAGACGCAGCTCCGCGCAGCGCGGTACTTCCAGTGTGGGCTGGCCGGTCCCGCTCATGGCCGTAAGCTCCCAATAGGGTCCAGGCCGTCGAGATCGTGGCCCAACCGGTCGCGTTTGGTGCGCAGGTAGCGGAGGTTTTCCGGGTTGGGCCGGATGGGCAGCGGGACCCGGCCGGTGATGGTCAGCCCGTACCCCTCTAAACCGGCCCGCTTGGTCGGATTGTTGGTGAGCAACCGCATCGAGCGCACTCCGAGGTCTACCAGGATCTGTGCTCCGGTGCCGTAGTCCCGGGCGTCGGCGGGCATGCCCAGAGCGAGGTTGGCATCGACGGTGTCAGCGCCGGCGTCTTGCAGTTGGTAGGCCTGCAACTTGTGCATCAGCCCGATACCACGGCCCTCATGACCACGCACGTAGAGCACCACCCCACGACCCTCGGCAGCCACCGCGGCCAAGGCCGCATCCAGCTGCGGGCCACAATCACAACGCAACGAGCCCAACACGTCACCGGTCAGACATTCCGAGTGCACCCGCACCAACACATCCCTGCCATCCCCGATCTCCCCAGCAACCAGCGCGATGTGCTCCATCCCGTCAAGCAGCGAGTCGAACCCGACCGCCCGAAACTCCCCATGCACGGTCGGGATACGAGCCTCCGCCACCCGTTCCACCTGCTTTTCGAACCGGTGCCGGTAGGCGATCAGATCCGCAATAGTGATCAGTACCAGATCATGCTCAGCAGCAAAGACCTCCAACTCATCACGACGAGCCATCTCACCGTCATCCTTGGCCGACACAATCTCGCACAACACCCCAGCCGGGGGCAGCCCAGCCAACCGGACCAAATCCACCGACGCCTCGGTATGCCCGGGACGGCGCAACACCCCACCCTCCTTGGCCCGCAACGGCACCACATGACCCGGACGAACGAAATCAACCGACTTGGCATCCGGATCAGCCAGCAGCCGGATGGTGCGAGACCGATCCGCCGCCGAGATCCCCGTCGTCACGCCCTCACGGGCATCCACCGTCACGGTATAGGCGGTGCCGCGCTTGTCCTGGTTGGTGTGATACATCGGCGGTAGATCCAACCGGTCACAGTCGTCCCCGGTCAACGCCACACAGACATACCCCGAGGTGTAGCGGACCGTGAACGCCAGCAGCTCAGGGGTGGCCCAGGCCGCAGCGAAGATCAGGTCGCCCTCGTTCTCCCGCTCCTCGTCGTCCACCACGATCACCGGCCGTCCGGCCGCCACGTCGGCGATCGCCCGATCGATGCCGGCAAAGACGCTCTCGGTCATCGTGGCCTCCTCCCCCTGCATCATCCACCAGCCGCACCGCTACCGGAGCCGAGATGTGGGCGGACCAACTTCTCGACATATTTCGCGATCACGTCGACCTCGATGTTCACCAGTTCACCGACACGTCGGGTGCCCAAGGTGGTCAGCTCGCGGGTCGTCGGTATGAGCCCCACGGAGAAGTCGTTGGTACCTGCCTCGACCAGAGTGAGCGAGACCCCGTCCACAGTGATGGAGCCCTTCTCGACCGCATACCGGGCCAGCGCGGTGGGCATCCCGATCCGGACCAGTTCCCACGATGCCAGTTCGGTGCGGGACAGCACGGCCCCGGTGCCGTCGACGTGACCCTGAACCAGGTGCCCGCCGAGCCGGTCACCCAGCTTCGCCGCCCGCTCCAGATTCAGCCGGTCCCCGACCCGGACCGGACCCAGGCTGGAGCGACGCAGCGTCTCGCCGATCACATCGGCGGTGAACACGTCGTGGTCGACGTCGACCACGGTCAGGCATACCCCGTTGACCGCGATCGAGTCACCGGGGCGCGCATCGGAGCTGACCAGCGGCCCGCGAACGGCGAATCGCGCCGCATCGGGCCGCTCCTGCCGGCCGACGAGCTCGCCGAGCTCCTCAACGATGCCGGTGAACACAACTCACCGGCCGCCACACGCCCGGGCCTGCGCGCGTAGTGACTCGACGGCCCGCTGCGGGTCCTCAGCCCCGTACACCGCCGAGCCGGCGACGAAGCAGTCCACCCCGGCCGCTGCGGCGGCCTCGATGGTGTCGGCGTTGATCCCCCCGTCGATCTCGATCAGCACGGTGAGGTGCCCGGTGTCCACCAGCCGCCGGGCAGTGCGCACCTTGTCGAGCACCTCATGGATGAATGACTGCCCACCGAAGCCGGGCTCCACGCTCATCACCAGCAGCGTGTCGTAGTGCTTCAGCACGTCTACCCAGGGCTCTAGGGGGGTCTTGGGTTTGATCGACAAGCCAGCCTTGGCCCCGGCCGCGCGCAGATCCTTCGCCAGCTTCACCGGGTCGTGCGCGGCTTCGGCGTGCACGGTGACGTTGTGCGAGCCCGCCTCCGCGTACCCGATCGCCCACCGATCCGGGTTGTCGATCATGAGATGGCAGTCCACCGGGATGTCGGTGTACTTCATCAGGCTCTGCACCACGGGAAGGCCCAGCGTGAGGTTGGGCACGAAGTGCCCGTCCATCACGTCGACGTGCAACCAGTCAGCCCCCGGTACCACGTTGACCTCGTCGGCCAGCCGGGCGAAGTCAGCGGACAGGATGGACGGGGCGATCATCGGCTGGTGTGCCACGGTGTGCACGGTATCGCGGCGAGCCCGCAGTAGTTAAGTCGCTACGACGGTGCTCCCCTCCAGGAACCCGAGCAGTGAAGCACTCAATCATAACTCAATGCCACTCACGAGCGGGGCTGACGGTGAGTTCCAGCCGGTCCGCGACGACGCTGCCGACGACCTCCTGGCCGCCTTTGAGGTCGCCGGCGAGCAGCATGCGGGACAGCTTCCGGTCCAGTTCGCGCCCAATGGCTCGGCGCAACGGCCGGGCTCCGAACTCGGGCTGGTAACCACGGTCGGCGATCCAGTCGATGGCATGGTCATCGAGGCACAGCGTGATGCCCTGCGCACGTAACCGCTGCCGGGTTTCCGCCAGGAGAAGCTCGGTGATCGTGCGCAGCCGCGGCCGATCGAGACCGCGAAACAGGACGATCTCATCGATCCGGTTGAGAAACTCCGGCCGGAAGTGCCTCCGCACAGTGGCCATCAGTGGTTCCCGCACCTCCTCGACCGATCGCCCAGCGCTGGTCGCGGCCAGCAGTGCCTCAGCACCGAGGTTGCAGGTCATGATGATCACAGCGTTGGCGAAGTTCACGGTCCGGCCCCGGGCGTCGGTGAGCCGGCCGGCGTCGAGGACCTGCAGCAGGATGTTCGAGACGTCGGCATGCGCCTTCTCGATCTCGTCGAGCAGCAGCACCGTGTACGGCGTGCGGCGAACGGCCTCGGTGAGCTGGCCAGCCTCCTCGTGGCCGACGTAACCGGGCGGGGCGCCGATGAGCCGCGACACCGTGTGCTTGTCCTGGAATTCGCTCATGTCGATGCGGACGAGCCGCTCCTGCGCCCCGAACAGGGCCTGCGCCAGAGCCCGGGCCAGTTCGGTCTTGCCGACGCCGGTGGGGCCGAGGAACAGGAACGACCCGACCGGCCGGTCCGGGTGGTTGAGCCCGGCGCGGCTGGCCCGGACCGCGTCCGCGACGACCTCGATCGCCTCGTCCTGCCCGATGACCCGCTGCCGCAGTTGCTCCTCGAGATGCAGCAGCCGGTGCCGCTCGACGTCGGTGAGCTGCGCGACCGGGATGCCGGTGCTGCGGGCGACGGTGTCCGCGACGTCGTCGGCACCGACCTCCGGCGGGCGGGTCGGGCCGGCGCGGGCGGTGTCGAGCTCCACGATCGCCAGGTCGAGCTCCCGGGTCAGCGCCTCGGCCCGCTCGTAGTCCTCGGCGTCGACCGCGACGTCCTTGGCCCGGCTGAGCTGCTCGGCGCGCTGCGCAAGCGCCTGGGTGTCCTTGCTCGGGGCCTGCGCT
>DATEMN010000303.1:0-31227 GCA_035275565.1 Pseudonocardiaceae bacterium | reverse complement strand
GGTCTGATCCGGCAAAGCGACGATAGCCCTTCGCGACAATCCGGCCCATGGCGGCCTTGACCAGGCCGAACACTGCACCTTGCAGCGCCCCGGCGAGCAGCACCTCGCGGATACTGTGATCCATCGCGGTAGGCTGTGGTGCCTCATCTTCGTCGGACACGGCACGCCAGATTCGAGTGACGACAATGCCAGCCAACGCACCACTGAGAATTCCACTGATGAAGCTCAGCGACTCGTAGACTGTTTTGTTCACGGTACTCATCGGATATAATCACCTTTCGGGCGACGATGGTGCAGGCAAGGAGCCGAAAAACGCGGTGGCGTGATCATGCGACTCTCGTTAGTCGTTATCTTTCCTCCGGCGCCTCCGGCGGCCGCTCGGCCGTAGGGTTCATGTGGATCACACGGGATGTCAACTCTTGAGGTTCTTCAAAATAGTCCATCACGATAATTCCGATACGGCCCCGCGAGGATGCCGCGAGGTGGTCGTCGAGACGTGGATTTATGGCACGCGAGTAGCTGTGTGCCGTCAGATCGACAGCGCTGGAAAATGTAATGTACAGATCCTCGGGGTCACCACGTCTGGCTTCTTCCATATGAGTAGTGACAAAATCGAACTTATCGTCCTCTCCGGGATTTTGGTAGCGATCTTCGATATCGTAGAATGGAGGTGTCGCGCTTCTGAAGCGCTGGTTTTCCGGCCAGTACGTCAGGTCGAGGCCCACCTCTTGACCGGCTTCGAATCTACGCAACAGGACGATCTTACCGCGCAGTTCCCCTATGCTCGTTTCAGAGGTGACCGCAGAAGCACCGGCAGAGCCACTACCAGGAGTTCCAGCGGCAAAGTTGTAGAATAACGACGCATCCCCGATGTGCCTCCATGTTTTCATCTTGAACAGGTCTTCGAACCGGTGATTCCGATCGTCCCCATCCTTCGTGCCCATCGTCGACAATTTACAGAGAACTCGAGACGGGGCCAATTCGCCGAGTACACTGTCGAAGACACTCTCTTCCTTAACAGACAGTAGAATAGTCTCGGAAGGGCGTTGTCGAAGAAACTCGGCGCATACAGTCAGCACATCCTCGTAACTTTTCCCGGCACACACGACATCATGATGCGCACACAGTTCATCCTGATAGCGTGCAAACCTGATATCGAGAAATCTTATCCCCGCTTCCAGCTGTTCGGGCAGGTCTAAATTCTGAGTTCTGGCCAAGCCGAGGAGCCCGTCGACACAGCAGGAGTTATGTGTTCCAGGGATGCTCAACGTCGTCAGGCGAGCATCATCGGGAATATCACGCATCCAGGAAGCATGCGGAATGAAATCGCCCACCACGACCCCGCTAGGACGCTGCGCCGCTCGGCCGACCGGCGGTTACCGGTAGGTCCTGCAGTAGCCGGGTGAGGTGCGCCGCTGCGAGACGGCTTGGGGACGTTGTGCGGGGGGAGACCGGGGCCAGTGTGCGGGGTCGCTCGCTCATGACGTCGGAGTACCCCCTGCCGATGCGGTGAACCACCGCTGGTCGCATGAACTCGGCGAAATCGGGGAAGACTTGGAGTATGGCGCAACGTGGGAGCGAGGTGAACGGCCAGCCTGACATGGCTGGCCGGCGGGGGGACATCGGCGTGGAGGCCGAGTCGCCTACCCAGATTCCGGTACGGGGGTGGCGGCAGGTGCTGGGACGCGCGATCCGCGAGAGCCTGGAGCACAACATTTCGCTGCTGGCCGCCGGCGTGGCTTTCTTCGCGTTTCTGGCGTTATTCCCGGCGCTGATCGCATCGGTGACCCTGGTGGGGCTGGTGGCCGATCCGCAATGGATCACCGAGCAGGTGCGCAGCTTCACGGTGGGGCTGCCGCAGGACTCCCAGCAACTGATCACCGACCAACTCGCAACGATCACCCAGAGTAGCGGTGGTGCCTTGACGATCGGGCTGGCGCTCTCGCTGCTGGTGGCGCTGTGGAGCGCCTCGAGCGGGACCTCGAGCCTGATGATGGCAGTGAATCTCGCCTACGATGAGAAGGAGAAGCGGAGCTTCGTGAAACTGCGCGGGCTCGCGCTGCTTTTGACCCTGGGTGCGGTAGTTTTTCTTATTCTGACGCTGGCCCTGATCGCGGTCGTGCCGGTGGTATTACGCGTAGTGCCCCTGGGTTCGGTGGGCACGGTTCTCGCTCAGGTGCTGCGGTGGGCGTTGCTGCTTGCCTTGTTCGTCGTCGGATTGGCAGTGCTCTACCGGATGGCCCCGGACCGCAACCCGCCGAAGTTCCGCTGGGTCACCCCGGGCAGCATCGTGGCGACACTGCTGTGGTTGGGCGGCAGTGCGGGGTTCAGCCTTTACGTCGCCTTCTTCGCCAACTACAACAAGACCTACGGCGCAGTGACCGGCGTGATCGTGCTGCTGCTGTGGCTGTTCCTGACCTGCTACGTCATGCTCCTCGGCGCAGAGATCAACTCCGAGGCCGAGCGGCAGACCGCCCGCGACACCACCATCGGAGAGCCCCAGCCGATGGGGCAGCGCGGGGCGGTGGTCGCGGACAGCCTGCCCTGACATCGCCATGCGCACCGTTGTCAACACATAGTGTCGATGGCGTTGCGCTATGGCTTGCTGGCTCTCAAGCCATAGAGCAACGGGATACGAGGATCGGCCTGCGGGAGATGCCACCAGCCATTCTGCGCTCGGACCATACGCTTCCACCGTGGCCAGGGCAGTAGCTCGGTCTCGCGCAGCCCGATGATTCGCAGTCCTGCGCCAACCAGCGTGGTGATCACCTCGCCGAGGCCGTGTGTCCATTCATAGGCCCGTGTTGCGTCGCGCAGCGCCGGCCCGTCGGTGTAGGTGTAGGTGGCATCTCGCTCGACCGCGCCGCGGCCCTCAAGGTAGTCGTGGCGCAGCAACAGTTCTGGGCTGCCCCCGGGACCTGGCGTAGGCCTCAACGCGTTGAGCAGGGGATGGAACTCAACGATGTATAACAGGCCACCGGGCCTGAGTAACTCGGCTACCACCGAGGCCCAGCGTGGGAGGTCAGGCAGATAACACAGGGCACCTTTGCCGGTGTAGACCACGTCGAAGCGTCGCCCATCCAGCGCGTTGACCGCGTCGTACACATTGGACCGCACATAGTCGACATCAACGCCCTCGCGCCGCGCAATCCGCCGTGCCTGCTCCACGGCCTCGCTGGAAAAATCGAGCCCCACCGTCCGGGCTCCCTTATGGGCGAAGGCGACCGTCTCCGTGCCGAGGTGACTCTGCAGGTGCACAAGGTCGCGGCCGTGTAGATCCCCAAGATCCTCCCACTCGAACGGGGCGAACCACTCGGCGGGCATCCTGCTACCGTCCAGGCCGTAGAAACGGCTAGCCACGTGTACGGGTGTCCGCGCATCCCAGTTCGCTTCGTTCACCCGCATCATCCACTGGGCCGTGTCGTCGAAATCCACACGACACACTTATCACAACACGCTTCATGAAGCGCTCACACACCGGCGGTTGCGTCGGTAGCTCACCAGTGTCGGCGAAGATGCTCACGTAGTCTCGGCCTTGCGCACCGCCGAGAAGTCCTCCCAGCTGCGGGCGGCCTCCACCTGGTGCTCGGGCGCACCTGCCAGATCCTGATGTCGTGCTCATGGTCCAGCTCCGCGACTTTCGCCACCGGCATGACCCCGGCACACAACTTGACAGACATGTCCCAATTACTCACATTTCGATATCACCCGAATTCAGATCCTAGATTGCTTTTTTCTTGCGCCTTTCTGCTAGATTGAAAGAATGGATCTCGTTACCCAAGCAGACACGCCGACAACTCCACTTCTCGGCGCCGCGTACGACCCGAGTAAAGCGGATGCCCATCTTGCCACGATTCTGACTTTTACCGGAGACCCCGGAACCGATCCGGTGAATCCGCAGAACGTAGAGATACACGATCCCGGATTGCTCGTCTTAGCGGCCGACGGAACAATTAAAAACGTAGAGCCAGGCGATGCGAATAAGGAAAGGTATAATACATATGACCACAAGGGACATGTTATCGTAGCCGGCTTCGTCGACGCCCATGTGCACTACGTGCAAATGGATGCGATCGCCGCATTCGGCGAACAAGTTTTACAATGGCTTCAAAAGTATATTTATCCCGCGGAAAAGAAATTTGAAGACGTCGCTCATTGCAGGGTGGTCGCCGAATTCTTTTTGGATACTTTGCTTGCCAATGGGACAACCACCGCGAGCGTTTATTGCACCCAGCCCGCGGACTCAACGGAACAGTTTTTCCAGGCCGCTCTCAGGCGAAATATGCGCATGCTTACCGGTAAGATGTTGATGGACAGCCCGGAAACTATACCCGAGGATCTCCGCGACAAGAACCTCCGCGACGCAATATGGTCCTCCATGAATCTTGCCAAGAAGTGGCATGGCAAGAATGGAAAGGGGGGAACAAGTAGGCTGCTGTATTCGGTCAACCCACGGTTCGCGATCGGCTGCACTGGCCGCATGCTCAAAGATGCAGGCGAACACTACAAGGACACCATCAATAATATGCCGCTGTGGATGCACACGCACCTATCCGAGAACCAGGGCGAAGAAGAATACATTAAAACTTTAAAGGTGTTTCAGGAAATTGAGGGGCTTCCTGTTCCTGACGGAGGCGGCGTTGGTGATACAGTGCAAACCTACACCGACGTCTACCGTTATTACGGCTTGGTTGGCCCACGAACCATATTCGGCCACTGTGTTGCAATAAACGACCGCGATCGGCGAAATCTCGGCAAGGCCGGGGCATCCATCGCCCACTGCCCCACATCGAACTTCTTCCTTGGCAGTGGCACGTTCAACCTACGTGACGCCATCGCAAACAATATCGGTGTCGGAATGGGTACAGACTGCGGTGGCGGAACCAGTTACTCACTACTGACCACAATGGGAGCCTCGTATAATTCACAGGCGATGAATGCCTCAACGCTGACGTGTTACCCGAAGCTAACCGCCTGGCGAGCGTTTTATCTTGCCACACTCGGGGGCGCGAAAGCGCTTTACCTGGACCAGAACACGCAAGATCTCCCTATCGGTCCGCCGATCGGGTCACTTCTGCCCGGCAACGCCGCGGACTTCGTGGTCCTCGACCTCGCCGCCACCCCAGTGATCAAGCGGCGACTCGAGCAGGTCGAGCTAATCGACCCCACGACAGGGAAACCAAGGACACAGTGGGACATCTGGCACGAGAAACTCTTCGCCCTCATGACGCTAGGGGACGATCGCGTCGTCAAAGCGACCTACATCATGGGCAAGAAAGCCTATCTTCGTCCCCGGAGAGCCTCCGATTAACCTGAGAGCCTGGTCCTGGCTCATGTAATCTTCGCGCTCCACAAAGCCGTCACCGTCCGCATCGAGCTGGGCGAAACGCTTCTTAAACTTACGTTCGAGCAATTCGATGTCGATATCTGAGGGGTACCGCGAGATGCGGAAAACCGCGGAGGAGCGCATCACCACGCTGTGGCCGAACATGCAACACAGCGAGGCCGTGTTGCATGTTCGACGAAACCACCATTCGGAACGTTGCTTTAGAAAATGTTTCCTACAGTTCCCGCTATAGTCCTACCCGCATCACCCAAATCAACTACCTTCGGCCCAGGAAGTGTTTCCCCCGATTCCATCCCTCCCCCCGAGGAACTCGTGCCAGTGTCGGCCGAGGCGGTGCCGGTAAGGCCAAAACCGAGCAGGGCCACGGTCAGGGGAAGAACGGCCATCGTGGCGACGAAGCGACGTATACGAGAATTCATGATTATCCTCCACTAGTTCCGAAGGGCGCCTGAGCTCCCCCAGATTTCTGGATAAGGACAACCTAGACAGAAAACGCAAGCTCGGCGTAAGCAACGCGCAAACGGAAACCGAAGAGCCAGCAGCGACCACCGCCCGCGCACTCACGGTTGAGAAGATCAACTCGCGGGACGACGGCCGATATGGTCAGTGGGTTGCACGCGGTACTCGACGCCGGCATTGGCCAGTTGCAGGTAGGCATCCTCGAGTGACGCGTTGCGCGGCGTCAGCTCCTGGATCGGGATGTGATGCGCCGCGGCGGCTGACGCTATCCGCCACGCTTCCAGGCCGGTGACCGACAACCCACCGCTGGGTTCGGTGAGCACTGTCGCACCCATGCCGGTCAGCACTCCGGTCAGTCCGCCGCGGCGGGGGGTGCGCACGAACACGTCGTGCTGGAACCGCTCGGTCAGCTCTTGCATGGAGGTCTCCGTGATCAATTCGCCTCGTCCGATGATGAGCAGCTGGTCGGCGGTCGGCGCCAGCTCACTGAGGTGGCGGCTGGACACCAGAACCGTCCGACCCTGCTCAGCCAGCGACCGCATCAGATCGCGAATCCACCGGATGCCGTCGGAGTCCAGGCCGTTGCCCGGCTCGTCGAACAGCAGGACACCGGGGTCGCCGAGCAGCGCGCAAGCAATCTTGAGCCGTTGCCGCATGCCGAGGGAGAGGCTGGCGATCCGCTCTCCGGCCATCGCCGCAAGCCCGGCATCCTCGAGGAGCTCGGCCACCCGACGCCGGCCGATGCCATTGCTGCGGGCCAGGGACCGCAGATGATCCGCCGCGCTGCGGTCGCCGGGCAACACGCCCGTGTCGAGCAGCGCCCCCACGGTGCGCATCGGCCGGACGATGGTGGCGTGGCACTGCCCGTTGACCAGCGCCGTGCCAGCCGTTGGGAGGTCCAGACCGAGGATGAGTCGCATGGTGGTCGACTTTCCCGAGCCGTTCGGGCCGAGGAAGCCGGTGACCACGCCTGGGCATGCGGTGAACGTCAACCGGTTCAGCGCGCGCTTGTCCCCGTAGTCCTTGGTCAGTTCACATACCTCGATCATGCAGGTCATCATGCCGGGTGCGGGACGCGTGCACATCGGAGCACGGTCCGGGGTTCGGAATCGGACCTGGGTCCTATACGCTGAATCGCCGATTGCGGCTACCGTGATCGATATGACCGCCGATTCGGGCGTGGGCCCGCCGTGGTTTCGACATCGTCTGTGGCAGCTCGTCGGGATCGATCTGTTGCCGGCGGCGTGGGTCAGCCTGCTCACCGGCAACTCGACTCTTTATACCGTGCACGGCCTCTCCCGTGGGACGGTCCTGGTGGTGTGGCTGGTGGCTGTTGCGGTCAGCGTTCCGCTTGCGGTCCGCAGGCGCAAACCCATCCCGGTGTTCAGCGTCGTGCTCACCTCGGCGATCGTCGCCGTGTTGCTGGGCATGTCGGTCGCAGCGACCGTGCTGGCCGTCGCGGTCGCGCTCTACCAGGTCGCGCTGTCCGCCATGCCCCGGCGCTCGGCCGTCGCGCTCGGCGCGGCGCTGCTGGGTGTCACGCTGGCAGCAGTGTTCACAGCGACCGTGCTGGATCCCCGATTCCTCCTCGTCGCACCGAGCACCACGTCGTTCGATACCGATCTGCTGTCCTTGCTGAGTTTCTCGTGGTTCACCATCGGCGCCGGCTGGACACTCGGTCGCAGTGTCCGGGCGCGCCGCGAATACGCCGGCCAGATCGCCGAACACCGCGCGCAGAAGGCTGTCTCCGAGGAGCGGTTGCGGATCGCCAGGGAAATGCATGACGTGGTAGGGCACAGCATGAGCGTGATCGTGATGAAGGCATCCGTGGCCAACCACGTGTATGCCACGCGTCCGGAGGAGAGCCGGGAAGCGCTCGGCGTCATCGAGTCCGTCGGCCGCGCCGCGCTCGCCGACATCCAGCGGGTGCTCGGCTCGTTGCGGTCGGCGGGGGAGACCCACCTGGCGCCCAACCCATCCCTCGACGAGTTACCGACACTGGTCGAGAACGCCCGACTCGCCGACGTCGAGGTCGAGCTCGACCACGGCACCATTCCGACCCTGCCCACGGCAGTCGAGCTCTCCGCGTACCGGATCGTGCAAGAGGCCCTGACCAACGTCATCAAACATGCCGCACCACCAGCCCGGTGCACCGTCCGCATCACCGCCGAGCAGGGCGAACTGTGCCTGGCGGTGATCGATGACGGAATACCGTGTCGCCCGGTTGGCGAGCCGGGGCACGGCTTGATCGGCATGCGCGAGCGAGCCGCCTTGCACCACGGAACCCTGGTGGCGGGTCGGCAACCCGGCGGCGGGTTCGCCGTGCACGCCCGCCTGCCCTACCAGGCATCGGGGCCCGCATGACTACCACCGAAGCGCAGGTCCGGGTCCTGATCGCGGACGATCAAGCGCTGCTGCGGGGCAGCCTGCGGGTGCTCCTGGAGTCCGAGCCGGACCTGGTCGTGGTCGGCGAAGCGAGTACTGGCACGGAGGCCGTCGAGCAGGTCCCAGCACACCACCCCGACGTGGTGCTGATGGACGTGCGCATGCCGATCATGGACGGTATCGAGGCCACCAGGAGGATCACCGCAGCCGAGCACGCCCCGAGAATCCTGGTGCTCACCACGTTCGATCTGGACGAATACGTGTACGCCGCGCTGCGGGCCGGAGCCAGCGGCTTCCTCCTCAAAGACACCCCCCCGGCACAGTTGTTGGATGCGGTGCGCGTGGTCGCCGCCGGCGAGGCGTTGCTGGCACCCACCGTCACCCGGCGGCTGATCGCCGAGTTCGTTCGGCACCCGGCTCCGGCCCGGCGGCCGGCCCGCACCCTGGCCGGTATCACCGACCGGGAACGCGAGGTGCTCACCCTCATCACCCGCGGACTGCGCAACAGCGAGATCGAGCACCATCTGCACCTGAGCCGCGGAACCGTCAAGACCCACATCGGCCGGCTGCTCGCCAAACTCGACGCCAGGGACCGGGCGCAACTCGTGATCGTGGGATACGAGACCGGTTTGGTCTAGCCGAGCTCGGACCCCACCAACCGGAGCAGCTCCGCCCGCGCCGAGTTAACGAAGAAGTGGCCTCCCGGCAGCAGGTGGACCCGGAAGGTCCCGGACGTGTGGCGTGACCACGCCCGCACGTCCTCGGGGGGCACCTCCTCGTCCTGCAGGCCACCGAAGGCGGACACCGGGCAGCTCAGCGGGGCTCCGAGACGGAACAGGTACGTCTCTCTCAGGGTGAAGTCGCTCCGCAACGTGGGCAGCATTGCCTCCAGTAACTGGCCCTCGGCCAGCAGCTCCGGCGGGATCCCGCCCAGTTCCCCGACGGCGGCGAGGAACTCCGGGGCGGGCAGGGGGTGCCGGTCCGGTGAGCGGCTCGGCAGGTGGGGCGCTCGGCATCCGGAAGCGAACAGGTGCACCGGCGCCAGCCCCTCCGGACGCATCCGGCGCATCCGGCGGGCCAGCTCGAACGCGATCAGCGCGCCCATGCTGTGGCCGAACAGCGCGAACGGTGGTGTGAGGTAGCCGGCCAGCCCGTCCAAGAGCGGGCCGGTCAGCTGCTCCATCGACTCGATCGGGGGCTCGGTGAAGCGACTCTCCCGACCGGGCAACTGGACCGACACGACCTCCACGTCGTCGGGGAGGTGCGCCGGCCAGTCCCGATACCTGCTCGCGCCACCACCGGCAGCGGGCAGGCAGATCAGTCGCAGCCGCGCATCCGGCCGCGGGTGGCTGACCTGCACCCAGCACGAACGAGCGGATGATCGCGTCATGTCGACGTCGTCCTGATCAGGACTGCGCGCCGTCCATCTGCTCGCGCAAGCTACGCGGCCGCATATCCGTCCACACCTCATCGACGTAGGCCGAGCACTCGTCTTTGCTGCCCTCCTTGCCCACCCGGTACCAGCCTGCCGGCACGTCCAGGCCGACCAGCCACAACGAGTACTGGTCCTCGTCGTTGCGCAGTACCTCGTACCTCGCGTCGTCGTCCACGTCCTCGATCTCCTTATCCTGGGTTACTGGGAACTACGGGTTTCGGGGGGAAGCTGCGCAGGGTGGGGCTCAGCGTCGCCACCAGCGCGGCGGCCGCGATGCCACCCGCGCACACCAGCACCGCCAGGGTGCCGGGAAGCGCCGCGGCCAGCAAGCCCCCCAGCACCGGGCCCAGGGTGGCGGCGACCCCGGTGACGATGCCCAGCACGCTGCTCAGCCGCCCACGCAGGTCGTCGGGGGTGAGCAGCAGCTGCCGGGTGATGATCGCGGTGTTCGCGGTCGCCGGCAGCACCGCCATCGCGGCCAACAACGCTCCCAGCAGGTACCCGCTGGTCAGAAACGCCGCCAACGGGGTGAGCGCCGCTATCACCCAGAACACCGCGATGATCGAGACGTAGGGGCTCACCAGAGCGGACAGCCGCGCCGCGACCAGCGCGCCCAGCAGCCCGCCCCCACCGAGCATCGCCGCCATGATGCCGATCTGCCCTGAGGGCACTCCCCGGGCCACGGCCAGCACGATGACGATCACGTAGAAGGCGCTGAAGAACGCGTTGAGTACGACCGCGCACAGCGCGGTGACCCGGATGTGGCGGTGCCCCCACACCCACCGCAGACCGGTGACGATCTCCCGGCCCAGGTGACGGGTCGGCTCCCGCGGTACCTCCCGGGGCGGCACCCGGAGGAACGCCAGCAACGCGCAGGCCAGCGCGTGGGCCAGCGCGTCGGCCAGAAACGGCACGAACCGGGCGACGGCGAACAGGAACCCGCCCGCCGCGGTGCCCGACAACTGCGCCACGGACGTGCGGGCCGCGTTCAGCGCCACCGCTGTGGATAGCTGCTCGGCCGGTACTACCCGGGGCAGGCACGCGTTCTCGGCCGGACTGAACAGCGCGCCGCACACCCCCATCACCACTGCCACCACGACCAGGTGCGCGATATGGGCCACGTCCCACCACAGGACCGCGACGAGACTCACCGCCGCGATCACCTGGGTCGCCTCACAACCCAGCATGATCTTCTTGCGATCCCAGCGGTCCACCAGTGCCCCGGCCGGCAGCCCGGCGAGCAGTTGTCCCGCGGCGATCGACCCCAGCACGAGTCCGGATGCGGCCGCCGACCCGGTGAGGGCGAGCACCAGCAGGGGGAAAGCGAGCACCGAGGCGCTCAAGCCGACGCCCGACAACACCTGGCTGATCCACAGCAGCTGGTAGTTGCGGTTGCGGGACAGCGCAACGCTGGTTCCCTCGGGGGCGGTACTCACGTCGAGTTCCGGCAGTCCCGCGCGATGGCCCGCAGGGCCTGTGTGAACTCGTCGGCGACGGCCTGCACAGTCGCCTGGTGGTGGCGATCGGGCTGGTAGCGCCAGGAGAACCGCAGCTGCCCGTGCTGCACCGCGCCCACGACCTCCAGCAGGTGGGTGCCCGGGTCGGCAGGATCGTGTGCCTGCCCGATCGAGCCGTGCACCGCCCGGAACAGACCCTGTTCGGGGTCCCGGGCTGCGCTGTCGAACTGGCCGAGGTAGTTGAACGCGATCTGGGGTCCCGCCGCGGCGAGGCGCTGGCGGGCCACCGGGGAGCCCAGGTAGCGCAACGCACCGAAACCGAATCCGTTGCCGGGCACGGCACGCAGCTGCCGGCGCACTGATCTGATCAGGTCCCGCCAGCTGGATTCGGTGGCGTCGGGCACTGTCAGAGCGACCGGGAACATGGTGGTGAACCAGCCGACGGTACGGGACAGGTCGACCCCGTCGAGGATCTCCTCGCGGCCGTGGCCTTCCAGGTCGATCGATACCTGGTTGTGCCCGGTCCACCTGCTCAGCGCCCACGCGAGCGCGCTGAGCAGGACCTCGTTGATCCGGGTGCGGTAGGCGGCCGGTGCCGCGCGCAGCAGCGACTCGGTGTCCTCGACGTCGAGGAGTACCGACACCGCGGGCGCAGGTACCGGCTCGCGAGTCGCCCGGTCCACCGGCAGCTGATGCGTGTCCAATGCGGCTGCCCAGTGGTCCAGCTCGTGGTCGACGCTGCCCTTGGTCACGTACTCGCCCAGCCGGTTCGCCCAGTCCTGGAACGACGTCGTCTTGGCGTCGAGCTGGAGGTTCTCGCCGCGCACCGCCTGCTGGTAGGCCGTCTCCAGATCTTCCAGCAGGATGCGCCAGGAGACGGCGTCGACCACGAGGTGATGGGCCGCCAGGAACAGGTAGCAGGGTCGCCCCGCGCCGAACGCGAAGAGCGCCGCCTTCAGCAGCGGACCCTCCCGGAGATCGAAGCTCGCGTGAATGCCGTCGGCGACCTTCACCATGGCCGCTGTCTGGTCCTCGCCGGGCAGATCCGCCAGGTCGACCCGGTGGAGCACCGTCACCGATCTCGGCGGGGAATTGTCCTGCCACCACTGGCCGTCGACGTCGTGGAAGCGCATTCGGAGCGCGTCATGGTGCACCAGCAACTCCTCGAGTGCCCGCTCGAGGGACTGCTCGTCCACGTCCTCGCCCAGCGCTACGGTCATCGACTGGTTGAAATGGTGCGGATTGACCGGGTGGGTCCGGAAGAACCAGTGCTGGATCGGGGTGAGCGCCACCGAACCGATGACCGGTTCCCGGTCGGCAGGCTCGGCGTCGGCCGCGGTGACCACCAACGCGAGCTCGGCGACGGTCTGGTGGAAGAAGATGTCCCGGGAACTCAGCCCGAACCCGGCTTTCCGGATGCGGGACACGAGTTGGATGCTCAGCACGGAATCCCCGCCGAGCTCGAAGAAGTTGTCTCCGACTCCGACCCGTTCCAGCCCCAATACCTCCGCCCAGATCTCAGCCAACGCGCATTCCATCGGGCTGCTCGGCGCCACATATCCCGGTAGCGGTTGCTGGTCGGGGGCGGGCAGCGCACGGCGGTCCAGCTTCCCGCTGGCATTCAACGGCAGGGCATCCAGCGTCACGAACACTGCGGGGATCATGTAGTCGGGCAGGGTCTGGGCGGTGTGGGCACGCAACTCCGCAGCAGCAGGAACTATGTCACCCGCCGCAACCACATAACCCACCAACCGTTTAACCCCGGGAAGGTCGTCCCGGGCCACCACCACAGCCTGGGCCACTTCCGGATGAGCCGACAGCACGGCCTCGATCTCACCGGGTTCGATCCGGAATCCCCGGATCTTGACCTGCTCATCAGCCCGACCCAGGTAGGCCAGTTGCCCTTCGGGAGTCCAGCAGGCCAGGTCCCCACTGCGATACATCCGCTCACCCGGCGCGCCGAACGGGTTGGCCACAAACCGCTGCCCGGTCAACCCCGGCCGGCCCAGATACCCCCGGGCCAACCCGATACCGGCGATATACAGCTCACCGGCCACCCCCACCGGCACCGGCCGCAACCAGCGATCCAGCACATAAATGCGAGTGTTGGGGATCGGGTACCCGATGGGCGGGCGAGTCGGACCCGCGACTAGCGGTGGGGTCCAGCTGGCCACCACCGTCGTCTCCGTCGGTCCGTAAGAATTAATCATTCGACGGCCCGAGGACCACCGCGCGACCAATTCCGCAGGGCACACATCCGCGCCGACGATCACAGTGGTGAACTCAGGCAACCCGGTCGCGGCGACCTGAGGGGGAATCGTGGCCAGCGCCGCCGGCGGGATCAACGCATGACTGATCCGGTCCTGCGCCAAGACCTCCACCAGGGTGTCCCCGACCAACGGCCCCTCCGTCGGCGGCACCACCCATACCGCCCCGGCCAGCAACGACATCCCCAACTCCAGCACCGAGGCATCGAAACTCGGTGACGACATCGCCAGCACCCGGTCTCCGGGGCTGACCTGGTAGTGCTCGATCTCCGCGGCGGTGAAACTGCTCAGCCCGGCATGCGTCACCACCACCGCTTTGGGTTGCCCGGTGGATCCCGAGGTGTAAATCACATAAGCCGGGTGAGACAGCGCCAGCGCCCTGAGTCGATCAGCATCCGTGGGCGCCCACCGGGCCATCGTGGCCACCCCGGCCACCACAACCGGGTCATCGATCAGCACCCGGGTCACCCCGGGCAGTTGCGGTGCGGCCGTGGTCGATGTCACCACCATCACCGGGGCGGCGTCGGCGAGCATGAACCCGATCCGCTGCTGCGGGTAATCCGGATCGATCGGCAGATACCCCCCACCTGCCTTGGTCACCGCCAGCAACGCCACGACCAGGTTCACCGACCGCGGCAACACCACCGCAACCAGCCGTTCCGGGCCGACCCCCACACTGATCAACCAGTGCGCCAACCGGTTCGCTCGCTCATCCAGCTCGGCGTAAGACAGGCTGGCCGGTCCGCAACGCACCGCCTCAGCCTCCGGGCGAGCGGCCACCTGAGCCGCGAACAACTCCGGCAGAGTCGCCTGGGCTACCTGCTGGTAGGTGTCGTTCCACGCCACCACGACCTGGTGGGTTTCCGCGTCGGTCAGCAACGGCAATCCCCACACCGGCTGGTCCGGATCCGCCGCGATTCCGGCCAGCAGCACCACCAGATGATCCGCCATCCGTTGCATGGTCGCGACGTCGAACAGGTCGGTGTTGTACTGCAACGCACCGAACAGTTCGGCACCGGATTCCTGGAATTGCACGGTGACATCGAAGTTGGTGGTGGTCACCGGCGATTCCAGACCGGAGACCTCCAGCCCGGCCAGATCCGGAGCTTGCGCGGGGGCGTTCTGCAACACCACCATGGCCTGGAACAACGGCGTGCGGCTGGTGTCGCGGGCCGGTGCGAGCTCCTCGACCACCCGCTCGAACGGCACCTGCTGGTGGGCGAAGGCGTCCAGCACCGTCTCCCGCACCCCGGCCAAGAACTCCAGGAAACTCCGCTGGCCATTCACTCGTGAGCGCAACACCAGGGTGTTGACGAAGAACCCGATCAACCCCTCCAGTTCGGCCCGCTCGCGACCCGACACCACCGTGCCCACCGCGATGTCGTCTTGGCCCGACCAGCGGGAGAACAGCACCTGGCAGGCCGCCACCAAGGTCATGAACAACGTGCTGTCCAGGCGATGACCCACTGCCTTCAACCCGACGACGATCTGCGCGGGAATGACGAACTCATACATCGCCCCCGCCGACGTCAGAACCGCCGGACGCGGCCGATCGGTGGGCAGCTCCAACGCCGCCAGATCCGCCAGCTGGTCACGCCAGTACCCCAGTGCGGTGTCCAGCGCCGGACCCGACAGCAACTCCCGCTGCCACACCGCGTAATCGACGTACTGCACCTCCAACACCGGAAGATCCGCGTCCTGCCCGCGCACCGCGGCGCTGTACAACACCCCCAACTCATCCGACAGCACACCCATCGACCACCCATCGGTCACGATGTGATGCAACGCCACGGTGAGCACGTACTCGGTGAGGTCCAGCCGCACCACACCCACCCGCAACAACGGCCCCCGATCCAGATCGAACCCCCGACCGGTCTCCGCCGCCACGATCCGCCGCACTTCGACTTTCCGCGCACGAGGGGCCAGGGCGGACAGATCCAGCACCGGCACCACCACCTCGCCCGGCGGGTGCACCACCTGCACTCCCCGCCCGTCCACGGAGTCGAACGTCGTCCGCAACGACTCGTGCCGCGCCACCAAAGCTGTGAACGCCACCGACAACGCGTCGACATCCAACCCGCCACGCAACCGCAACGCGAACCCGGAGACATACCCCGCCCCGCCGGGGGCGAACTGATCCAAGAACCACAACCGTTGCTGCGCGAACGACAACGGCAACTCGCCGGCACGATCCACCACAGTGATGGGTACCGACTCCGACACCGCAGAGCCCGCCACCGCCGCCGCCAAGCCCGCCACCGTGGGATCGACGAACAATACCCGCGGCGACAACTCCACCCCGAACACCACCCGCACCCGCGACACCACCTGAACGCTCAGGATCGAATCCCCACCGAGCTCGAAGAAGTTGTCCCCGACCCCGACCCGTGCCACCCCCAACACCTCAGCCCAGATACCGGCCAGGGTGTGCTCAGCCGCCGTCCGCGGAGCGATATACCGGGCCACCGCCTGAGTGAGCTGATCAGGGGCGGGTAAGGCGTTACGGTCCAGCTTCCCGGTCGGTCCCAACGGCATCTCATCGAGCACCACGAACACCGCGGGCACCATGTACTCGGGCAGGAATCGGGCGGTGTGCGCACGCAACTCCGCAGCAGCCGGGACGACCTCACCCACAGCCACCACATAACCCACCAGCCGTCTCACCCCGGGCTGGCCTTCCCGGGCGGTGACCACCACCTCGCTGATCCCGGGATGAGCAGCCAGCACCGCCTCGATCTCACCGAGCTCGATCCGGAACCCGCGGATCTTCACCTGGTGATCGGCCCGGCCCAGGTATTCCAGCTCCCCGCGGCGATCCCACCGGGCCAGGTCTCCCGTGCGGTACATCCGCGTGCCCGGCACGCCGAACGGGTCGGCCACGAACCGGGCCGCGGTCAAGCCCGGCCGGTTCAGATAACCGCGGGTCACCGCGGCACCCCCGACGTACATCTCCCCGGTCACCCCGGGCGGGACCGGGTGCAGGCCGGCATCCAGCACATACACCCGCAGGTCGGGGATGCCCACGCCGATCGGGCCGGTGGTGGACGCGCCGGCGGTGGCCGTGTCCAGCGGCCGGTAGGACACGTGCACGGTGGTCTCGGTGATGCCGTACATGTTCACCAGCACCGGGGCGGTATCGCCGTGACGCTCGAACCACGGCGCCAGCCGCCGCAGATCCAGCGCCTCACCGCCGAAGATCACATATCGCAGGGCCAGCCGCGCTCCCAGCTCGGGATGTTCGCCCTCGGCACGCAGCAACGGGTGAAACGCCGAGGGCGTCTGGCTGAGCACCGTCACCCGCTCCGCGATCAACAATCGCAGGAACTCCGCCGGCGAGCGGGACACTGCGAACGGCACCACCACCAGCCGCCCACCGTGCAGCAACGCCCCCCAGATCTCCCACACCGAGAAATCGAAGGCATAGGAGTGGAACAACGTCCACACGTCACGGTCGTCGAACTCGAACCAGGGCCGGGTCGCGGAGAACAACCGCACCACGTTGTGGTGGGAGACCACCACACCCTTGGGAGTGCCCGTCGAACCGGAGGTATAGATGGCATAGGCCGGGTGAGCGGGGCTCAGGCGCGCGTGCCGCTCGGCATCGGTGAGATCCCCCGCGGGCCGGCGCGCCCAGGCTGCGGTGTCCTCGACCGCGTCCAGCAGCAGCAGCGGCACCGCACTGTCCACCCCTGGCACCCCGCTGGTCGTCACCACCAGCACAGGTTCGGCATCCCGGAGTAGGTGGCGGATCCGCTCGGCCGGCAGCTCAGGATCCAGCGGCAGATACGCCGCCCCGGTCTTGAGCACCGCCACGATCGCCACGACCATCTCCAGGCAACGCGGCAGCGTCAAAGCCACGAACCGCTCGGGACCCGCGCCACCCGCGACCAGATGCCGGGCCAGGCGATTAGCCCGCTCGTTCAACTCGTCATACGACACGTCCTCATCGCCGAAGCTGACCGCGACCGCCCCCGGCGTACGGACCACCTGCGCTTCGAACAATTCCACCACCGTGGCGCCAGGCTCCTCGCCCATACTGCCGTTCCACTCCACCACGACCTGATGCTGCTCGGCCGGCGACATCCACGGCAGCCCGAGCACCGGCTGTTCGGGATCGGCTGCGATCCCGGCTAGCAGCACCAGCAGGCGTTGGGTCATCGACTGGATGGTGGTGGTGTCGAACAGGTCGGTGTTGTACTGGAATGCCCCGGCCAGCTCGTCACCGGTTTCCTGGAATTGCACGGTGATATCGAAGTTCGCGGTGGTCACCGGTAGATCCAGGGCTGAGACTTCCAGTCCGGTCAGATCCGGGGTCTGGGCGGGGGTGTTCTGCAACACGACCATGGTTTGGAACAGGGGGGTGTGGCTGGTGTCGCGGACGGGTGCGAGCTCATCGACGATCCGCTCGAACGGGATGTGCTGGTGGGCGAAGGCGTCGAGCACCGTCTCCCGTACCCCGGCCAGGAACTTCAGGAAACTGTGTTGACCGTCGATCTGTGAGCGCAGGACCAGGGTGTTGACGAAAAACCCGATCAGTCCTTCCAACTCGGTCCGCTCCCGAGCCGACACGACCGTGCCCACCGCGATGTCGTGCTGGCCCGACCAGCGGCTGAACAGCACCTGGCAGGCCGCCACCAGGGTCATGAACAACGTGCCATCCACCCGATGGCCCAGCTCCTTGAGGCCCGCCACCACCGGAGCAGGGACCACGAACTCACACACCGCACCCGCCGAGCTCAGCACCGCCGGCCGTGGCCGATCCGTGGGCAGCTCCAGCACCGGAACACCGGACAGTTGCGCACGCCAGTACCCCAGCGCGGTGTCCAGCACCGGACCCGAGAGCAATTCCCGCTGCCACACCGCGTAATCGACGTACTGCACCGCCAGTACCGGCAGCTGCGGCTCAGCACCGCGGACCGCGGCGGTGTAGAGCACCCCCAACTCGCTCAGCAACACACCCGTCGACCAGCCATCGGTCACGATGTGATGCATCGCCACGGTCAGCACCTGCTCGGTCGCGCTCAGACGCACCAGCGTCACCCGCAGCAACGGACCCCGACCCAGATCGAACCCCTGACCGGTCTGCTCCGCCACGACCCGCCGCAGCTGCGCGTCCCGCTCATCCCGGGTCAGTCCGGACAGATCCTGCACTGGCACGACCACCAGACAAGGTGGATGCACCACCTGCACGCCGCGCCCGTTCACGGAGTCGAATGTCGTCCGCAACGACTCATGCCGCGCCACCAAAGCTGTGAACGCCACCGACAACGCTTCGAAGTCCAGCTCTCCACGCAGCCGCAATACGAACGCCGAGGTATACGCCGATCCGCCGGGGGAGAACTTATCCAAGAACCACAGCCGCTGCTGCGCGAACGACAACGGCAACTCACCGGCACGGTCCACCGCACCGATCGCGGCCGACGCCGACACCACACAGTCCGCCACCGCCATCGCCAACCCCGCCACGGTGGGATCGACGAACAGCACCCGCGGCGACAACTCCACCCCGAATACCCCTCGCACCCGCGACACCACCTGAATACTCAGGATCGAGTCGCCACCGAGCGCGAAGAAATTGTCCGTCACGCCGACGCGCTCGGCCCCCAACACATCAGCCCAGATACCGGCCAAGGTGTGCTCGGTCGCCGACCGCGGCGCGAGGTACCCCGCCACCGGATCAGCAATCCGATCCGGCGCAGGCAACGCCTTGCGGTCCAGCTTCCCGTTCGGGCTCAGCGGCATCTCATCGAGCACCACGAACACTGCAGGCACCAGGTAGTCCGGCAAGGCCAGCGCGACATCGGCACGCAACTGCACCGTATTCAGACTCACCTCAGCGGCGGGTACCACATATCCCACCAGGCGTTTGATCCCGAGCTGGTCCTCCCGGGCGATCACCACCGCGTCGCGGACGTCCGGGTGAGCGGCCAGCACAGCCTCGATCTCACCGGGCTCGATCCGGAAGCCTCGGACCTTGATCTGCTCATCGGCCCGCCCCAGGTATTCCAGCTGTCCCTGAGGAGTCCAGCAGGCCAGATCCCCGCTGCGGTACATCCGCTCACCCGGGGTCCCGAACGGGTTGGCCACGAACCGGGCCGCGGTCAACCCCGGTCGACCCAGATACCCCCGGGCCAGCCCGACCCCGGCGATGTACAGCTCACCGGCCACCCCCACCGGAACCGGCCGCAACCAGGCATCCAGCAGGTAAACCCGGGTGCTGGGGATCGGGAACCCGATGGGTGGGCGATCCGGACCTGGCACCAACGGCGGGGTCCAGCAGGCCACCACTGTGGCCTCCGTCGGCCCATACGAATTGATCATCCGGCGGCCCGGGGCCCACCGGCGCACCAGGTCCGCGCTGCACACATCCCCACCCACGATCACGGTGGTGAACTCAGGCAACCCATCGGCGGCGACATCAGCGGGAATCGTGGCCAGCGCGGCAGGAGGTATCAACGCATGAGTGATTCCTTCCTGCTCCAGGACGGCCAGCAGACTCTCCCCGGCCAGCGGTCCGGAATTGGGCGCCAGTACCCACACGGCCCCGGCCAGCAGCGACATCCCCAGTTCCAACACGGAGGCATCGAAACTCGGCGAGGACATCGCCAGCACCCGGTCTCCCGGACTGACCTGGTAATGCTCGATCTCCGCGGCGGTGAAACCACTCAGCCCGGCGTGGGTGACCACCACCGCTTTGGGCTGCCCGGTAGACCCCGAGGTGTAGATCACATAAGCCGGGTGAGACACGGTGAGGGCACCGAGCCGATCCGTACCGGTCGGGGTGTGCCCGGGCATCGCGGCCACCCCGGCCACCACCACCGGATCGTCGATCAGCGCCCGGGTCACGCCAGGCGACACCGGCACCCGCGGCGCGACCGCAGCACTGGTCAACACCACCACCGGGGCCGCGTCGGTGAGCATGAACGCGATCCGCTGCTGCGGGTAGTCCGGATCGACCGGGAGATACCCTCCACCCGCCTTGGTCACCGCCAGCAACGCCACGATCAAGTCCACCGATCGCGGCAACGCCACCGCGACCAGCCGTTCCGGGCCGACCCCCGAATCGATCAGCCAATGCGCCAGCCGGTTCGCCCGCTCATCCAGCTCGGCATACGACAGGCTCACCGGTCCACAGCGCACCGCCTCGGCGTCCGGATGAGCGACCACCCGTGCGGTGAACAACTCCGGCAGGGTTGCCGGGGGCACCTGCCGGTCGGTGTCGTTCCAGCCCACCAGCACCTGATGCCGCTCGGCCTCGGTCAACAACGGAAGCTCAGCTACCAGCCGGTCGGGATCGGTGGCAATCCCGGTCAGCAACACCACCAGATGCGCCGCCATCCGCTGCACCGTCGCCGCGTCGAACAGTTGCGGGTCGTAGGAAAAGTGCAGTCCGAGCCGGTCACCGAAAGCGGCTTGCAAGGTCAGCGGGAAGTTGGTGGTCTCCCGGGCCTGGATCGCACGAACCTGAAGGCCAGCGTGGGTGACCGATTCGGAGTCGAAAGGATAGTTCTCGAATACGACCATGCTGTCGAACAGGGTGGTCCCGGCGGGTAGATCGCTCCAAGCTTGTAGCCGGGCCAGGGAGATGAAGTCGAAGCGCCGGGACTCGATCTGGGCGGCCTGCAGCCGGCGCAGCCACGACAGCACACTCTGCCCGTCGCGACCCATGGGCTCGTTCGGGATGAGCGCCCGGGTGGGCACGGTGTTGATGAACATGCCGACCATCGACTCCACACCGGCCAGTTCGGCGGGCCGACCGGACACGGTGGTGCCGAACACGACATCGTGGTGGCCGCTGTAGCGGGACAGCAGCAGCGCCCACGCGCCTTGCACGATCGTGTTCATCGTCAGACCGTTACGTTTGGCCATCTGGTGCAACCGGGTTGAGTCCGGCGTCTCAAGCTCGATGTGCACCGGCTCGGAGGATTCCGCGCGGTGCGCTTCGAGGGGTTGACGGTCATAGGGCAGTGGGGTGCGGGAGTCGAACCCGGACAAGACCGCCCGCCAATGCTGCTCGGCGTCGCCCGGGTCCTGCTCGCCCAACCAGTGCAGGTAGTCCCAGAACGGCCGCCGAGCCGGCAGCACAGGTGAGCGGTCGTGGACGATCGCCGCGTACTGCTCGCACACCTCGGCGAACACCGCGGCCATGCTCCAGCCGTCCAGCACCACGTGGTGGTGGGTCCACACCAGCCGGACCTCGTCGGCGGGCAACCGGGCGATGACCATCCGCAGCAGCGGCGGGACCCGCAGATCCACCGCGGCACGCTCCTGAGCCAGCTCCCGGTCCCATTCCAGCTCGGAGAGATCCCTCCAGTCGCGGTAGGCGATCGGCAGCACGACCTCGCGGTGCACCACCTGCACCGGCTCGTCGATGCCCTCCCAGACCACGGCGCTGCGCAACAGCGGTGTGCGGTCAATCACCCGCTGCCAGGCGGCACCCAGCGCCTGGGTATCGCGCACCCCGGAGAGCCGCAGCTGGATCTGGTCGACATAGGCAGTGGAGCCGGTGTCCAGCAGGCTGTGGAACACCATCCCGGCCTGCAACGGCGTCAACGGGTACACGTCCTCCACGTGCCGACCGTCACCGACGACGTGGTCGAGCTGCCGCTGGGTCAGCCGGGCCAGCGGGAAGTCCGAGGGAGTGCACCCACCGGCCCGCGGGTCGGCGCAGTGCGCCACGATCTGCCGCAGCGCCTCGAACAGCTCCGCGGCCAACCGCGCGATAGTGGCCTCATCGTGCACGTTCTCGGAGTATGTCCAGCTCAGCTCCAGCTCACCGGCCGCGACCACCCCGACGACATCCAGCAGGTAAGGCCGGATGCTCTCGGGCGCGTGATCCGGCGCCAGCGCACCAGCCGAGCCGCGGTAGAGCCCGTCGGATCCGGTGGTGGCGTCCCACTGGCCGTGATAGTTCAGGCAGATCTGGGGCTGTGGATCGGCAGGCAGCCCGCTGTCAGAGCTCAGGTAACGCAGTGCCCCGTAGCTGAGCCCCCGGTGTGGGATAGCCCGGAGCTGCTCCTTGACGGACTTCAGCAGCTCGCCCCAGTCCGCCGAGGACACCGCCAACGCCACCGGGAACTGGGAGGTGAACCACCCGACGGTGCGGGACAGCTCGACACCCTCAAGGATCTCCTCGCGGCCGTGGCCTTCCAACGCGACCAGGACCCGGTCCCGGCCGGTCCAGGTCGACAGCACCCGGCCCAGTGCGCTGAGCAACACGTCATTGATCTGGGTCCGGTACACCGCCGGCACCCGGTGCAGCAACGCATCGGTGTCGTCCCGGCCCAACCGCACCGAGACCGCGCGGCTGGAACCGGCGGTGTTGGCACCGTCGCGGGTGGTCGGCAAGTCGGGCCATGTTTCATGTGGAACCGTGGACCAGTAGGCCAGGTCCGCATCGAGCCTGCCGGCCTGGACGTGTGCCCTCAACCGGTGTGCCCACTGGGTGAACGGGGTGCCGGCGGGTTCCCACTCCACCGGGCGCGCACCGCGAGCCTGGTGGTAGGCCGCTTCGAGATCACCCAGCAGGATCCGCCACGACACCCCGTCGATCACGAGGTGGTGGATGGCGATGAACAGCTGGGGCCGCCGGCCGGGTCCGAAACCGAACAGCACGGCCTGCAGCAACGGACCGTTGGCGATGTCCAGGCCGGATTGGGCGGCGACCGCGGCCTCCACCATGACCGCCCGTCGATCCCCCTCGTCCAGATCTGACAGGTCATACCGGCGCAACAGCTCACCCGTCTCGGCCGGGGTGACGTCCTGGCACCACTCACCCTCGACCCGCACGAAACGCATCCGCAACGCCGGATGGTGCACCACCAGCGCATCCATCGATACCGACAACGCGTCCCCGTCGAGATCCTCGGTCAACTCGACGGCAACGGATTGAGTGAAGTGTGACAACGCCCCGTACGTCGCGAAGAACCAGCGTTGGATCGGCGTCAACGGTGCCGGGCCGGCAATCACGTCCCCGCTCACCGACCCCGATACCGGCGCCGTCTCCACACCGGCGGCAAGCTCAGCAACCGTCTGACGGAAGAAGATGTCCTTGGTGGTCACCGGTATGCCGGCCTGGCGGGCCCGGGACACGAGCTGAATGCTCAAAATGGAATCCCCACCGAGCTCGAAGAAGTTGTCTTCGATCCCGACGCGTTCCACCCCGAGCACCTGCGCCCAGATCTCGGCCAGGGTGTGTTCGGTGGAGGTTCGGGGGGCGAGGTACCGGGTCACCGGCTGGGTGAGCTGAGCTGGAGCCGGCAACGCCTTACGGTCCACCTTCCCGTTGGCGTTCAACGGGAGGGTGTCGAGTGTCACGAACATGGTGGGGATCATGTAATCCGGCAGGGATTGGGCGGTGTGAGCGCGCAAGTCCGCAGAAACCGGGGTGACATCACCCGCGGCCACTACATAAGCCACCAGCCGTGTGGTTCCGGGCTGGTCTTCCCGGGCGGTGACCACCACTTCGTTGACCTCGGGATGAGCGGCCAACACAGCCTCTATCTCACCCGGTTCGATCCGGAACCCTCGGACCTTGATTTGCTCATCAACCCGACCCAGGTACGCCAACTCTCCCTGGGAAGTCCATCGAGCCAGATCACCACTGCGATACATCCGCTCACCCGCGACCCCGAACGGATTCGCCACGAATCGGGCCGCGGTCAGTCCCGGGCGGTTGAGGTATCCCCGCGCCAACCCCATTCCGGCGATGTACACTTCCCCGGCCACTCCCACCGGTACCGGTCGCATCCAGCCATCCAGCAGGTAGATGCGGGTGTTGGGGATCGGGAATCCGATGGCCGGACGGTCTGGGCCGGGTACCAGTGGGGGGGTCCAGCTGGCTACTACGGTGGTTTCCGTGGGCCCATACGAGTTGATCATTCGACGGTACGGAGCCCACCGTGATACCAACTCCGCGCTGCACACGTCCGCGCCGACGATCACGGTGGTAAATTCGGGTAACCCGGTCGCGGCGATCTGTGGGGGGATTGTGGCCAATGCCGCCGGTGGGATCAAGGCGTGACTGATCCGTTCTTGTTCTAAGATCTCTACCAGGGTGTCGCCGGCCAGCGGGCCGGGTGCGGGGGGCAGCACCCACACTGCCCCGGCCAGCAACGACATTCCCAGTTCCAACACCGAGGCATCGAAACTCGGCGACGACATCGCCAATATCCGATCTCCCGGGTTGACCTGGTAATGCTCGATCTCAGCAGCAGAAAAACTAGCCAACCCGATGTGAGACACCACCACCGCTTTGGGTTGCCCGGTGGATCCCGACGTGTAAATCACATAAGCCGGGTGAGACAGAGTCAACACACCGAGTCGATCGGTATCGGTCGGGGTGCGCCCGGGCATCGCGGCCACTCCGGCCATCATCCCCGGATCATCAATCAACACCCGAACTGCCCCGGCGACACTCGGCACCTTCTGCCGTTCAGCTGTTGAGGTCACGACCACCACCGGAACGGCGTCGGTGAGCATGAAAGAGATCCGCTGCTGAGGGTAGTCCGGATCGACCGGCAGATACCCCCCACCCGCCTTGGCCACCGCCAGCCACGCCACCACCAGCTCCACCGATCGCGGTAACGCCACCGCAACCAGCCGCTCCGGGCCAACCCCCACATTGATCAACCAATGCGCCAACCGGTTCGCCCGCTCATCCAACTCGGCATACGACACACTCACCGACCCACACCGCACTGCCTCAGCATCCGGACGAGCGACCACCCGCGCAGTGAACAACTCCGACAAAGTCGCCCCGGACACCTCCCGGGTGGTGTCATTCCACTCCACCAAGACCTGATGCTGCTCAGCCGTCGACATCCATGGCAACCCGCGTACCGGCTGGTCCGGGTTTGCTGCGATCCCGGTCAACAACACCAGTAGTCGCTGGGTCATCGCCTGGATGGTGGCGGTGTTGAACAGGTCGGTGTTGTACTGGAATGCTCCTACTAGTTCGTGACCGGCTTGTTGGAACTGGATGGTGATATCGAAGTTCGTGGTAGTCACCGGGAGATCCAGGCCCGAAACTTCCAGTCCGGTTAGATCCGGGGTCTGGGCGGGGGTGTTCTGTAACACGACCATGGCTTGGAACAGTGGGGTGTGGCTGGTGTTGCGGACGGGTGCGAGTTCATCGACGACGCGCTCGAACGGGATGTGCTGGTGGGCGAAGGCGTCGAGCACCGTCTCGCGTACCGTGGCAACAAATTCCAGGAAGTTTTGCTGACCGTCGATCTGTGAGCGCAGCACCAGGGTGTTGACGAAAAACCCGATCAACCCTTCCAGCTCGGCGCGTTCCCGACCCGACACCACGGTGCCCACCGCGATGTCCGCCTGTCCCGACCACCGGCTGAACAGCACCTGACACGCTGCCACCAACGTCATGAACAATGTGCTGTCCAATCGATGGCCCACCGCTGTGAGCCCGGTGAGGACCTGCGCGGGAACTACGAACTCACACACCGCCCCCGCCGAGGTCACCACCGCCGGGCGCGGCCGATCGGTGGGCAACTCCAGCACCGGAACACCCGCCAACTGCTCACGCCAATACCCCAATGCGGTCTCAGCTACCGGACCCGAGAGCAATTCCCGCTGCCACACCGCGTAATCGACGTACTGCACCCCCAGCGCCGGAAGATCCGGCTGCTGCCCGGTGACCGCGGCGTTGTAGAACACCCCCAACTCACCCAGCAGCACACCCATCGACCAGCCGTCGGTCACGATGTGATGCATCACCACAATCAGCACCTGCTCGGTCGCGCTCAGGCGCACCACACCCACCCGCAACAGCGGACCCCGACCCAGGTCGAACCCCCGACCGGTCTGCTCGGCCACCACCCGCTCCAGCTCGGCATCCCGCGCATGGGGGGCCAGCCCCGACAGATCCAGCACCGGCAGCGCCACCTCATGCGGTGGGTGGATCACTTGGACGCCCCGCCCGTCCACGGAGTGGAACGTCGTCCGCAACGACTCGTGGCGGCCCACCACAGCCGTCAACGCCACCGAAAGCGCGGCAAGGTCCACCTCTCCGCACAACCTCAACGCGAACGCAGAGACATACCCTGACCCACCCGGGTTGAACTCGTCTAAGAACCACAACCGTTGCTGCGCGAACGACAGCGGAAACTCCCCGCCACGATCCACCACACCGATCGGCGTACCCTGCACTGATCCCACTGACACCGCCGCCGCTAACCCCGCCACGGTGGGATCGACGAACAACACTCGCGGCGACAACTCCACCCCGAACACCACCCGTGCCCGGGACACCACCTGAATGCTCAGGATCGAATCGCCACCGAGCTCGAAGAAGTTGTCTTCGACCCCGACCCGTTCCACGCCGAGCACGTCAGCCCAGATACCGGTCAGGGTGTGCTCGGTCGGGGTCCGTGGGGCGATGTACTCCGCAACCGGCTGGGTGAGCTGGTCGGGGGCAGGTAACGCGGAACGGTCCAGCTTCCCGCTGGCGTTCAACGGCAGGGCGTCGAGTGTGACAAAGACCGCGGGGATCATGTAGTCCGGCAGGAACCGGGCGGTGTGCACACGCAACTCCGCTGGAGCCGGGGCGATCTCACTGGCGGCCACCACATAGGCCACCAGTCGTCTGGTTCCGGGTTGGTCTTCGCGGGCGGTGACCACCACCTCGCTGATATCAGGGTGGGCAGCCAGGACGGTTTCGATCTCACCGGGTTCGATCCGGAACCCCCGGACCTTGATCTGCTCATCGACCCGCCCCAGAAACGCCAGCTCACCCTGGGGGGTCCAGCTGGCCAGGTCGCCAGTGCGATACATCCGCTCACCCGGTGCACCGAACGGATTCGCCACGAACCGGGCCGCGGTCAACCCCGGCCGACCCAGATACCCCCGGGCCAACCCGACCCCGGCGATGTAGAGCTCACCGTGCGCTCCCACCGGCACCGGCCGCAACCAGGCATCCAGCACGTAAACGCGGGTGTTAGGGATCGGGAATCCGATCAGAGGACGATCCGGACCCGCTACCAACGGCGGGGTCCAGCTCGCCACCACCGTTGTCTCCGTCGGCCCATAAGAATTAATCATTCGACGGCCCGGGGCCCACCGCGACACCAATTCCGCGCTGCACACATCCGCGCCCACGATCACCGTGGAAAACTCCGGCAACCCCGACGCGGCGACCTGCGGGGGGATTGTGGCCAATGCCGCCGGCGGGATCAACGCATGGCTGATCTGCTCCCGCTCCAAGACCTCCGCCAGGGTGTCCCCGGCCAACGGTCCCACCGGTGGGATCACCCACACCGCACCGGCCAGCAACGACATCCCCAGTTCCAGTACCGAGGCATCGAAACTCGGGGAGGACATCGCCAGTACCCGGTCTCCTGGACTGACCTGGTAGTGCTCGATCTCCGCGGCGGTGAAACTGCTCAGCCCGGCGTGGGACACCACCACGGCCTTGGGCTGCCCGGTGGACCCCGAAGTGTAGATCACATACGCCGGATGAGTCAGCGCCAGCACACTGCGCCGATCGCTATCGGTCGGGGTGTGCCCAGGCATCGCGGTCACCCCGACCGGATCATCGATCAGCACCCGGAGCGCCCCGGTGACGATCGGGACCTGTTGGGCGACCGCGGCGCAGGTCAGCACCACCGCCGGCGCGGCATCGGTGAACATGAACGCGAGCCGCTGGGTGGGATAGTCCGGATCGATGGGCAGATACCCCCCGCCGGCCTTAGTCACCGCCAGCAACGCCACCACCAGCTCCACCGACCGCGGCAATGCCACCGCGACCAGCCGTTCCGGACCGACCCCCCTGCCGATCAGCCAATGCGCCCACCGGTTCGCCCGCTCATCCAGCTCGGCATACGACAGGCTCACCGGACCGCAGCGCACCGCCTCGGCGTCTGGGTGAGCGGCCACCTGCGCGGCGAACAACTCCGGCAGAGTCAACCGGGGCACCTCTCGGTGGGTGTCGTTCCACCCCACCAGCACCTGGTACCGCTCAGCCTCGGTCAATACCGGCAACGCCCGCAGCGGCCGGTCCGGGTCAGCCGCGATCCCAGCCAGCAACACCACCAGATGACCCGCCATCCGTTGTATCGTGGCGGCGTCGAAAAGGTCGGTGTTGTACTGCACCACCCCGGCCAATACCGCACCGGATTCCTGGAACTGCACGGTGACATCGAAATTCGTGCTGCGCACCGGCAGGTCCAGGTCCGAGACCTCCAGTCCGGTCAGCTCCGGGGCCTGTATAGGGGCGTTCTGCAACACCACCATGGCCTGGAACAACGGGGAGCGGCTGGTGTCGCGGACCGGCGCAAGCTCATCGACCACCCGCTCGAACGGCACCTGCTGATGCACGAAAGCGTCCAGCACCGCCTCTCGCACCCCGGCCAGGAACTCGGTGAAACTGTGTCGACCGTCGATCTGTGAGCGCAGCACCAGGGTGTTGACGAAAAACCCGATCAACCCCTCCAGCTCGGCGCGTTCCCGACCCGACACCACCGTGCCCACCGCGATGTCCGCCTGTCCCGACCACCGGCTGAACAGCACCTGGCAGGCCGCCACCAGGATCATGAACAACGTGCTGTCCAGGCGGTGACCCAGCCCTGTCAACCCGGCGACGACGTCAGCGGGAACCACGAACTCGCACACCGCACCCGCCGACGTCAGAACCGCCGGGCGGGGCCGATCGGTGGGCAGCTCCAGCACCGGCACCCCGGCCAACTGCTCTCGCCAATACTCCAACGCGATGTCGGATACCGGACCGGACAACAATTCCCGCTGCCACACCGCGTAATCGACGTACTGCACCGCCAACACCGGCAGCTGCGGCTCAGCACCGCGGACCGCGGCGCTGTACAACACCCCCAATTCACCCGACAACACACCCATCGACCACCCATCGGTCACGATATGATGCATCGTCACACTCAGCACATGCTCCGCCGCGCTCAGCCGCACCAATCCCACCCGTAGCAACGGACCCCGGCTCAGATCGAACCCTTGACCGGTTTCCGCCGCCACGATCCGCCGCACTTCGATATCCCGCTCGCGAGGGGCCAAGGCCGACAGATCCAACACCGGCACCGCCACCTCATCCGGCGGGTGCACCACCTGCACCCCCCGCCCATGGACCGTCTCGAACGTCGTCCGCAACGACTCGTGCCGCGCCACCACTGAGCTCAATGCCACCGACAACGCGTGAAGGTCCAGCTCACCACGCAGTCTCAATGCGAAGGCCGAGACATACCCTGACGTATCCGGGGAGAATTTATCCAAGAACCACAACCGCTGCTGCGCGAACGACAACGGCAATTCACCATGACGATCGGTCACCCCGATCGGTGCCGGCGCCGGCAGCACGCACTCCGTCACCGCCGCCGCCAACCCCGCCACCGTGGGATCGACGAACAGCACCCGCGGTGACAATTCCACCTGGAAAGTCACCCGCACCCGCGACATCACCTGAATACTGAGAATCGAATCTCCACCGAGGGCGAAGAAATTGTCGGTCACCCCGACGCGTTGCACCCCCAACACGTCAGCCCAGATATCAGCCAGGGTGTGTTCGATATCGGTACGGGGTGCCACATACTCGGTGGTGGCGCCCGCGCCCCACTCCGGCGCGGGCAGCGCCCGCCGGTCCAGCTTGCCGTTGGCATTGAGCGGCAACGCCTCGAGCGAGACGATCGCCGCGGGCACCATGTACTCCGGCAACGACGCACGGAGAAAGGCCCGCAGCTCGGTGGTGGTGGTCGAGTCGGTGGCGACCAGGTAGGCCACCAGCCGCTGCCCACCCGAGCCGTCCGTCCTGGCCGGGGCCGTGCCCCGCGCGATCACCACCGCCTGCGTGACAGCGGGATGCGCCAGCAGCACGGCCTCGATCTCACCGAGCTCGACCCGGAAACCGCGGATCTTCACCTGGTGATCAGCCCGGCCCAGGAATTCGAGCCCGCCGCTGGAGTTCCAGCGGGCCAGATCCCCCGACCGGTACATCCGCGTGCCGGGTACGCCGAACGGGTCGGCCAGGAACCGGCCCGCGGTCAGCCCGGGCCGGTTCAGGTAGCCGCGGGTCACCGCGGCGCCACCGACGTAGATCTCCCCGGTCACCCCCGGTGGTACCGGGCATAACCCGGCGTCCAGGAGGTAGACCCGCAGGTCGGGAATGCCGACCCCGACCGGGCTGGTGGTGGCCTCAGCAGCGGTGATCGCGTCCAACGCGAGGTACGTGGTGTGCACGGTGGTCTCGGTGATGCCGTACATGTTCACCAGCACCGGAGCCGCGTCGTCGTGACGCGCGTACCACGGCGCCAGCCGCCCCAGATCCAGCGCCTCCCCAGCGAAGATCACATATCGCAGGGCCAGCCGCGCCGCCAGCTCGAGATGCTCGCCATCGGCACGCAGCAACGGGTAGAACGCCGAGGGCGTCTGGCTGAGCACCGTCACCCGCTCGGTGACCAGCAACCGCAGGAACTCCGCCGGCGAGCGGGACACCGCGAATGGCACCACCACCAGGCGCCCGCCGTGCAGCAGCGCGCCCCAGATCTCGAACACCGAGACATCGAACGCATAAGAATGGAACAGCGAGAACACGTCACGCTCATCGAACCCGAACCAATGCCGCGTCGCCGAAAACAACCGAACCACGTTGTGATGGGTGACGACGACACCTTTGGGAATTCCGGTGGAACCTGAGGTGTAGATCGCATAAGCCGAGTTGATCGGACGCAGGCACCCACGCCGGTCGGCATCGGTCAGATCCCCGCCAGGCCGGTCCGCTATCACCGCAGCGTCGGCGGCAGCATCCAACACCACCACCGGCACCGCACCGGCCACCCTCGACAACCCGGCCAGCACCGCACCGGTCGTCAGCAGCACCACCGGACCGGCGTCGTCGAGCAT
>DATEMN010000302.1:0-5752 GCA_035275565.1 Pseudonocardiaceae bacterium | reverse complement strand
GAAGTCGTGCTGGCCGCGATCCATGTCCGGGCGGGGGAGCCGCGCGGTCTCGCGATGGCCCACAGCGCCATCACCGCCGTGACCAAGATCAGCTCAGTGCGCGTCCGCAAACGCCTCGTCCTGCTGGCCGACGTGCTGGCGGCCCGGCCCGGCACCGACGCGAAAGACCTATCCCGGATGGCCCATCAGGTCGCCGGAATCCAAGTCTGACACTTTTTTCTAGCCACTTTGACGTCGAACTATCGACGTAATGGCATGAACTGCGCCGTCAGGTGCCCATTCGGTCTCAAGCTGATCGCCACCCATCACTGGCGAGCTGAGGCGTTCGGTCACAGCCAGGCGCAGACTGTCACTGAACTCCTATTCACCCGAACTCAACCCCGACGAATGGGTCTGGAAAAACGTCAAACATGACACCGTTGGCCGTCGCACCACCACGGGTCCCGACGGCTTCACCACCAAATTCCTCACCGCACTCGAGCGACTCGCCCGACTGCCCAGCTTGATCCGAGCATTCTTCGGCGACCTCAACCTTCGCTACATCACCGCATAAGCCCCAGTCGGTCTACATACTTACGTTCTCCTTAGTAGGTGCTGGGATCACCGCGACGAGTAACAGCATGCCGATGGTGCCCGTGCCACGCTCGTTGAGAACATAGGTGAGTAGTCAGGACGAGGTGGGACAATGCCACTCGAGGTCGAGTTGCCAGCGCCCGGAATCGCCATTCTAGATCGAGAATATAATAAATGTAATTGGGTCTTGTTGGATATTGACCGCTATTTAATATATTGAGACTACCGTTGTCCTCGCTACTCAAAATCGGTCCAGTGTGACCAATGAGTATTTGCGGTATCGCCACATATGTCGAGACCAATCGGTTCAGACGCGTTGATCGAGTCCGCGATAGCTTGGAAGCATGGCAGGTCGCTTGGCTTTTCACCCTCGATACTGTCCGGCTGTCTCCATCCGTCAAGTCGAAAAATCAAGTTGAGGTGAGGTCGGCACAAGGATTCCAGCACCTGCTTCGGCCCCAGCATCACCTCGTCGGCGGCATGATGGCCAAGCGTGCGAATGAAGGTGAGTTCAGGCTCCATCTCGATGCCAACTACGCCCGCTTCCTCTAGGTCAGAGCTAGAAAAGGAGAACTCTCGAATGGAGTCGCCCAACTTGACAGAGAAACCTTTAAGATCAGGAATAAAGCGCTCCTCTGTATCATTCGACCAGAAGTCGCTTCCTGGCATGGGAGAAACCGCTTCGCGACTGCCAAAGAAGCCTGGTTCGGAGATCTTATTTCCAAATATATACATATCTTCGCTAAACGACCCCGACGGTCGTCCATATGCGAGTATCTGCATTATCAGCAACCATTCATCCCCCCCTGTGTAGCCACTCAGTCGAACGGCGGCGCTTGGATAATTCTCGTTCGGAGGGCCGGGAAAAAGATCCTCTGACGCCGCATCGAGCTGCCGTAGAACGTCCTCTCTCCACCCTGCATGTTCAGTATTCATTATGCGCTATTCACCCTTCAGCTTCTTGATCTCGTCGGTCAAGTCTTGAATACTGGCCAGCGCCTTCTGTAGCTTAGAATACTCTATCGAAAGCTCCGATGCACGTTTGCCCTGTAGGCGTGAGTGATACTGGCAATGCGGGTAGAGAAGTTGTGACCCCTGCGGCACTATGGGCTGACCGTCAATTAGATAACCCCTCATCTTTGATGGCGGACAATGGTCGGGCGTATACGGGCCACTGTTCGTGCAACCCGGATAGTGGCATCCTAGCGCCTGGCCGATTGGCTGAATATCCCGGCGCTGTCGTCGCGTTGTTTTCGCGGTAGTTGTTGGTAGCGAGGCGGTTGGCTTACCGATGTGCGTTGACCCGATTTGGAACAGAGAATCCTGTGCGCGTTTCCTGATGTCTTGCTTTAGCGTGGCGGCATCTTTTTCCAGATCACCCTTCCGATTTTCTAATTCGGCTATCTTCTGCAGTGCGGCTTCGTCCTTGATCTTCACTTGGGGGGTGTCGGACCGCTGAACCGTCCCGTGCGCATGAACGTATTTAAATCCGCCTTCTCGGTGGTCGGTAACCAGCCGAAGGGTCGTCAAACCGTAGCGCGACTTTATCGCTGAAAATTGCCTGTCAATATCGCCCTGTGATAGTTCACGCTTGAGCAGTCCATGTGCGGCACGCATGCCAGCGTCGAGATTATTTTTCTTGTTCTCGTCTTTCTTGCCGGACTTGCTCTTGAGTTTGGCCCAGATTTTCTTGCCGAAGGAGACGATCTTGTCGACTACCCAGTCGACGGCTTTCGTGATGGGTTTGGAGAGGGACTGGAAGAGTTTCTTGACCTTGTCGGCTAGGCCGCCGATGCCCAGCAGGGCGGCGAGGAAACCGATCAGGACCGGGAGGGCGGTGGCTAGGGCGTTCTCGATGAGGGCGGGGACGCCGCCGGCGCCGCCGCCGGCGATGGCGATGACGGCATCCAGCACGGCGTTGACGAAGGCGATGATTTGGGCGCCGCGCTCGACGATGAAGGTGACGATGTCGATGATCGCCTTGCATGCCTTGATGAACGCCGAAGCCGGGTTGAGCAGCGAGACGATCCAGGTGATCCCGGCGATGAGTACGGTGGGGATCAGGTATTCGGAGATCTTGCCCAGGAGGTTTTGCTTAAGGTCGCCGACCTTCTCCTTGAGCTCCTCCCAGATCCCCCCGATGCCCTGATCCTTGATCTTCTGTGCGATCGGCACCGAGGACTCGACCGCACCCATCGCCTGCTCGGGCACGCCCTTAGACACGATCCGGCCGCGGATCGCGGCCCAGGTCAGGCCCAGCAGTGACGCGATGAGCATGAGGATGCCCTTGATGTCGAAGCGCTCAGGCAACTGCAGCCCGGCCTTGGCGGCGGCGCCCAGCAGCCAGGACACCAGGCCCTTCTGCAAGTGGTTGGCGATATTGGCCATGAACGCCTTCAGTCCCGCGCCCACCGCCGAGACGACCTTGCCGAGGAAGCCGATCGGGTCCTTGATGATCGCCACGACGGCCTGGGCGGCCTTCGCGAGCACCCCCAGCAGCAGGTCCTTGAGTTTGAGGATCGTGTCGATGACGCCCTTGACGGCGTCGATGGCCTTGGCGATCAGGCCCTTGTTCTTCTCCTTCTCGGAGGCGATCTCCTCATCGACGGCCTTGAGTGCCTCGGTGTACTTCGAGGCTAGGGTGTCCACCAGCGCGGTGCCCTTGTCGTCCACGGCCTGGGTTAGCTCGTCGAACTTGCCCGCGAACTCCCCGGCGACTTCCTTGCCCAGAGCCTGCAGATCCGGGTCCAGCTTCTTCACCTCGGCCTGCAGCTCATTGCGCCCGGTGGCGATCCGCGCCTTGGCCCGGTTCAGCTCGGTGCCGATCACATCGGCGACGTCGGAGATGACCTGTTGCATCCGTTTGAGATAACCGTCACGGGCCTGCTCGTAGAAGACATTGACCTCATCAGGCAGACCGGAGAACAGGTCATCCACCCACCTCAACTTGCCGGTGATGCCCGAGTACCGCTTATCCTTGTAGGCGTCCATCCTCCGCGTGTAGTCGGCGGTGAACGCGTCGCGGGCAGCCTTCTCCCCGGCGCTGAACTTGTCATCGACCTTCTTGTCCAGCCCGTTGAGGATGTCTTCGACGTCTTTCTTCGTCGCGTCGAACACCGTCTGCAGCTTCGCGGTGACCTGCGCACGTTTCTTTTCGTCCTCGCTCTTGGCGCCCTCCTTGCCCGCGCTCACCTCCTGCCCGGTTTTGGTCCGGTCCGTGGCCATCGTCGTCATCGCGGCCGCCCCGGCCTGCGCCGCCTGCGCCTTCGCTCCGGACAGGGTCTTCGCCTCCGCGGCCCGCACCTGACCGGGCGCGGTCGCGGCGTGCGCCTCTCCTTCCTTCTTCTCCTTCAGCGCCCCGGTGAACTCCGGCTCGTTGGACTTCGCTAACTGCTCCTCGGTGACCTGGGCGCTGGCCATCTGCTGGTCGACCTGCTTTGGGCCGTCGGAGAAGTCGGTCGCCGCCGGAGGTGCCTTATCGGGCACTGCCTGGTCGGGACTCGGTGCTCCCGGTTTTGGCGGGGGCTGATCCGGCTGCAGTGGGGTGACCGGCTTGTCTTTGGCGGCGGAGGTGTCCGGGGGTGCCTTGGTGGTGGTCTCGATGGCCTTGGCCGAGGTCTCCTTGCCAGCACTGACCTTGCCTTGCACCTCTCCCTTGACCGCCTCTGCCTTCCCCGAGTCACCGAACTTGTCGGCTTCGTCGAGGTTCTTCGGGGCCTGTTTCGCGATCGCGTCATTGACAGCCTTAATGAACGCGGCCTTGTCGAACTCACCCGGCTTCGCGGCGTTCATCTTCTCCGCGTTCGCCGCCTTGCCCTGGGCTTCCTTGTCGTCCTGGGGCGGCTTCGCGGCACCCTGAGCGGCGTCCGCCTCGGTCTTGGGGGGTGGGTGCTTGCCCAGGGTCTGCTGCTTGGACTTCACGTCGCGTTTCAGCGCGGTGAACTTCGGATCCTGGGCTGGGCCACCACGAACCAGCCGCTGCACCGGCAGGCTGCCAACGTCAGCTGTCGGGCTCGCGGGGGATGGCTCCGCCACTGGCGGAGCAGCCGGGGTGATGCCGCGACCACCAGAGGCGGGCAGCGTGGCCCTGCGCCGCTGGGCCAACAGCTGTGCCGTCGCCCGGTTACCGGCCTGGCGCTGCAACAGCACGGCGTGGCGCACCGACAGCGGCGGCACCGACCGCACGCCCGGCCCGACCACCCCTCGGGGGGCTAAGGCAGGCGACGCGTCCTCAATCGGTGGTGGACGGTGCGTAGCACGCCGCTCGACCACCCGCCCGGCAGCGGGTTCCGCAACGTGCTTCATCTCGCCTCCGCAGGCCAGGAACGCACCTCAGGCCGGGGGTGCCTCTTCCTCCTCTTCGCCCTCCTGGCGTTGGACGAAGGCACCCTGAACCGCGGCTTCCTCGGGTTGCTCCTCTTCGTCGGCCTGGCGTTGCACCGCTGGCCCGGCTGGGGTCACCGTTGCTGGGGCGGGCGCGGACATGGCGCGCTCGGCGTTGGCGGCGGCCTCGCGTTCGAAGCGGTCTGAGGGGTCGCTGATCTGGACACCACCGCCGGTGGGGGTGCCGTCCACTGGGCCGCTGCGTTGCTGCACGACGTGGGTCAGCTCGTGGGCGAGCATCGTCTTGCCCTCGGTCGACGACGGGTCGTACTTGTCGCGCTGGAACACGACATTCGACCCGACGGTGTAGGCGTGGGCGTTGACCGCCTGCGCGGAGTCGTGCGCCCGGGAGTCGGTGTGCACCCGCACGTCACCGAAGTCGTGGCCCAGCCGCGACTCCATGTCCGTCCGGGTATCCACATTAAGGGGTGACCCGCCACCTGAGCCGACGACGTCGAGCACGGGGGAGCGCTCCTCGTCGGATACCAGCGCGCCGACACCGCTGTTGCCGACCGCGCGTTGCAGGCCGAGCAACCCGGCTGGGCCGAGCACATCGGTGCGACCGGCCGCCGCCGCCCGGTAAGCCAGACCGGGGTCCTCCAGGTCGATCCGAGCTGCCTTGGGCCGCAGTTCGCGGCCATCGTCAACGTCATGATTGTGGGTACGCATCGCGTCTCCTCATCGGGCTCCCTGCCTCAACCTTCCCAGCAGCGCTCGCTGATGGCCAGATATATCCGCACCATCCGATCGGGCAGCGACTGCTGCCCGATCGGGCAGCACCCCTCGTCATCCCCCT